>DVHZ01000145.1 GCA_018711685.1 Candidatus Excrementavichristensenella intestinipullorum | reverse complement strand
GCCGGAATCGCCAAGGCGATTCCGGCGGCCGGCCCGGCGCGGGGGGTATAAAGGCGGGGGCGCCTTCCGCCGGGAAGGCGCCCCCGTTGGAGGCACGGTTTTACCGGCCTCCCCCCGTTCTGGTGGGAATTGTCCCAATTGCGCCATTGAATTGCGGCGGCGGCTCTGGTATAATACATAGGGAATATAGGGAACCTGGGCGGCTTTTGTGCCGTCCAAGGCTTATTGACAATTTGCGCCATCCCGGCGAGAGAGAGGATGGGATTGGATGACCCAATTCATGGCAAGCTTAACCACAGACCTTGCCAGCGCCTTGGTCTACATAGCCATCGCGGTGCTGTTCGTCATCGTCATGGTGAAATGCGTAGCGCCCGTCGTCAACACCCGGCGCCTATTGGGCCGGGCGGTGCGGCAGATCAGAAAGGGCGAACACTCCAAGCGTTCCTGGCAGGAGGAGGATTTCCTGGGCAAAGGCGCGCTCTATCCCCATTGGAAGGAATACCTGAACAACCTCTTTTTCGCCGACGGCGAATTCCATAATCCCAGCAATGTGGAGGATTTCATCAACGAGGAGACGGTGATCGACGCGCCGGGCCGGGCCCAATTCGCCGACGCGGCCCCGGGGCTCATGGTGTCCTTGGGCTTTCTGGGCACGCTGATCGGCATGACCACCGGCCTTTCCGGCTTCGACATGCAGGATTCCGAGGCAGTTATGGCCTCCATCCGCACCCTGCTGCCCGGGGTGCGCTACGCCTTCACCACTTCCATCGTGGGCGTGGTGGGCAGCATTGCCACCACCCTTATCGTGCGCATCGTCAACGGCTCGGCCCTGCGGGCGCTGACCAGCTTTTACAGCGCCATGAACGAGTACGCCGGGGTGGTGTCTGTGGACCCCATGACCCAGATCGCCATCTACCAGCAGGAGCAGACCGCGCTGATTTCCCGCATGGCGGAGAACCTGTCCTCCGACCTGGTGGACAAGATGGGCAAGGGCATCGCCATGTCCATCGGCAAGAGCTACCAGGGACTGCAAAACAGCCTGGATGAATTCATGGCCTTCGCCACCCGGGAGCAGCTGCGGGGCGTGGACTTGGTGGTGCAGCGGTTCATGCAACAGATGAACGCGGCCATGGACGGCCAGTTCCAGCAGCTGGCCCAGACCTTGGAGGAGACCGGCCGCAACCAGGTGAAGCTGAACGACTACCTGCGTCAGTGCATCGAGGGGCTGGGCCAGGTATCCCACAACATCGTCCAGGCGGCCCAGCTGTCCGGGGCCTTCGCCACCCGGCTGGATGAATACCTGGAAAAGCTGAACGCCGCCGCGGCCCAAGCGGGGGAGAACCAAGACCGCCTGGCCGCCAACGGGGAGCACCTGGAGCTGGTGGCCAGGCAGTACAACAACTACCTGCAGGCGGTGGGCCACCTGCAAAGCCAGGTGAGCGAGTCCCTGGACCGTTTCCAGGCCGCAGGGGAAAAGTTTATGCACGCCTTCAGCGCCGAAAGCCAGGCCGCGGCCCAGTCCATGGGGGAGGCCGCCGCTTCCCTGAAGCAGTCCATGGGGGAGGCCGCCGCTTCCCTGAAGCAATCCGGGGACGTGCTGGCCGCCAACCACAAGGCGCTGGTGGGCGGCATCTCCAAGGACATCGATCGCACCTACAACGCCTTTTTCAAGTCCACCAACGAAGTGGTGGAGCGCATGGGTTGGGTAATCGAGGACGTGAAAAACACCATCGCCCGGCTGCCCGACACGGTGGATGGGGCGGCGGATCTATACGCCCGGCAGGCGGACCGGCTCACCGACGCCCTGCGCCGGGCTCAGGACGCCCTGGACGAGGCGGTGGACCGGCTGACCCAGGCCATGTACCCCAATCGATAGGAGGGAATTATGCGGTATACTACCCGGCGGAGCAAGGGCTCCAGGCCGTCCCAAGGGGCGGGCAGCTTTTGGCTCAGCTTTTCCGACCTGATGAGCGCCCTGCTGTTGATCTTCGTGCTGGTGATGTTTTACAGCGTGTACCAATACCTGGACATGCTGGAGATCAAGACGGCGGAGCTGATGCGCCAGTCGGGGCTGTTGGACCAGAAGGAGGCCGAGCTCACCGTCAAGGACGAGGAGCTAAAGGCCTCCCAGGAAAAGCTGACCCAATCGGAGCAGGAGCTGATCACCCAACAGGCCAAACTGCTGTTGTTCGAGGAGGAGCTCAATTCCTCCGAGGCCATGCTGTCTCAGCAGCGCACCGAGCTGGAGGAAAAGAACGCCCTGCTGGAGAGCCAGCAGTCCGCCCTGGACCAGGCCCAAGCCCAGCTGTCCCAGCAGCAGGCCCTGTTGGAGCAGCAGCAGCTGGACATGGACGCGGCCCGGGCGCTGCTCAGCCAGCAGCAGGACCAGATGGCCCAGCAGCAGGAAAAGCTGGACGCCTTGGTGGGCGTTCGGGCCCGCATCATCGCCTCCCTGGCCCAGGCCATGCAGGAGGCGGGCATTCGGGCCACGGTGGACCAGCAGACCGGTTCCATCACCCTGGACGCCAACGTGCTCTTTGATGTGGCCAAGTCCGAGCTCAAGGAGGAAGGCAAGCGGGTGCTGGACGAGTTCCTGCCGGTATACCTGTCGGTGCTGATGGATCCCCAGAACAGCGCCAACATCGCGGAGATCATCATCGAAGGCCATACCGACACCGACGGCACCTACATGAGCAACCTGAAGTTGTCCCAGGAGCGGGCGCTGTCGGTGATGGAGTACATCCTGGGGGACGATTACAACCAGATCACCGGCGGCCAGAAGCAGCGCCTGCGCCAGATTGCCACGGCCAACGGCCGCAGCTATTCCAACCCCATCTACGCCGAGGACGGCACGGTGGATAAGACCGCCTCCCGCCGGGTAGAGTTTAAGTTCCGCCTGCAGGACGAGCAGATGATCGAGGACATGCGGGAATTGCTGGAAACCATGGATTAGCTCCCGGACGCCCCGGCCGGGGAATGGGGGGCGCAGCGCCCGGCGTAACCCTTTCTTCCTTGAGCGCACAGGCGCGATGGTGGTATAATGGGAGCAGCCCCACGGGGCGGATTGGAGACATGCCAAGGTGAAGTACGTACGTCGTTTCATGTGGTTTATCGCGTCGCGGCTGCTGGTGTTTACGGTGGTGGTGGCGGTGCTCATATTGGCCTTTTACCTGTCCATGAACGCGGCCAACATCTACATCCTGCTGTCCGACGGCATGGAGCTGCGAACCCAGGTCATCCTCACCCGGGAGGGCGGCGAGGACCTGCACAACTTCTTCCGGGACGATTTTCTCTATGCCGACGAGGCACTGAACGTGGGCTATTCCGATGAATCGCCCTACGCCAATTACGACATCACCTCCTTTGAGTCCGACGTCACCCTGGAGTGGGTGTGGAGCTGGCCCTGGGAGGATACCGCCCAGGCCACCATCGTCTACCGGGTGCCGGAGATCAAGGGGACCATCCTGTCCAGCAAAAAATCCCTGGTGGAGAGCGGCGTGCTCTCTTCATCGCCCCCCGCCTGGCAGGGCGGGCGCTACCGCATGACCCTGTATCGGGAAAAGGGGCAATGGAAGATCGCGGGCATGACCCAGACCCAGGTGATTTTGGAGCCCACCCCGGCGCCCACCGCCACGCCCGCGCCCACCCCAGCGCCCGCCGCCTCATGACCATCGGCGGCCTGACCTTCCCCGCCGGCGGGGGCCTGGCGCCCATGGCGGGGGTCAGCGATATGCCCTTTCGCCTGCTGTGCTACCAGCAGGGCGCGGCCTGGGCGGTGACCGAGATGCTCAGCGCCAAGGGTTACCTGTACGCCCCTCAGTCCAGGCAGACATTGGCCCTGCTGGCCCGCCAACCGGACCGGGAGGGCCTGTTGGGCTTGCAGCTTTTCGGCCACGAGCCCCAGATTATGGCCGAGGCGGCCGGGCGGCTGTATCCGGGGTTCGACTTTATCGACCTGAACATGGGCTGCCCCGCCCCCAAGATCGTGTCCGGAGGCGACGGCGCGGCCCTGATGCGCCAGCCCGCCTTGGCTGGGGCGGTCATCCAGGCGGTGGTCCGCCGGGTGCCCTGCCCGGTGACGGTGAAGCTGCGAGCCGGTTGGGACGAGGACCACAAAAACGCCCTGCTGCTGTGCCGCGTGGCCCAGGAAGCCGGGGCGGCGGCGGTGACTCTGCACCCCCGCACCCGCTCCCAGTTCTACGGCGGCGCGGCGGACTGGTCCCTCATCGGCGAGGCGGCGGCGGCGCTGTCCATTCCGGTGATCGGCAATGGGGACGTGACCAGCGCCCAACGGGCCCTGGACATGATGCGGGAGACGGGGTGCGCCGGGGTGATGGTGGGCCGGGCGGCCCGGGGCAATCCCTGGATATTCCGGCAAATCGCCTGCGCCCTGAAGGGGGCGCCCTGCCCGCCGCCCAGCTTTGCCCAGCGGGTAGAAACCGCCCTGCGGCATCTGGACATGGAGGTGGCCCTGCGGGGAGAGCGCAGCGCGGTGCTGGAGATGCGCAGCCACGCCGCCTGGTACCTGTCCGGATACCCGGGATGCGCCCGGGCGCGGGCCCATCTCAACACCCTGGAGGGGGCCCGGGAGGTGGCGGCGGCGCTGCGGGCGCTGCTGGACGAGAGGCCGGAACAAGGCCCCTCTTTTCAAACCGAAGAATCAACGAGGAAGGCGTGACCCTGCTTGCAGATGGATTTTGCGCCGCTGTTCAGCGGTTCCAGCGGCAATGCTACCTATGTGCGCATTCAGGATACCCGGCTGCTGGTGGACGCGGGGGTGTCCGGAGCGCGCATCGCCGCGGAACTTAAAAAGCTGGACGTGGCGCCGGACATGCTCGACGCCCTGCTGGTCACCCATGAACACGCCGACCATATCGCCGGCATAGGGGTGCTGTCCCGGCGGTATCACCTGCCGGTATACGCCACCCAGGGCACTTGGGAGGCCATGGCGGGCAAGGTGGGGGCCATCGACCCGGCCAACCGCCGGGTCATACCCGCCGGACAGGACTTTTACCTGAATCAGGTGGAGGTGACGCCCTTCCCCATCCCCCACGACGCGGCGGAGCCGGTGGGCTACGCCTTTGCCGCCCAGGGGATCAAGGTGGCGGTGGCCACCGACCTGGGCCACCTGAGCGATAGCTGGATGGACCCCCTGGAGGGGTGCGACCTGCTGCTGCTGGAATCTAACCACGACGTGGAAATGCTCAAGGCGGGGCGCTATCCCTACGAGCTCAAGCGCCGCATTCTGGGCCGGAAGGGGCACCTGTCCAACGAGGACGCGGCCCGGGCTGCCCAGGAGCTGGCGGCCCGGGGGGTCAAGCGCATCCTGCTGGGCCACCTGAGCCGGGAAAACAACTTTCCGGAGTTGGCCTACCGCACCGTGGCCCAGTGCCTGGAGCAGGCGGGGACATGGGTGAGCGCCCTGGAAGTGGCCCGGCGGGATTGCCTCACCGGGGTGTATCACTTGGCCAGCGGGGAGATATGATATGGCTCAACGCTATCACATGGACGCAGATTTTCCGGGCTGGCCCCGCCGCCCCACCCTGGAGGCGGCGGCGGCGCTGTACTTTTTGGCCTGCGTTGGGCGGGTGGCGCTGAATCTGGCGGGCTATCTGGTGGCGCTGGCCTTTCCTGGCCTGGACGGTCAGGGGGTGAACTGGGGGCTGAACCTGCTCTACCAGGCCGGCTTTTTGCTGTTGCCCGTGGCCCGCTATTGTCAGGAGCGGCCCGGCATGGGCACGGGGCTGCGCCTGCGGCGCTGCCCACCCTTGGCGCTTTTTTTGTGCGCCCTGGCTGCGGTAGCGGCCCTGTTCCTGGCGGATAGCCTGGGCACGCTGTGGCTGGTGCTGCTGGAGGTCCTGGGGGCGCGGTTGTCCCTGGCCGCCCCGGCGATGGACAACGGCCTGATGGCGCTGCTCCTCTCGGCGCTGCTTCCCGCAGTATGCGAGGAGCTGATGTTCCGGGGCATGATCCTCAGCGCCTGGGAGCGGCGGGGCAGCCGCCGGGCCCTGGTCATGAGCGGGCTGCTCTTCGCCTGCCTCCATGGCAGCGTGGAGGGGTTTCCCGTCCATCTGGCGCTGGGTCTGGCCCTGGGGGCGCTGGTGCTGGGCTCCGGGTCCCTGTACGCCGGTATGTTGTTCCACCTGCTGTATAACGGACTAAGCCTGGTCCTTTCCGGCGGCGGCCAGACCGGCCAAACCTTGCTGGCGCAGATCGGTGGGCTTCAGGGGGTGTGGACGCTGTTGGCCCGAACCGGGCTATACGGTATGGTGCTGTGCGGGCTGACGTGGGGCGTGTGGGCCGTAGGGGACAGTGAAAACGCGCCCCCCCAGCCACGCCAGGCCATGCCCCTGAGCGCCATCGTGGTGTTAGCGGGCGGGCTGGTCACGACCCTGTGCGTGTACCTCATCGATCTATTGTCCCTGTGGGGGGTGCTGTGATGCAGGCGCTGGTGTTGTGCGTGGGGCGGCTGAAAGAGGACTGGCAGCGCCAGGCCTGCGCCGAATACCTGAAGCGGTTGTCCCGGTACGGCAAGTTTCAGGTGCAGGAGGTGGACGACCAGCCGGAACCGGCTCACGCCGGTCCGGCGCTGCTGCGCCAGACCATGGACAAGGAAGGGGCGGCGCTGCTCAAGCACATCCGGCCGGAGGACCGGGTGGCGGCCCTGTGCATCCAGGGCCAAGCCCCCGATTCCCCCGGCTTGGCCCACCTTCTGGAGGACTGGTCCGACGGGCGGCGGCTGGTGCTGGTGATCGGCGGCTCCCTGGGCCTGTCCGAGGCGGTACTGCGCCGGGCGGAACATCGCCTGTCCTTTTCCCGGCTTACCTTTCCCCATCCGCTGATGCGGGTCATCCTGCTGGAGCAGCTGTACCGCGCCTGCAAGATCAACGCGGGGGAACGGTATCATAAGTAGATGGCCAACGCCTCCGGCCCCGCCGCCCCAGGATGGAGCGGCGGGGCCGGAGGCGTTGGGGTCCCGGGGGACTGAGGGCTACGGAGAAGGGGCGGCGGGACAACGCCAGGGAAAGGCGCCGGGAAAGGCTGTGAAACATAACGCAGGCGGGGGAACGGGCCCCTTCGCCGCCGGAAAATTTCCGGCTATGGCGCTGCCGCATCCATCCAAGGGCCGCCCCGTCGTAGGGGGCAGGCCCTTGGACGGGCCTTAGCCCTTGCGCTTTCCCTGCCCGCGCCGGCGTTTGGCCATTCGGGATTTCTCGCCGGTAGCCATGGGCTTTTCTCCCTTGAGGGCCAGCATCTGATCCCGCAGTTGGGCGGCCCGCTCGAAATCCAAATCCCCGGCGGCAGCCAGCATCTGCTCCTCCAGCCGGTCGATGGCCATGCGCCTTTCCTCCTCGGGCAGCGCCCCGGCGGCGCTCTCGTCCACCGCCCGGGAGATTTCCATCAGCTCCCGCACCGCGGTGCGCACGGTCTGGGGCTGAATGTGGTGCTGTTCATTGTAGGCCATTTGCAGCGCCCGGCGGCGGTTGGTTTCGGCGATGGCCCGCATCATGGACCCGGTGGGCTGGTCGGCGTACATGATTACCCGGCCGTCTACGTTGCGGGCGGCGCGGCCGATGGTCTGAATGAGGCTGGTTTCGCTGCGCAAAAAGCCCTCCTTGTCCGCGTCCAGAATGGCCACCAGGGAGACTTCGGGCATGTCCAGGCCCTCCCGCAGCAGATTGATGCCCACCAGCACGTCGAATTCCCCCAGGCGCAAAGAGCGGATCAGCCGGGTGCGCTCCAGGGTTTCCACGTCGGAGTGCAGGTATTCCACCCGCACCTCCATTTCCCGAAGGTACTGGGTGAGGCTCTCCGCCATGCGCTTGGTCAGGGTGGTCACCAGTACCCGCTGGTCCTGGGCGGTCACCCGGCGGATCTCGTCCAGCAAATCGTCCACCTGCCCCTTGGCGGGCCGCACGATGATCTCCGGGTCGATGAGCCCGGTGGGCCGGATAATCTGCTCCACTACCTGCTGGGCGCGCTCCATCTCGTAGGGGCCGGGGGTGGCGGACACGTAGATGGTGGGCCCCACCTTTCCCTCAAACTCCTCAAAGCGCAGGGGCCGGTTGTCGAAAGCCGACGGCAGGCGGAACCCGTATTCCACCAGGGATTTTTTGCGGGCGTAGTCCCCGTTGTACATGGCCCGGATCTGCGGAATGGTCACGTGGGACTCGTCGATAAACACGATGAAGTCCTGGGGGAAGTAGTCCAGCAGGGTGAAGGGCGGCTCCCCGGGCTGCCTACCGTCGAAATAGCGGGAATAGTTCTCAATGCCGTTGCAGTAGCCGATCTCCCGCATCATTTCGATGTCGTAGTGGGTGCGCTGCTCCAGGCGCTGGGCCTCCAGCAGCTGGCCCTTTTCCCGGAACAGGGCCAGCTGGGTTTTCAGGTCCGCCTCGATGCGGGTCAGGCAGTCCTCCAGTTTGTCCCGGCTGGTGACGTAGTGGCTGGCGGGGAACACCATCACGTGGGACAGGTGGCGCAGGGGCGCGCCGGTCAGGGTGTCGATCTCGGAAATGCGCTCGATCTCGTCCCCGAAAAATTCCACCCGCAGCGCCTTTTCGTTGTACCCGGCAGGGATGATCTCCACCACGTCGCCCCGCACCCGGAAGGTGGCTCGCTGAAAGTCGAAATCATTGCGGGTATATTGGATGTCGATGAGCTGGAGCAGCAGCTGGTCCCGGTCCAGGGCCTGCCCTTCCCGCAGGGAAATGGACAAGCCGGTATATTCCTCCGGGTCGCCCATGCCGTAAATGCAGCTCACCGACGCCACGATGACCACGTCCCGCCGCTCGGCCAGCCAGGCGGTGGCGCTGTGGCGCATGCGGTCGATTTCATCGTTGACGGAAGCGTCCTTCTCGATAAAGGTATCGGAGGAGGCGATGTAGGCTTCCGGCTGATAGTAATCGTAATAGGAAACGAAATAGCCCACGGCGCTGTGGGGAAAGAACTCCCGGAACTCGGCGGCCAGCTGGGCGGCCAGGGTCTTGTTGTGGGCGATGACCAGGGCGGGGCGCTGAAGCTGGCGGATGATGTTGGCCATGGTAAAGGTCTTGCCCGAGCCGGTGACGCCCAGCAGAACCTGGTGGCGCAGCCCTTGGGCCAGGCCCTCCGACAGGGCGGCGATGGCCTGGGGCTGGTCGCCCCGGGGCTCATAATTGGAATGAATCTCGAACATGTCCCCGCCACCTCCTATACGCCCATTATCATACCACAGTTTCGGGCGAACGGAAGATAAAAATACGGGAAATATGAAAAGCGGCCCGGCGCATTTCGCGCCGGGCCGCCGCCAGGACGGCTACAGGGCCTTTTCCTTGACCTCCTGAACCATGGCGTCGATGATGGCCTGGGCGGACATAGAGCCCAAATCCCCCGCCTTGCGGGAGCGCACGGAAACCATGCCGCTCTCGGCCTCTTTGTCGCCCAATACCAGCATGTAGGGCACCTTCTGCACCTGGGCCTCTCGAATCTTAAAGCCGATCTTCTCGTTGCGCAGGTCGATCTCGTTGCGCAGGCCCGCCGCCTCCAGCTGCTTCTGGAGGGCCAGGGCGGCCTGGTCGGCCCGGTTGGTGATGGTCATGATCCGCGCCTGGACCGGGCTGAGCCACAGGGGGAACGCCCCCGCGAAGTGCTCGGTGAGGATGCCGATGAAGCGCTCAATGGAGCCGAACACCACCCGATGGATCATCACCGGCCGGTGCTTTTCCCCGTCGGGGCCGGTATAGGTCAGGTCGAAGCGCTCGGGCAGGTTCATGTCCAGCTGAATGGTGCCGCACTGCCAGGTACGGCCAATGCTGTCCTCCAGGTGGAAGTCGATCTTGGGGCCGTAGAAGGCGCCGTCGCCCTCGTTGACCACGTAGTTCACGCCCAGCTCGTCCAAAGCGCCCTGGAGGCCGTCGGTGGCCTGGGCCCACATCTCGTCGGTGCCGATGGAGTTTTCCGGCCGGGTGGACAGCTCCACGTGATATTTAAAGCCAAATACGCTGTATACCTGGTCGATCAGGTTGTACACGCCCTTGATCTCGTCCTTGATCTGCTCGGGGGTCATGAAGATGTGGGCGTCGTCCTGGGTGAAGCAGCGCACCCGCATGAGCCCGTGGAGGGCGCCGGACAGCTCGTGGCGGTGTACCAGGCCCAGCTCGCCGCTGCGGCAGGGCAGGTCCCGGTAGCTCCAGGGCTTGCGCTTGTAGACCAGAATGCCGCCGGGGCAGTTCATGGGCTTGATGGCGAAATCCTGATCGTCGATGCGGGTGGTGTACATGTTGTTCTTGTAGTGATCCCAATGGCCGGAGCGCTCCCACAGGGCCCGGGAGAGGATAATGGGGGTCTTGATCTCCTCATAGCCGTGCTCCCGGTGAATCTGACGCCAGTAGTCCTCCAGCAGGTTGCGCAGCACCATGCCCTTGGGGAAGAAGAAGGGGAACCCGGGGCCCTCGTCGAAGATGGCGAACAGGTCCAGCTCCCGGCCCAAGCGGCGGTGGTCCCGCTTCTTGGCCTCCTCCAGGCGCTGGAGATAGGCGTCCAGGGATTCCTTGTCGAAGAAGGCGGTGCCGTAAATGCGCTGGAGCATCTTGTTGTGCTCGTCGCCCCGCCAGTAGGCGCCGGCGATGCTGGTGAGCTTAAAGGCCTTCACCTTGCCGGTGGAGGGCAGATGGGGCCCGGCGCACAGGTCGGTAAAGTCGCCCTGGCGGTAGAAGGAGATCACCGCGTCCTGGGGCAGGTCCTGAATCAACTCCACCTTGTAGGGCTGTCCCGCCTTTTCGCAGAAGGCCAGGGCCTCGGCGCGGGGCAGTTCAAAGCGCTCCAGCCGCTCGTTGCGCTTGATGATGCGGGCCATCTCCTTTTCCACCTGGGCCAAAAACTCGGGAGTAAAGGGCTCCTCCACGTCGAAGTCGTAATAGAAGCCGTTCTCGATGGCGGGGCCGATGGCCAGCTTGGCCTTGGGGTTCAGGTGCAGCACCGCCTGGGCCAGCACGTGGCTGGCGGTATGGCGCAGGGTCTTGCGGCCGTCCTCGTCGTCAAAGGTGAGCAGCTCCAAAACATGGTCGCCCTGAATGGGCTGCACCAGGGAGATCACCTGGCCGTCCAGCTTGGCGGCCAGGGCGGTTTTTTTCACGTCGCCGGGCAGCTTGCCCGCGATGTCCAGGGCATTCATGCCATCCTCAAAATGCTTTACTTCGCCGTTAATGGTGAGATTCATGGTCATCCTCCTCTAAATAAAAAAACCGCCCCCATGAAGGGACGGACATTTTGCCCGCGGTTCCACCCAACTTGTTTCAAACCACTTGCGGGGCTATATCGGGCCCCAAGCGCGCCTCGATCGGGGGGTGGTCCACGCACTTCGCCAGCCAAACGCGCTTTCAGCCAACGGCGCATTCTCTCTGCTGCGGCGGCAGGTACGATCTTTCCCCGTCATTCCGAGGCCAATATCTAGAGAGAGTATAGGCTTCCCGCGCTCCGATGTCAAGTAAAATATCCCGATAGAGTCCCGTTTCGCCGGGTTTCCCCAAGAGGCTCGCCCCCAAGCCCCAATCCTCCAGGGCGGATTGGGACTTGGGGGCGATGAGTTCCCGGGATTCCCCGGCGGCTCAAAGATTTTGTCTGCCCTACAGCAGCAGTTTTAGCGCGATCACCAGGCCCGCGCCGGGCAAGCCTAAGAAGCCCACGATCAGGGCGGTGAAGGGATTGAGGGGTACCGTAAATCCGGTCAGGCCGGAAAATTGGTTGACCACCCATAAGCACAGGCCGCCCAACAGGCCGCCCGCTATCAGCCGCCACAGGAAACGCATCGGCACCAGCAACAACCATCCCATGAGATACAGAAGGACCAACCCCAACGCGAAGGAAGCCACCAATTCCCAAGGCACCGGCACCTCAATCCCTCCCTTCCTTACGCTTGATGATATGGCCCGGTCCCCGCAGGTATGCCCGGCCCCCCTGTCCTGAGCCGGGAGCGGTTATGCGCTGCCGCCTTGCCCTTCGCCGGGGGCTGCCGTACTTTCTGAGGGGGCCTTGTTCTTTGATGGGGGCTGTCCTGGGCGTTTTGGGCTCCGGACTGTGGCCAGACGTGGTTTTACGTTGATTTGATGAACCCGGTATTCGCCATTTACCCGAAAGCGCTACACTTTGTCCGTAATCAAAAAACAGGAGGAAAGAATCATGAAGAAGATTATCAGCATAGCGCTTACCTTGTGCGTTTTGATGAGTGGCGCAGCTATGGCGGAAGCCTTTGACGCCGCCAATCCCATCACGGTGGTTTCCCGGGAGGATGGCTCCGGCACCCGGGGCGCTTTCATCGAGCTGGTGGGGGTAGAGCAGGAGAACGACCAGGGCCAGGACGAGGACATGACCACCGAGGAAGCCATCATCACCAATTCCACCTCCGTGATGATGACCACCGTATCGGGCAACCAGTACGCTATCGGCTACGTATCCCTGGGCTCCATGAACGACAGCGTAAAGGCCCTGTCCGTGGACGGGGTGCCCGCCACCACCCAGACGGTGAAGGACGGCACCTACGCCATCGCCCGCCCCTTTAACATCACCACCATGGGCGAAGTCAGCGCCGCCGCCCAGGATTTCATCGACTTCATCCTCTCCGCCCAGGGCCAGCAGGTCATCGAGGACAACGGCTACATCGCCGCTGCGGAAGGCGCGCCCTTTGCCGGCGGTGCCGCAGAAGGCAAGCTGATCATCGCCGGTTCTTCCTCCGTGACCCCGGTGATGGAAAAGCTGAAGGAGGCCTATAACGCCCTCAACGCCAAGGTAGACATCGAGATTCAGCTCAGCGACTCCACCACCGGCGTCAACGCCACGGTAGACGGGGTGTGCGATATCGGCATGGCCTCCCGGGCGCTGAAGGATTCCGAGATCGAGAAGGGCGTCACCGCCACCGTCATCGCCATGGACGGCATCGCCGTCATCGTCAACAACGCCAATCCCCTGGCCGACATCGCCACCCAGACCGTTCAGGACATCTACACCGGCGCGGTGCTGAACTGGTCTGACGTGATCGCCTGAGCGCTATGAAAGGCAAATGGCGTGAAAACGTCATGCGGCTGGTCTTCGGACTGGCCGCATGTACCTCTATCGCGGCGGTGGCCTTGATCTGCCTGTTTTTGCTGGGCAGCGCCGTTCCGGCCATCCACGAAATCGGCCCGGCGGCCTTCCTGCTGGGGCAGAAGTGGAAACCGGGCAACGATATGTACGGCATCCTGCCCATGATCCTGGGCAGCGTATACGTCACCGCCGGGGCGCTGATCGTGGGGGTGCCGGTGGCGCTGCTCACCAGCATTTTCCTGGCCCGGTTTTGCCCGCCCAAGCTGTACAGGGTATTAAAGCCCTGCGTCAACCTGCTGGCCGGCATTCCCTCGGTGGTATACGGCTTCTTCGGCATGGTGGTGATGGTGCCCTTCGTGTCCCATACCTTTGGCGGGGACGGCAACAGCATGCTCACCGCCTCCCTGCTGCTGGGAATGATGATTTTGCCCACCATCATCGGGGTGGCGGAATCGGCCCTGCGGGCGGTGCCGGAAAGCTACTACGAGGGCAGCTTGGCCCTGGGCGCCACCCACGAGCGCAGCGTGTTCTTCACCATCGTCCCCGCCGCCCGGTCGGGCATCATGGCGGGGGTAATCCTGGGGGTGGGCCGGGCTATCGGGGAGACCATGGCGGTGATCATGGTGGCGGGCAACCAGGCGCGCATGCCCGCAGGGCTGCTCAAGGGGGTGCGTACCCTCACCACGGGCATCGTGATGGAGATGGGCTACGCCGCCGACCTGCACCGGGAGGCCCTCATCGCCACGGCGGCGGTGCTGTTCGTGTTTATCCTCATCATCAACCTATGTTTTTCCCTGCTGAAGCGAAAGGGCGTGGCGTAACCCATGAAAAAAACCTTTACCCTGTCCAGAATGTTGCGCTGGGCGGTGTGGGGCGGCGCCGGCATTACGGCGGGAGTCTTTGCCCTATTGGTGGGCTATGTGTTGATCAAAGGCGTGCCCGCCCTCACGCCCCAGCTGTTTGCTTGGACCTATACCACGGAAAACGTGTCCATGACCCCGGCCATCATCGATACGGTGATCATGACCGCCCTCGCCCTGGCCATCGCCGCGCCCCTGGGCATACTCTCCGCCGTGTACCTGGTGGAGTACGCCCGGCGGGGCAACAAGCTGGTGGGGGTGGTTCGCCTCACCAGCGAGACCCTGTCCGGCATCCCCTCCATCGTGTACGGGCTGTTCGGAATGCTCTTTTTCGTCACCCGGCTCAAGTGGAGCTATTCCCTGCTGGCGGGGGCCTGCACCCTGGCCATCATGATCCTGCCCCTCATCATGCGCACCACCGAGGAGGCGCTGCTGTCGGTGCCCGATTCCTATCGGGAGGGCAGTTTTGGCCTGGGGGCGGGCCGGCTGCGCACGGTATTCGCCATCGTGCTGCCCAGCGCGGTGCCGGGCATCCTGGCGGGGGTGATCCTGGCCATCGGGCGTATCGTGGGGGAGACGGCGGCGCTGATGTACACCGCGGGCTCGGTGGCCAAGCTGCCGGACAGCCTGTTTTCTTCGGTGCGCACCCTATCGGTACACATGTACGCCCTGTCCACCGAGGCGCTGTACATCGACCAGGCATACGCCACGGCGGCGGTGCTGCTGGCGCTGGTGGTGGGCATTAACGCGCTGTCGGCCTTTATCGCCCGGCGCATTGGGAAAGGATGAAATGGGTGAACAAATTCGACATTGAGCACGTAGACCTGTTTTACGGCGGCTTTCAAGCCCTCAAGGACGTGAGCCTGGCCATACCGGACAGGCAGATTACCGCCCTCATCGGGCCCTCGGGCTGCGGAAAATCCACCTTGCTCAAATCCCTCAACCGGATGAACGATTTGGTTCCCGACTGCCGCATCCAGGGCCGCATCGCCCTGGACGGGGAGGACGTCTATCAGGGCATGGATGTCAACCAATTGCGCAAGCGGGTGGGCATGGTGTTTCAAAAGCCCAATCCCTTCCCCATGAGCATCTACGACAACATCGCCTACGGCCCCCGCACCCACGGCGTGCGGGCGCGGGCCCGGCTGAACGAGCTGGTGGAGAGCGCCCTGCGAGGCGCCGCCCTGTGGGACGAGGTGAAGGACCGGCTGAAGACCAGCGCCCTGGGCCTGTCCGGCGGGCAGCAGCAGCGGCTGTGCATCGCCCGGGCCCTGGCGGTGGAGCCGGAGGCCCTGCTGATGGACGAGCCCACCAGCGCTCTGGACCCCATTTCCACCGCCAAGATCGAGGAATTGGCCCTGGAACTCAAAAAGCGCTATACCATCGTCATCGTCACCCACAACATGCAGCAGGCGGTGCGCATCTCCGACCGCACCAGCTTTTTCCTGCTGGGGCAGATGATCGAGTGCGGCGATACCCAGACCCTGTTCTCCACCCCCTCGGACAGCCGCACCGAGGACTATATTACCGGGAGGTTTGGATGATGCGCAGCCGGTTTGACGAACAACTCAACCGCCTCAACGCCGCCCTCATCGAGCTGGGCGGCATGGTGGAATACGCCATTGGCGGGGGCGTTAAGGCGCTGTGCCGCCAGGACCTGCCCCTGGCCCGGGAGGTGATGGCCTTCGACCACGCCGTGGACCAGAAGGAGCGGGAGATCGAGCAGATGTGCATCCGGCTGCTGCTCCAGCAGCAACCGGTGGCCAAGGACTTGCGCTTTATCTCCGCAGCGCTTAAAATGATAACGGACATGGAGCGCATCGGCGACCAGGCGGCGGATATCTCCGAGCTGGTTACCATGCTGGACCCCCGAACCTTTGAGCGGGCCCCGGTGCATATCCCCGACATGGGGGACCAGGCCATCGCCATGGTGAAGGCGGCGGTGAGCGCCTTTGTAGCCCGGGATATGGAAGCGGCCCAGCGGGTGATCGCCGACGACGACCGGCAGGATCAGCTGTTCGGGGCGGTGCGGGACGAACTGGTGGCCTGGATCGCCCAGGAGCCCATGAACGGAGCGCAGGCCCTGGACCTGATGATGATCGCCAAGTACCTGGAACGCATCGGCGACCATGCGGTGAATATCGCCGAGTGGGTGCAGTTCGCCGTCACCGGAACCCATAAGGAGGCCGAAGAATGATCTATTACGTGGAGGATGACGTAAACATTCGGGACCTGCTGGTCTATGCCCTGAAGCAGACCGGATACGAGGCCATGGGCTTCCCCGAGGGGAGCGCCTTTGAGAAGGCCATGGCCCATGGCCCCCTCCCCGACCTGATCCTGCTGGACATCATGCTGCCCGGCCAGGACGACGGATTGGCCCTGCTGCAAAAGCTGAAGAGCCACCAGCGCACCATGGCCATTCCGGTGATCATCCTCACCGCCCGGGGCGCCGAGTCCGACCGGGTGGAAGGGCTGGACCAGGGCGCGGACGACTACGTCATCAAGCCCTTTGGGGTGATGGAGCTGATCGCTCGGATCAAGGCGGTGCTGCGCCGCAGCGGCGTCAGCCAGCCCGCCCAGACCCTGGCCGCCGGCGGGGTGAGCCTGGACCACATGAAGCATACCGTCACCGCAGAGGGCAAGCCGGTGAACCTGACCCTGAAGGAATACGAGCTGCTGCGCTTCCTCATGGAGCATCCCCAGACCGCCTTCGATCGGGAGACGCTGCTCAAAGAGGTGTGGAGCCAGGACTACTTCGGCGGGTCCCGTACCGTGGACGTACACATCCAAACCCTGCGGCAAAAGCTGGGGGACTGCGCCGACCGCATCGAAACCATCCGGGGCCTGGGCTACCGCTTTCGGGGGAATACGCCATGAAAAGACGCATCTATCGGGCTATGCTGACCCTAGCCCTGGGTTCGGTGGTGCTGTTTGCCCTGCTCAGCCTGCTGGCCGCCTATTTTACCTTTGCCGGGGACTATAAGGAACGGCTGGACAGCGAGCTGAGCTATGTGGCCGCCGCGCTCAATCAGGTGGAGGACCAGCGGGCCTATCTGGACGCGCTGGGGGGGAAAACCCGCATCACCTGGGTATCCCAGGACGGAACGGTGCGCTTTGACAGCCAGAGCCGGGCCAACCTGATGGGCAGCCATCTGGACCGCCCGGAAATCCAGCAGGCGCTGGCCAGCGGCCTGGGCCATAGCGAGCGGTGGAGCGCCACCCTGGGCGAGACCACCTTTTACAGCGCCGTGCGCCTGGAGGACGGCTCGGTGCTGCGGTTGGCCCTGACCCGCACCAGCCTGTTCTCCATCCTCATGGGCATGCTGGGCCTGCTGGCCCTGTTCTTCCTGGCCATCAGCTCCCTGGCGGTTTGGGCCGCCGGGCGGGTGACCAGGGCGATTGTGCGGCCGGTGAACAACCTGGACCTGCACCATCCCCTGGACAACAACGTGTACGAGGAGCTTTCTCCGCTGCTCACTCAGCTGGAACACAAGAACCAGCAGATCGCCCGGCAGATGGAGGAATTGACCCAGCGGCAGACCCAGTTTGCCGCCATCACCGGCCACATGGCGGAGGGACTGGTGGTGCTGAACAAGTCGTTGGACGTGCTGTCCATCAACAAGAGCGCCGCCCGGCTGTTTCACGTCGAAGGACAGCCGCCTGCGGGAGGGCATATCCTGAGCCTGTGCCGGGACATGGCCCTCATCCGCGCCCTGGAGACCGCCCGGGAGAGCGGCCATTCGGGCCGGGAGGTGATGGCCTATGAAGGGCGCTATTACCAGCTGGTAGCCAGCCCGGTCCGAAGCGGCGGCCAGTTGAACGGCATGGTGCTGCTGATCCTGGACGTCACCGACGGCATGTTGTCGGAGCAGAGCCGCAGGGAGTTTTCCGCCAACGTGTCCCACGAGCTGAAAACCCCCCTCACCGCCATCCTGGGCTACGCGGAGATCATGGCCAGCGGCATGGCCCCGGAGGCGGATATGCGGGGGTTCGCCCAGCGCATCCACGACGAGGCGGCCCGGCTGATCCGGCTCATCGAGGACATCATCCGCCTGTCCCGGCTGGACGAAGGCGCCCCCGGCGCCCGCGAGGCCACGGTGGACATGGGCGAGCTGGCCGCCAAGGTGGTGCGCCGGCTGGAGGACCAGGCCGCCAAGGCGGGAATCGACCTGCAGGCGGAGGGCGAGCCCCTAAAGGTGCGGGGCGAGCCCGCCATGCTGGAAGAAATGGTGTACAACTTGGCGGACAACGCGGTAAAATACGGCCGCCCGGGAGGCTGGGCCCGCATCCACACCGGCGCGGGCACCCTGGCCGTATCCGACAATGGCATCGGCATCGCTCCCGAGGACCAGGCCCGGGTATTCGAGCGCTTCTACCGGGTAGACAAGAGCCACTCCAAGGCGGTGGGAGGCACCGGCCTGGGCCTGTCCATCGTCAAGCACGCCGCCGCCCTGCTAGGGGCAAAGATCTCCCTCAAGAGCGACCTGGGCCAAGGCACCCGGATAGAGATCAATTTCCCGCCCAGCCGCCTGGCCTAACCCTCCGCCCCAGGTCGGGATGGCCTGAAGGGCGATTGGGGGCAGGATACCCACATAGAGACTGCCATTTTCAGATGCTTGACCCAGCTTTCTGCCCGCCCTTTTTCGGAAACCAGCCTTGAGAAGCGGGGAAGGGGGGAGGCGGGGGTTACCGCGCTAGCCCGGCACGTTGCAAGCTGAACGGGAAGGGGAGGTCCGCCACAGGCGGGAGCGGGCGAAAAAACCGGCGCGGCCTTTTGCAGGGCCGCGCCGGTTAAAAATTGTCCCGGACTTAAGCGCCGTTTCCCTTCCGGTGGAGGGGAAGCGCTGAAGTCCGGGGATGCAGCATTACTTGATCTCCACAGTGGCGCCCACGTCGGCGAACTGCTTCTTGATCTTCTCGGCGTCTTCCTTGGACACGCCTTCCTTCAGGGTCTTGGGGGCGCCGTCCACCAGGTCCTTGGCTTCCTTCAGGCCCAGGCCGGACACGACTTCGCGCACAACCTTGATGACCTTGATCTTCTCGGGGCCGACTTCCTTCAGCACCACGTCGAACTCGGTCTTCTCTTCGGCGGCCTCAGCGGGGGCGGCAGCGGCGGGGCCGGCAGCCACGGCTACGGGGGCGGCGGCGGATACGCCAAACTTCTCCTCCAGGGCCTTTACCAACTCGGCCAACTCCAGAACGGTCATGGACTCAATAGCGGAAATGATCTCTTCGCGATTCATGATATGCTCCTCCTTAACTGATCAATTCGTTTTTTATTCCTCTCCGGCCTTCTGCTTGCGCACCGCCTCGATGGCGTATACCAGAGAGCGCAGGGTAGCGGACAGCACGCCCACGAAGTTGGTGATGGGGGCGTTCAAGCTGCCCATCATCTTGGCAATGAGGACCTCCTTGGGCGGCAGCTCGCTCAGCGCCTGCACGCCCGCAGCGTCCAGCACCTGGCCGTCTACCACGCCGCACTTGACGGTGGTCTTTTTCACCTTCTTGATGAAGTCGGTGAGCACCTTGGCGGGGGCCACCGCGTCCTTCATGCCGAAGGCCACGGCGGTGGGGCCCTTCAAATGCTCGTCCAGCCCGGTGATGCCCAGCTCCTTGACGGCCAGTTCGATCATGGTGTTCTTCAGTACCACGTATTCCACGCCCTGAGCACGGCACAGGTTGCGCAGCTCGGTGACTTCCGCCACGGTGAGCCCCCGGTAGTCCAGAAGCACCGCGGAGTGGGCCTGCTGGAACTTTTCCTTGATCTCGGCCACGACCGTCTTTTTCAGTTCAATATTTTTGGACAATGTCTTTGCACCTCTTTTCTCGTCCCGCGTCGGACGCCAGAAAAATCGCCCTGCGCACAGCAGCGCAAGGCGACGAAATGCAATATTTCATCCATCATTGCGCCTCGGCGGGCGGCCCAAAGGCCTTATGCTGCGCACCCGCTGTCTATGGCACGGACTATTTTCATAGCACTTGGTCATTTTACCAAAGGAGAGGGTATATGTCAAGTTAATTTCCGCCTATCGGGGGAAGAAGAGGGGAAAGCGGTCCGGACGCGGGCCGAATAGGGGCCGCGCCGGAATAGAGGAAAATTTGTAGGATTCTGCGCGGAATTTGTAAAATGGTTCCCTCTTTTTTTCCCCAAGAATTTTTGCTATAATAAAGGACAATCGTGAAGGGAGGGATGGCTGTGCTGGACTATGGGGCGGCGTCTAAGCCTCGCCGGGTCAGCCTGAACCTAAGCCAAAAGTTTATCCTGGGGTTTTTGCTGTTGTCCCTGCTGCTCAGCGGCGGGGTGTGTCTGGTGGGGTATCAATCCATACAGGCGAAATATATGGATTTTTATTACCGCATTGCCCTATCCGCCGCCCAAACAGCGGCGGACCTTATTGAGGCGGAGACGGCGGAGCGATACCTGTCCAGCTTGACGGAGGATGAAGACTACGCCGGCGCCTTCCACGCCATGGATGTGGTGAAGGAATACACGGGGATGCAGTACCTGTACCTGTTCTATCCCTCCGAGGAAGGCTACTTGTACATCTACGATGCCCGGGTAGAGGGCGAGGATCCTCAAGACCTATGCGCTCTGGGCCAGATAGACGCCTATCCGGGCACCAACGATCACCTGATGCGCGCCTTTGAGACCGGCCAGCCGGTGGAGGACATCTTGGTGTCGGACAGCGAATTGGGGTACGTGGGCACGGTGTTCGCCCCGGTGCTGGACGCCGGAGGTCGGAGCGTAGCCTTGATGGGCGCGGACGTGTCCATGCACGAGGTACAGGAGGAACTGAGGGCCTTTCTGCTCAAGAGCCTGGGGCTGTCGGTGGGCACGGTCTTCGTGCTGGTCTTTTTGTACCTGGTGTATCTGAAGCGGCGGGTGGTGGACCAAATCGGCAAGCTGACCCAAAGCGTAAACGCCTACGCCCAGGATTCTGAAAACCTGGTGTACAGCGACGCCCAGATTCACACCGGCGATGAGATCGAGCAATTATCCAACGCCTTTACCCACATGGCCGGTCAGGTGGAGAGCTACATGCGCAACCTGGAGAAGGTAACCGCGGAGAAGCAGCGCATCGCCACCGAGCTGGACGTGGCCACCAATATTCAGATGAGCGTGCTGCCCCGCCTCTTCCCGCCTTTCCCGGAGAGAGACGATTTCGACATCTACGCATCCATCCGCCCGGCCAAAGAGGTAGGGGGCGATTTCTACGACTTCTACCTGCTGGACCAGGACCATCTGCTGTTCACGGTGTCGGATGTGTCGGGCAAGGGCGTGCCGGCGGCGCTGTTCATGATGATCGCCAAGGCGTTGCTCAAGAACCAGGCGCTGGAGGGCAAGCCTCTCGGCGAGGTGGTGAGCACCGCCTCAAGCCAGCTGTGCGAGGGCAATGAAGCCAGCATGTTCGTCACCAGCCTGGTGATGCTGCTGGATCTGAAGGCCCATACCTTGACCTGCGTCAACGCCGGGCACAATCCGCCCCTGATCCGCCGCAAAGGCGGGCAGTTTGCCTACGTATCCATGCGCCGTAGCCTGCCCATGGCCGCCATGGAGGGGGTCAAGTACAGGGAGTTTACCCTGGAGTTCAACCCGGGGGATCAGATATTCCTGTATACCGACGGGGTCACCGAGGCGCTGAACCCGGCCCAGGAGCTGTACGGTGAGCAGCGGTTGCTGGACGCGCTGAACGCCCTAGAGGATGGGGAGCACATGCCCGTAAAGCGGATATTGGATAGCGTTATGGAGGAACTGGACCGGTACGCGGACGGCGCACCTCAGGCGGACGACATCACCATGCTGGCGCTGCGGCTTCGCCATTGAGGCCGAAGCGAAGGGAGTAGAGGGTATGGGTTTTGATATCGACGGGTTATTGACCCGGTATTTGACGGAAGGCATTGCCGCCAACAAAAAGAACCACGTGGGGCTGGAACTGGAGTTTCCCATTCTGCGCGTCCGGGGAGGCCCTATCGACATGGAGGTAATTCGAGGGCTGTTTCCCGTGCTGGCGGGGATTGGCTTTGACCGGCAAAGCTTCGCGGGAGAACTGCCCCTGAAGGCGTTGGACGGACAGGGCAACGCGGTAACCTTTGACACCTGTTACGCGGTGCTGGAGTACGTCACCACCAGCGCACCGGACATGGTGCGCCTCTACCGCCGGTTTTATCAGGCGTTAGAGGCGGTCCAGGGCTACCTGCGGGCCCATGGGCACATGCTGTGCGGCCTGGGCTTTAACCCCACGGAGGGTGCGCCCCTGGCGCCCAAGGTGCCGGCGGATTTGACATTGGCCATCGGCCAGGTGTTGGCCCACGGCTACGCCGGCGCCCGGGCCAAATACCTGGATTTCTATGTGCGCATCGCCTCGGAGCAGATCCACTTCAACACCACGCCCCAGGAACTGCCCACCTTGATGCGTATGCTTACCTACGCCGATTTGGCCAACATGCTGCTGTTCTCCAACTCCCCCGCCCGGCTGGGCGGGTTGGATTACCTGTGTATGCGCCACCGGCTGTACCGCTCTTCCCGGCTAAACGCCCTGGGCATGACCGGTGCGCAGCCCTTGTGGGCCCGCAGCCTGGAGGACTACGTCCGGGAGTACCGGAAGATCTGCATGTTCTCCCGGCACAGGGACGGGCAGCGGCAGGTGTTCCAGCCGGTGCCCTTTGAGGATTATTTTTCCGACCCGGCCTACGAGGCCCGGGAAGAGGATATATGGGATTTCGACATTGAGCGCAACGTGGTGACCACCCGGTACGGCACGGTGGAGTATCGCACCCTGTGCGCCCAGTCCTTTGGCGAGGCGTTCATGCCCAGCGCCTTTACCCTGGGACTCAGGGAGCGGCTGGACGACGCCTTGGCCCTGTGCCAGAACTTTTACCAGGCCCACGGGATGCAGGACGCCAACCAACTCCTGGACCGGGCGGCGCTGAGCGGCGACGTGGCCGGGGTGGACGAGGCGGAGCTGGAGGGGTGGCTGCGGGCGCTCCTGGAGCTGTCCCTGGAAGGGCTGAAGGCCCGAGGCTGGGGGGAGGAAGCCTTCCTGGCGCCCCTGCTGGCGCGAAGCCGGATGCTGGATTGTCCGGCCCGGCGCTTTGTGCGCACGGCCCGGCGGGACGGGCTGGCCCAGGCGCTGGAGCAGCGGGCCGAGGTGTCCCCGGCACTGCTATAAATAGGGGCGGCGGAGGGTAGGCCTCCGGCGCAGAGAGAGGCGAAAGAACGCCCCCGGCGCGGGTGCGCCAGAGGGGCGGGCCATGGGCGGCGCAGGCCGCCCATTTGGGTGGAAAGGATGGGTGTCCATGAAAAAGGTGACGCGGGATAGGCTGTTGGTTGTGTTGGTGGCCATAGCCACGGCGGTTGCCGGCTTTAACTGGCAGGCCTATACCGCGTGGCCCACCCAACAGGTGTTGGACATCAGCAATCCCTACGCCGCCTGCGTGGACCAGGCCGGGGATTACTATGTGGTGGATCAGGGCCTGTCCCGGCTGCTGAAGATCAGCGGGGAGGGGGAGCTGCTCTACCAGCTGCATAGCCAAACCAACGAAGATAAGGGCTTTTTTCGGGTCACCGCGCTGTCGGCTCAGGGAGGACGGCTGTATCTGGCAGACACCACCCAGGAGGGCGTCCACCGGTTGCTGGCCTTGGACAGCGCAACCGGCGAAGTGCTGAGCACGGTATATGAAAGCGATGGGGGTCAGATCGAGGCAGTACGGGCGGATGAGCGGGCCTATTTCGCGGTGACGGAGGGGGAGAGCACCCTTCTGTACCGCATCGAGGATATGGAACCGGTGCTGGTGAGCGCCTATGCCCACAGCGGGTTATACGAGAGCGAATTCGCCATTTCCACCCTGGATGAGAGCCTGTATTTCGCCACCATGACCGGAGACGTGTACCACGTGACGCCGGAGGGACCCCAGCTGGTATACAACGGGTACGTATCCCTGGACGACCTGGAGCACGGCTCCCTGGCCCGCTGGATCAGCGTGGACGAGTCGGGGCTGCTGCTGCTGTCGGACACGGCGGCCCGGACGGTGCTGGCCCTGGAAGACGGGCGGATAGAACAGCGCACCGAAACCGGCGAGCCCCTGCTGGAGCGGCGCATTGATTCGGCGCTGTACGGGACGCAAGGAGGCTTTGTGGCCCTGTCCAGCAAGCAGGACGAGGCCACCCACTTGATTCACAGGGATGCCCAGGGCGCGGTGGTGGCCGACCTGACCCAGGCCCGGTTCACCCTGGGCTATCAGGTGCAGCAGTGGGCGCTATGGATTCTGGCCGGAGCGGTGGCCGTAGCGGTGCTCGTCAAAGCGGCGATACTGCTGGCCGGGCTGCGGCGGCGGGAAAAGCGCCCCAAGAAGGAAAAGGGAGAAAGCGGGGTGCTGGCGGTCAGCCTGGGCTCCTTTGCGTTGGTGGTGCTCGTGGCCATCGCCCTGGTGCTGCTGCCCAGCATACGCCAGAGCACCAACCAGATGGTCATGGACAACCTGTCCAGCCTGTCCTACCTGGCGGCGCAGCTGCCGGTGGGGGACGCCATCACCCGCATTCGGGATATAGACGATTACCAGAACGAGGACTATCAATACGTGGAGTCCCAGCTCAACCAGCTGCTGGTCAGCGTGAAGGACAGCCAGCTGGAATACTACTACGTGCTGTACACCACGGACCAGGTCTACGGGGTGACCCTCATCGACTCCACCGGGGAGTACAAGATGTTCCAGCTCCAGCCCCGGCCCCATCAGGGCTCGGATACCCAGATCTACAACTACGGCCAGGGCATTCAGATGAACTACGAGACCTACTCCGACGAGACCGGCGACTGGTCCTTCTCGGTGACCCCTATCCGGGACAGCAGCGGCGAGGTGGTCGCCATCATCGAGGTGGGCGTCAATTCCTACACGGTACGGGCCCGCAACGACGCCACCATCACGGGGCTGCTCATGACCGTTCTCACCCTGCTGGTCATTCTGTTCATGACCTATAACGAGCTGGAGGCGTTTGGCGGGTTCCTCCGGGCCCGCCGCGCCGGGGACGCGGGATTGGCCCAGGCGCGGGCGCTGCGGCCCTTGGCCTTCCTATCCTTTGTGGCGTGCAGCCTGCAGAGCGCCTTTGTGGCCATATTGGCCAGCCGGCTGTATACCCCCCTGTGGGGGCTGCCCCAGAGCGTGGCGGTGGCCATCCCGGTTTCCGCTTCCCTGCTCACCACGTCGGTGTTCGGGGTGGTGGGGGGCTATATGATGAACCGGCTGGGGGTGCGGCGCACCCTGATGCTGGGCTGCCTGATTATCGCCGGGTCCTTTGCCGCCATTGGCCTGAGCTTGTCCTTTGGTATGCTGATCCTGGGGCGGCTGGTCTCCGGCGTGGGCATGGGCCTAAGCGCGGTGAGCCTGAACGCCCTGGCCTCGGCGGGCCAGCAGGAGCAAGTCCGCAGCGAAGCGTTTACAGGCTACAACACGGGGATGACGGCGGGGGTGAACATCGGCACCGTGCTGGGCTCCCAGCTGGTGGGCTGGCTGGGCTATGGCAATATTTACCTGCTGGCCGCCTTGATGCTGGTGGGCATGACGGTATTTGCGGCGCTGTTCGTGCCCAAGGAAGTGGCGCTGCGCCAGCGCCCCTGCGAGAACGGGGGCATCGGCACGGGGCGGTTCTTGCTGGACCGGAAGGTGTGGTCCTTCTTCCTGTGCGCGTTCCTGCCCTATACGGTGTGTTCCTACTTCCTGTACTATTTCTTCCCCCTGTACGCCGACATGAACGGCATGGGGGAGGCCGATATCGGCCGGTTCTATCTGCTGGCCGGGCTCATCGTGGTGGGATTTGGGCCGGGGCTCACCCGATTCATGATGCGCACCTTCGGCGGCTTTATGACCAACGCGGCGGCCAACCTGCTCTACGCGGCGGTCTTCCTGTGGTTTGCCCTGTCCCCCTCCATGGCCATGGCGGTGGTGGCGGTGGTACTGCTCAGCCTGTTCGACAGCTTCGGCTTCTCCGGCCAGAGCATTTACTATTCCGGCCTAAGCGCGGTAGAGCGGTTGGGTACAGGCAAGGCCATGGGCATATTCTCGATGGTGGAGAATATCGCCCAAACCGCCGCCCCCTTCCTGTTCGGCTTCGCCCTCACCCTGGGGGCTGGGCTGGGGGTAGCGGCTATCGGTCTGAGCAGCGTGGTGCTGCTGCCCGTCTATCTGGTGGCTGGACGAAAAGACAAGGGGGGCGGCCATGGTTCCACTGTCGCCTGAGCATCGGGAGGAATTGCGGGCGCATCTGGCCCGGCGGGAGCTGGATGCTTTCCTCATGCTGGCCAATCTGGAGGCCGGCGGCATGGTGTTTACCCCGAAGAACCCCCGCAGCGGCCTGTACTACCGCTGGGGGGATTCGGTGCTGGCGCTGTATGCCAGCGGCATGGCCTGCGCCCTGCTGGAGGACGAGGGCGCATTACAGCCCTTTTCCGCGCTGGTGTCCAAGCATCGAGTGGCGCGGCTGTATGCCACGCCCCTGGAGCCCGCCCTGACTTTGGACAGCATGGTGCGGGACAAAACCTATCATTATGCCCTGATCGAACAACTGGCGGTGCAGCGGGGCCCCCTGCCCCAGCTATGGCCCCAAGCGTTTACCTTTGAACGCCTACTGCCGCAGGACCAGGAGGGCTTTGTGCAGTACGCCCGCCTCTTTAATCAGGTCCAGGATGAACGCCTGGAGCCGGACCATTTTCAGGCTATAGCCCGCGTTATGCAGCCGCCAGAGGGCATGTATTTGGGAAGGTATCAAGGCCAGCCCTGTATGACCACTGCGGTGGAGGCCATGTCCCCCAGCTATTTGTACATTGGTTCCGCCGCCGTAGACCCGGCCATGCGGGGCAAGGGACTGGCCCAAGCCACCTTGGCATATCTGTGCCGTTTGGCGCGCAGCTGCGGCCGTCAGGGTTTGAGCATGGTGGCCCAAGGCAATGCGCCGCCCAGCCGGGTGCTGGCGAAGTGCGGCTATCAAGCCCTCCCGGACCGGCAATGGTTGCTGGTTTGGTACGAACCCTAGCCCTGGCGGTGGAAAAAAGCGGTCCTTTGGTCAGAATTCGGCAAGGGTGGGAAAATTCTTTTCATAGCGTCCCGGCAAACCAAGAGAGCCACCTGTGAACGAGGTGGCCCGGCTTGTCAATACAAAGGGGGGAAAAGGTGGCCTTGGGCTGGGCAAGGGCTTTTTCGCCGTTATGAGAACAGGAAGGACGATTGCCGCAGCCCTCATTACATTATAAAAAAGCCTTCAATTTTTGCACGTTATCCTCTTCAAAGGCGGATAGTCCCTTGACTAGAGCCACTACGTCCCCCCGGGCGTGGGGGTATTGGCGGATGCGCTTGGCCGCGTCCAGGATGCCCATGTTGCTGCCGGTAATCAGCATTTCGGCGATATGGGCGCTGCTGCGGTCCGTCAGGGTGTCCATCTGGATCATCAGGTAGGTCTTGGCCTTTTCCAGGGGGCTCAGGCCTTCCTGGTCCCGGCCCAGAAGGCGCAGCTGTTCTTTCGCCCTACGCTGAAAGTGCTGATAACCATCCCGTTGGGAGCGCAGTTGGCGAGTAAGCCGGTCCTCCTCCACCAGGGTCAAAAGGTGTTCGATGGTACGTACGCCCATTTGGGCGTTTTGGTGGATATAGGTTAAGAGCTCTTCGTTGCCATCCATGGTCTTTCTCCTCCTCGCCCTTTTAGCATGTCCATCCCCTGTCACCTTTATTTGTAACCGGAAAGAAATTGGGCGATACGAGGCGAAAAACCGCCGCTGCGCCCTCATCCAGGGGGATATTCCCCGGCGTGCTGTAGGCGAAGGGCGCCGGGCAAAGGGCATGGGCGAGATTTGACCAGGCCGCTCCTGTCTAACGATGCCAGCCAAGATATGGACGCAGCCATGGCGCACCCGGCAGTCGCCTTAAGCCGTCCGGCTTCGCCGGGCGCAGAAACGGGATGCGCCCGCCTCGGTTGTGGAGGCGGGCGCATGTGATTGTAGGACCGGATTGGGCTCAATTGCGCAGGCTGTGAAGGGGGGCGGGGATGCGGCCGCCCCGGGCCACGAAGGCCTCCGAGGAGAAGGGGTGTACCGGGATGATGGGGGCGCGGCCCAGCAGCCCGCCGAATTCCACTGAATCCCCCACCTTTTTGCCCGGGGCGGGGATGATGCGCACCGCGGTGGTCTTGTTGTTCACTACGCCGATGGCCGCTTCGTCGGCGATGATGGCGGAGATGGTGGAGGCGGGGGTATCGCCGGGCACGGCGATCATATCCAGGCCCACCGAGCACACGCAGGTCATGGCCTCCAGCTTATCCAGGGTCAGGGCGCCCACCTGGGCGGCCTCGATCATGCCGATGTCCTCGCTGAGGGGGATGAAGGCGCCGGACAGCCCGCCCACGTGGGAGGAGGCCATGACGCCGCCCTTTTTCACCGCGTCGTTGAGCAGGGCCAGGGCTGCGGTAGAGCCGTGGGTGCCGCAGCGCTCCAGGCCCATTTCCTCCAGGATGTGGGCCACCGAGTCCCCCATGGCCGGGGTGGGCGCCAGGGACAGGTCCACGATGCCGAAATCCACGCCCAGCCGCCGGGCGGCCTCCCGGGCCACCAGCTGGCCCACCCGGGTGATGCGGAAGGCGGTGCGTTTTACTGTTTCCGCCACCACGTCGAAGGGCGCGCCCTTTACCTTTTCCAGGGCCTGTTTTACGGTACCCGGGCCGCTGACGCCCACGTTTACCGCGCAGTCCCCCTCGCCGGGGCCGTGGAAGGCGCCGGCCATAAAGGGGTTGTCCTCCACCGCGTTGGCGAACACCACCAGTTTGGCGCAGCCCAGTCCATCCTGGGCCTTGGTGCGCTGGGCCAGGTCCACGATGGCTTGGCCCAGCAGCTTTACCGCGTCCATGTCGATGCCCGCACGGGTGGTGGCCACATTGACCGAGCCGCACAAAAATTCGGTTTCCGAGAGAGCCTGGGGCAGGGAGGCGATCAGGGCTTGGTCGGCCCGGGTCATGCCCTTTTGCACCAGGGCGCTATAGCCGCCAATAAAGTTGACCCCGGTCTGCCGGGCTGCCTTGTCCAGAGCTTCGGCCAGAGGCAGCGGGTCCCGGATGGCGCCGCTGATCAGGGAGATGGGCGTTACCGAGATGCGCTTGTTTACGATGGGTACGCCGAAATCCCTTTCGATTTCCTCGCCTACCCGCACCAGGTGTTCCGCCTGGGTGGCGATGCGGCTATAGACCCGGCTGGCCAGGCGCTTTTCGTCATCGCACACGCACCCGAACAGGGAGATCCCCATGGTGATGGTGCGCACGTCCAGCTTTTCCTGGTCGATCATGTGCAGGGTTTCGAGGATTTCTCCCGATGTGATCATGACCGTCACCTGCCTTATATGTGATGCATGGCTTCAAAGATCTCGCTCTTTTGAATGCGGATTTGAAGCCCCTGTTCCTCGCCCAGGGCGTTCAGGTCGTCCGCCAGCTGGGTGAAGGAGCAGGTGGGTTCGGAGATATCCACCATCATGACCATATTGAAATATCCGTCCAGCACCGTTTGGGAGATATCCAGAATATTTACGCCCCGCTGGAACAGCACGGTGGACACGTGGGCGATGATGCCCTTGCGGTCAAACCCCAGCACCGTGACCACGGCCTTGGATTGTGCCGGCATAGCCAATTCCCTCCATTCCATGATGAAACGATCTGACCCATTGTAGCGCAACCCGTGGGGGATTGCAAGATAAGATTTGCCGCCGGAAGAACCGGCGATAGCTGCGGGCGCGGAGTTTTTTGGCTGAAGCCCAGCCGCCTTGGCGGCTGGGCTTCAGCGGCCGGGGGGCTCCGCCCCCCGGGCCCCCCGCCAGGGACTCCTCGCCCCTGGACCCCCGCCAAGGGGACGCCCCCTTGGAACCGCCCACCTCGCTGGCGCGTAGGTGCGGCAACGGCCTGAGACGGCGCGGCGGCGATAGGCGCTGCGCTGGATGGCGGCGGAAAGAAAAAGCAAGGAGGGGCCGGTCCGCCCGCTCCTTGCTGTGAGAATGCCCCCATCAGCCGCCTTCGTAATCGGCCAGCACTACGTCCCACACGTCCTCGGAATAGATGTAAATCAGGAATTCCTCGTCCGCAGAGCCGTCGGAATCGTAACCGCGCTGATTCTGAGCGTCGATCACCGCCAGCATGGTGTTCTTGTCAAAGGTGCCCAATGTGATGTCGCTCACCGAACTGATGTAGCCTAGCTCGATTAACCGGCTCTGGAGCTGCTCTACAGCGCTGCCCGTATCCCCGCGCTTCAGCGTTTGATAGGGGTTGGGCGTGGGCGTCGCCGTGGGCTGATAGATGGGCGCGGCGTCGGAGAACAAAAGCTCCTGGGTGGCGATGGTGGCGACTCCGTTGGCCTTTAGTCCTGCCGCTTTTTGGAATAGGGTCACAGCGTCGGTGGTCAGCTTTTGATAGTTGCCCCCGATAGCCCCTTCAAAGTAGCCCAGTTCCTTTAGCCGGCGCTGCAGCTGCTTTACCTTGGCGCCGCTGTCGCCCTTTTGCAGTTTGGTATAGGTGGTCCCCGAACCGCTGTCGCCGGTGGTGTCGCTGGCGTCCTCGTAGGGCAGGGCGTTGTCGGAATACAGTTCCTTTTGCAGCGCGACTGTGGCTATGCCGGTCTGTTCCTTGCCGTAGCGGGCCTCGAAGGCCTTGACCGCCCGGATGGTCATGGTGCCGTAGGTGCCGGTGATGTCGGTGGTGAAGTAGCCCAGCTCTTTCAGGCGCTTTTGCAGATTGGTGACCTGGGTGCCGGTAGCGCCCTTTTGCAGCTTCACGTAATTGGTCTGGGGCTGCTCTTCCTCCTCTTCGCCTTCATAGTAAGGCGCGTCCGAGGCAAACAGCTTCTTTTGCAGCGCCACCGTGGCGATGCCGGTGGGGTTGACCCCGATGGCCTCCTGGAATTTTCTCACCGCGTCGGTGGTCTTGGTCAGGTAATTGCCGCCCAGGTCGCCGTCAAAGTAGCCCAGCTCCTTTAGACGGGTCTGCAGCCGTTTCACCGCGCTGCCGCTGTCGCCGGGAGAGAGCAGGGTGTAGGCGTCCTCTTCCTCCTCGCCTTCATAGACCGGGGCGTTGGAGGCGTACAGCTTTTGCTGTACGGCAATGGTTGCCACGCCGGTAACGTTGACGCCGATGGCCTGCTGGAAGCGCTTCACCGCCGTGGCGGTGCTGCGGCCGAAATTGCCGTCCACGCTGCCGGTGTAGTAGCCCAGTTCCTTCAGGCGGGTTTGCAGGTTGCGCACCCGGGTGCCGCTGTCGCCCTGAGCCAGACGGATATAGGTTTGCTCATCGTCGTCGGGGGCGGGAGCGGGCGTAGCGGTTTCCGGCTCATAATAAGGCGCGCTGGTGGAGAACAGCTTTTGCTGCAGGGCTACGGTGGCGGTGCCAGTGGCATTGAGCCCCAGCTGCTTTTGGAAGCGCTTCACCGCCGTCACGGTGCCCGAGCCGTATTCCCCGTCTACCGTTCCAGTATAGTAGCCAAGGGTTTTGAGCCGGTTTTGCAGCCGGGTCACCCGGCTGCCGCTGTCGCCCCGGCTCAGCTGTACGTATTGGGCCGTAGGCGAAGGCGTAGCGGTGGGGCGGGGAGCGGGAGTAGGTTCATAGATGGGTGCATAGCTGGAGAAGATCTCCTGCTGCAGCGAGGCGGTAGCCACGCCGCTCTGGCTCAGCCCGGTTATGGACTGGTACAGCTTGACCGCCGCTACCGTACCGGTGCCGTAGATGCCGTCCACGCTGCCGGTATAGTAACCCAAATTTTTCAGGCGACGCTGCAAATCCTTTACCGCCGTGCCCGAATCCCCGTAGGACAGCCGCTCGTACAGCGGCGTATCGTCCTCCACCACTGGAGCCTGGGTGGGCCGGGGCGTGGGGGCGGGGGTGGATTGCTGGGCCCAGTTGTCCTGGTCCTCCGACACCGTGGTGTCCTGCTTCCAGGACTGGCCGTAGGAGGGATCGGTGGTCAGGTCATCCGGGTCGGTGGTGGGCGCAGGAGTGGGGGTGGCCTCTACCACCTCAGGCGCTACGGTGGCGAAGGGCAACACCGCGTCGATGCCGAAGGCGGAAAGGGGATCCTCCACCGTATCCGGCTGCTGGGCGCAGCCGCCCAAGGCCAGCGCACCCAGCGCCAGCAGGGCCAATGCGAGTTTTTTACGATACTTATTCATCCAATCACCCTTTGCTGGTGTCAATTGCCATTTTCCATAGAGACGAACGGACGGGGCAAAAAGTTGCATATTCGGCCCGGGTACGCAGCTGCCTTTCCCATCGCCGGGCATTTTTTTTCGCAGAAAGGAGGTTGTGAGGAACGGAGCCGTTTTCTTTTGGGACAGGGTATGTTATACTGGGGAAAAGCGGAAACGGCGGGAGGAGATACCAGGATGAATACCATGAACGACCGGCACCTATACAGCGTCTACTTTGCGCCCCGGGGCGTGGTGCGCATGACCCAGATGGGCCAGACCATCGCGGCCCGTCACCTGAGCCCCTTTGACCGGCTCATCGGCATCGTGGGGGAGGCCGGTTCCGGCAAGAGCATGCTGGTCAAGGGCATGTTCCCCGGCCTGGAGATGACCAACGACGACAACGGGGTAAACGTGCGGCCCCTGCCCATTCTGTCGGTGGGGGAGGGCGGCTTCTTCAGCCCCCACACCTATCACATGGACATCCGCTTTGAGTCCGCCTTTACCCAGATCGGGGTGCTGGCCGAGGCGGTGGAGACCGCGCTGCGCTTGGGCAAACGGGTCATTGTGGAGCACTTCGACCTGCTGCGCCCCTTTATCTCCTTCAACGCGGAGCTGCTCATCGGGGTGGGGGAGGAGATCGTGGTGACCCGGCCCACCCTGTTCGGCCCCGAGCCCGAGGACATCACCCAGATCGTGTTCCACACCATCAAGTACCGCAAGATGGCCCACACCGCCGAGGACCTGGCCGAGTGCCAATTGCTGCAGCAGTGCGACCTGAAATACCAGCATGGCGACGTGCGCCACGGCTTTTTGCTGGAGTTCGACCAGCGGCCCGATCTGGACCTCAAGGCCATTGCCGACTACGTAAGGCGCAAGATCGACGAGGACCTGCCGGTCTCCTTCCACGATGAAAACCACATCATGATCGGGGACCTGCTCCACCGTTGCACCGGACCCCGGATGCACGTGCGCTCCACCGGCGAGATCGAAGGGTTCAGCATTTTGCCGGAGATCAAGTATGATCCCATGTCGGAGCGGTACTTGCTGGTGGGCCTGGTAGGGGACGTAAATCCCAAGGACCTGAACGACCTGAACAAGATCGTCCTGTAGCCTGTCCGGCTTTGCCGGGACGCTTTGCTTTCGGACCGCGCCAGGGCCTGAGCCTCCACGGGGCTTGGGCCCTTTTCGATGGGGCAGGCGGATGTTCCGGGATCCGGAACCGGGCCTGCGGCAGGTGCAGGCGGCGGTGGGGGCTTAGGCCCTTTCCGGCGGGGCCGGCGGGTGAGCCGGGCCCGGACGGCTGGAAGCCCCAGGGGTTACAGGGGCTTTTTCTCCGGAATGCCCGCCTTGCGGGGATAGCGGAGCGGGGTGGCGCCCGTCTTTTGCAGCACCAGCAGCCGGTGGTCCCAGTCCTGTCCCGGAATGGGGGCGGGCAGAATAGCCTCAATCCGGCCGTTGAGGACAGCCAGCGCCCCTTGGGCCCGCTGGGCTTCCTCCTGGGCGGCCGGGCCCTTGTAGCACACCAGGCGGCCGCCGGGGCGCACCAGGGGCAGAGCCAATTCCGCCAGCAAGGGAGTATCCGCCACCGCCCGGGCGGTGACCAGGGGGAAGCGGTCCCGCAGGGCCGGGTCCCTGCCCGCGTCCTCGCACCGGGCGTGAAGGGCTTGGGCGTTGAGGCCCAGGGCCCGGATTACTTCCTCCAGAAAGTTCACCCGCTTGCCCAGGGCGTCGATGAGGGTCACCCGGACCTGGGGCAGGGCGATGGCCAGGGCCAGGCCGGGCAAGCCCGCGCCGCTGCCCACGTCGGCCAGGGCGTCCACGCCTTGGAGCAGGCCGGGATGAGCCAGCAGGGTGAGGCTGTCCAGGTAATGGCGGGGAACCGATTCCTGGTCGTTGGCGTTCACCCGGGTCAGGTTCATGGTGCGCCCGGCCTGGGTGAGCATTTGGTGGTATCGGGCGAATTGCTCCAGCTGCCCCTGGGTTAGGGACAAGCCCATCTGTTCCACGCCCTGGGCCAGCAGTTCCTTGAACATGGCCACACCTCCCCGGCAGTATTATACCACATAGCCGGGGGGTATTGCCAAAAAGACCGCAAAAATCAACATTAGGGCGGCAGGAAAAGGAGGGGCGTTGTCGAAGTATTGAATTTGTGCCAGTTTGGAACCTTTTATATATACACGACAAGGCTTGGAGGGATTGAACCATGAGTGTGGAGTACAATCTGCCCATCGTACGCGAGCGCAAGCTGGCGATCCAGACGGGCGACCCCGAGCGCGTAGCTGAACAAAAAAAGCTGGGGAAGATGACCGCGCGGGAGCGCATCGGCCTGCTCTTCGATAAAGCCAGCTTTGTTGAGCTGGACGCGCTGGTGGGCCGGGACGGCGAATCCGGCGTGGTGACCGGCTACGGCCTCATCGACGGGCGTCCCGCCTGCGTCTATGCCCAGGACTATACGGTCATGGGCGGCGCGGTAGGCGCGGAGCACGCCCGCAAGGTGATCAAAGTGATGGACCTGGCGGCCAAGACCGGCGCACCGGTGGTGGCCCTGTTCGACTCCATGGGCGTGCGCCTGAAGGAGGGCGTGGACGCGGTGAACGCCTACGCCAGCATTTCCGCCAAAACCGCCCAGCTGTCCGGCGTGGTGCCCCAAATCGCGGTGGTGCTGGGCCAGTGCGCCGCCTCGGCGGCCATGGTGGCGGTGCAGAACGACCTGGTGATCGTGGGCGAGAGCGGCCGCATGTTCATGAACGGGCCCCAGGTGGTTTCGGCCAATACGCCGGACAAAGTGGATGCCAAGAGCCTGGGCGGCGCCCAGGCCTGCCTGAAGAACGGCCTGGCCCAGCTGGCCTGCGGCACCGACGAGGAAGCCATCGCCATGGCCCGCGCCCTGGTGTGCATGCTGCCCGCCAACAACCTGGAGGACGCGCCGGTGGACCTGACCCAGCCCGACGACGTGAACCGCCTGATCCCCCAACTGGACCAGATCGACACCGTAACCGACGTAAAATCCGTGCTGGCCGGCATCGCCGACAACGGCAAGGTGTTGGAGCTGGGCGCGGGCTGCGCCCCGGAAATGGTGGTGGCGCTGGCCGCCATCGGCGGGCGCACCGTGGGCTTTGTGGCCACCCAGCCCGGCGTGGGCGAGGGTGCGCTGACCGCCGAGGGCTGTCACAAGGCCGCCCGGTTCGTGCGGTTGATGGACTGCTATAACATCCCGGTGATCACCCTGTGCGACAGCGTGGGGCTCAGCGTAGCCAACGCCGGCGGCCAGTGCCAGCTGGCCCGTGGCTGCGCCCAGCTCAGCGCCGCCCTGGCGGACGCCTCCGTGCCCCGCATCGCCCTGGTCACCGGCAACGCGGTGGCCGCCGCCTACATGGTGCTGGCCGCCCGCAGCGCCGCCGACATGGTATACGCCTGGCCGGGCAGCGTCATCGCCCCCCTCACCGTCAAGGCCGCCGTGCAGGTGCTGATGCCCGGCAAGCTGGCCGGCAGCGCCGAGGCCCTGAAGAAGCGGGAGGAACTGGAAAAGGATTACCAGCAGAACGTGGCCGACGGCGTCAACGCCGCCAAGATGGGCTATGTGGACGACGTGATCGAGCCCAGCCAAACCCGCCAGATGCTGGCTGCCGCGCTGGAGATGCTGTCCAGCAAGCGCGATTCGCGCCTGCCCAAGAAGCACGGCAACCTGCCGCTGTAAAGGGAGGAAGAAAGAATGGAGCTGTTGTGGTTCAGCTTAAAGGTCATGGTGATAGGCATGGTGGTGGTGTTCATCGGCCTCATCATCCTGATCGGCGCGATCAAAGTGCT
>DVHZ01000144.1 GCA_018711685.1 Candidatus Excrementavichristensenella intestinipullorum | reverse complement strand
CTATCGGTGGACGTGGGATTAGCCGTCAATCCGGAACCGGAGGCGGCCTCTCAGGACGCCCAACAGCCTCTCCCCGAAAAGGAACCTATGACGGCCGCTTCCGCTCCTTCCCATACACAGGCGGACCAGGCTCCGGCGGACATCCCGGATGACCGGGCGGACCAGGCTCCGGCGGACATTCCGGATGACCGGGCGGACCAGGCCCCGGCGGACATTCCCGATGACCGGGCAGACCAGGCCCCGGCGGACATTCCCGATGTCCGGGCGGACCAGGCCCCGGCGGACATTCCTGTTCCCAAAGAAGTCCATTTGGAGGCGTCCGCGCCGGATAGCCAGCAACTAGACGAAGAAGATGAGGAAGATGAGGCCCTAGAAAAACGGCCCAAGCGCTTCTCCTTCTGGCCCAAGGGCCTCAAACATGCCGGCCGGAAAGAAAAGCCGGCCCAGGACGAACCGGAAGAGGCGCCCTCCGAGGCGCAATCCCAGGAGCCGCAAGAAGAAGAGCCGGCGGAAAAAGCGCCCCACCGGCACAAGTTCTTGTCGCTGCTGGGCAGCCCCAGCCGCACCTCCGCCAATCAGGACGGGGATGACGAGGACGACGAGGACATCGCCCCCAGCGGCGGCGGCATTCGCCTGTTCAGCCGCAGCAGCGGTAGAGCCAAGTCCCCAACCAAAGCGGTCAAAGGCAGGGCCCTCCCCCCGGAGGAACCGGTGGAGGAAGCGGACGAGGATATGGAGCCCCAAGAACTGACCCCAGCGGCGGAGCCCAAGAAGGATGTCTTCGCCTTGGCCGCCGAGGAGGAGCAATTGGCCCTCAAGGGCACCCTGACCCAGGAGCTGGCGCAGGATCTGGACCAGGAAGAGGACACCCTCAGCCGCCGCGCCCGCCGCGCCGCCCAGGTCAGCCGGAAGGAGCGCCGGGTCAAGGCGGTTCACGCCCCGGTTCAGGAGCCGGAGGACGAGGGCGAGGATGAGGACCAGGAGCCGCCGGTGGACGAGCCTACCCAGGCCTTCCGCCCCTTGCGCCACGCTTATCAAGAGGACGATCAGCGCACCCGGCGCTTCCAGCCCGTGCGCAAGCCCCATGGGACGGAACCCGCCCTCGATGAGGACGATGAGGATTACGACGACTACGACGACTACGACGAGGATGACGATTTGCCGGTGCGGGGCTATGCCCGCCGCCGCCGGGGCGGTTTGCGGGTCTACCAGGACGATGACCTGGAAGACGAGGATGCCGGCTACGACGATTACGATGACTACGAGGAAAGCCCCTACGAGGACGATTACGACGATGACGGCTACGAGGAAGACCGGCTGAGCTTTGGCAAACGTGTGCTGCGCTTCCTGCGGGTGGTTCTGGTACTGGCCCTGGTGCTATTGGTGGCCGTGTTGGCCTTGCGCCAGCTAGAAGCCAACGGCGTCATCTCCCTGAACCTGCTGCGCAACAGCATCGGCGTACTGGTGCCCCTGGACAAAGTGTTCCCCACGCCCTTGCCGGAGGCAGAGCCCCAGGTTCCCGATGCGCTGGCCACGGTCCAGCCTCAGCAAAGCCTGCAACCCAGCACCATCAGCGGCCAGGTGAGCGTATCGCCTACGTCCTCTCCCGCGGATACGCCTCAGCCCACGCAAACCGCCCTGGAAGAACCGGCAGCTACCCAGGCTCCGGTGGGCGTTCCCCTGGAGGAGACGCCCCGGGCCAGCGCCCAATTCCTGGATGAGGAATTGCCGGAAGCCGTCGGCTGATTTTCGCCCCTCGAAACAAACGGCCCCCTGCATACCGCATAAGCGGTCAGGGGGCCGTTTTCCATCCCCTAGCCGCCCCCGCTCCCCTCATCCTCGGCAAAGCAGCGCCGGGTCCCGGTCCCGGCTGAAGCGGGCCTTTCCCCCGAGGACAGCCTCTTTCTTCCCCGGCACAGGGGCATGTATCCCCGCCTTTCCCGCCTATGTCCTGTGCCCTTTCCCTAGGAGCCCAGCCGCCTGGTCCCCATTTCCTCCCGTGATCGCCCCTGGTTTTTTCTCGCGCAGGAAGGCCCATGGGCCAAACCGCCGCTATATAGGCGCTTGCTTCTTGCCGGAATGCGCAAAGGGGAAGTGTAGGCCTCAGGCGGGAAGATATGGGGTACGATTGCGGCGCAATGCAGACTCGGCGGCTGGTTGTTTACGCCGGCGATCTGTCCATATCGAAGCGCCTTGTGCGCCGCAGAAATGCGCAGAATCTTGTGCATCCCGCGGACAAATATTATGCCAAGATATATCATCGCAAGGGCTTTTAGATGCGATCCATAAAAAAATTGTCCGGATTCATACAATCCGAACAATTTTTGTGGCGTGCCTGGAGGGATTCGAACCCCCGACCTTTTGGTTCGTAGCCAAACACTCTATCCGGCTGAGCTACAGGCACATATAAGCCGCACTTCATCAGCGCTTATCTATTATATCTCTCATACAGGGGATTGTCAAGGGGCGGTCGGGCAAATATTTGGGTTAATCTTTCGCAAAAGGGTGGGGCAGTCCGCCCCCATGTGTTATAATGGTAGCAAAAAAAGAGGAGGGATACCATGGGCAGCGTTATCGCTATGGACGTAGGCGGTACGGCTGTGAAGTACGCCTTGGTAGACCAACAGGGCGCTATCTCCCGCCAAGGGTTCATGGAGACCCGGGCCCAGGAGGGCGGCGAAGCGCTGATGGAGCGCATGTTGGCCCAAATGGAGCGGTTGGCTAAGGGGCGGGACGACCTGCTGGGTGTGGCGATCTCCACTGCGGGCCATGTATCCCGAGACCGGGCCAGCGTGGTGTACGCCTCCAACCTGCCCGGCTGGACGGGTATGCCCGTTGCCCGGCGGGTACGCCAGCGCACCGGTTATCCCTGCGTGGTGGAAAACGACGTGAACGCCGCAGCTTTGGGTGAACGCTGGCTGGGCGCAGCCCGGGACTGCCGGGCGCTTCTCATGGTCACCCTGGGCACCGGCGTGGGTGGCGCGGCCATCGTGGGCGGCCAACTGCTCACCGGAGCGGAGGGCGCGGCCGGGGAGTTTGGCCACATCTGCCTCTATCCCGGTGGGCTGCCCTGCGACTGCGGCCAGCAGGGCTGCTTCGAGCGCTACGCCTCCACCAGCGCCCTGAAGCGGCTCAGCGGCCAGCTGCCTCAGGATCATCCGGGCCACGGGGAGGTAAAGGCGCTGTTCGCCGCCTGCCGGCAGGGCGACCCGGCGGCTCAGGCCATCCTGGATCGCTGGCTGGAGGACCTGGCTCAGGGCCTGGCCAGCCTGGTGCACTGCTATAACCCGGACGTGCTGCTGCTGGGGGGCGGTGTATCCGCCCAGGGCGAATACCTATCCGAGCAGGTATGCCTGAAGCTCCAGCGCAAGGTGATGCCCAGCTTTATGGCTGGGCTAGCTGTCAAAACCGCTGCCTTGGGCAATCAGGCAGGTATGTTGGGGGCCGCTTACTCCCTGCTCAGCCGGATAAACCAATGGATGATGTAGCGAGGTATTCTTCATGCTTTTGAATCTGCTCCAGGGCAATACGGACATTATCGCCTTTCTTTCTAATTTCCTGGTAAGCCTGCCCGTGTTTTTGATCGCCCTTACCTTTCACGAAGCCGCCCACGCCTACGTGGCTTGGCGCTGCGGCGACCCTACTGCCAAGCTCCTAGGCCGCCTGACCTTGAATCCCGTGCGCCACCTGGATCCCTGGGGCTTCTTGCTGCTGTTCGTGGCCGGCGTGGGCTGGGCCAAGCCGGTTCCGGTCAACCCCCGCAACCTGGGCAATCCCCGGCGGGATGACTTTCTGATTTCCATCGCGGGGGTGGTCATGAACCTGCTCTTATGCCTGCTCAGTAGCCTGGCCATGTTCGCCATGACCACCTACGCTCTGGGCATGGAGCCCTTCAGCCGTTCAGAAATCCTGCTGGCCTATCAATACGCCGTCTTCGGCATGGACCAGGCGCTGATCGCGCCCCTGATGGGGAGCGCCGCCCGGTACGTATATCTGTTCTTCGTCAATCTGGCCATCGTAAACCTGAGTTTGGCGGTCTTTAATCTGCTGCCCATTCCGCCCCTGGACGGCTATCACGTGTTCAACGATCTGCTGTTTCAGCGCAGCCATCTCTTCGCCTCCGTCAAGGTGCAGCGGGTGGGAATGCTTCTCATCGTGGTGCTGCTGGCCACCGGCCTGTTCGATAAAGGGCTGTACGCCATCATCACCACCGTATTCCAGGGCATGGGCCGGCTGGTTTATTCCCTGGTGGTGGCCTTGGGGGCCGCTTAGGAGGGGGCGTACCATGGCGTATGTGGTTTCCCTGAAGCAGTTCGACGGACCCTTGGACCTGCTGCTCACCCTGGTGATGCGGGCCAAGGTGGCCATTGAGGACATCTTCGTATCGGAGATAACCGAGCAATACCTGGAATCCATGGCAGGCGTGGATGAGCTGGATATGGATTCGGCCAGCGAGTTTTTGCAGATGGCGGCCACGCTGCTGGAGATCAAATCCCGGGCGCTGCTGCCCGTCCCTCCCTCCCCGGAGGACGAGGAGGAATCCCCAGAGCAAGCGCTGATTCGCCAGCTCACCGAGTACAAGGCCTTTAAGGAATTGTCCCAGCAAATGCAGGCGCTGGAAAAAGAAGCCAAGGCGCTGATTACCAAACTGCCTGAAGAATATCCCCTGCCGCCGCCCACCTTCGAGCTCACCGGGCTCACCCTGGAGGGATTGACCCGGGCTTTCGCCCGGGTCCTCAAGCGGGTACAGGATAGGGAAGAGGTTTCCCAGGTCCCCCGCCGGGAAATCCGCCGGGATGTTTTCGCGGTGCAGGCCTGTATGGCCCGCATCCAGCACCGGTTGAAGTTGGAGGGGCGGGTGGCCTTTTCCCGCCTGTTCGACGGTGCGCCGGGCAAAAGCGAAGTCATCGGAGTCTTTTTGGCCTTGCTGGAGCTGATGCGCCTGGGCAGAGTCCACGCCAGCCAATCCACCCCCTACGCGGAGATTATGCTCCAAGGCGCTTGACTTGCGAAGGGGACTCATGCCATGCCGCTCCTTTCAATGCCCTGACCGGGTCGCCGGCCCACTGGGGGACATTGAAGGGAGCTTCTTTTTTCTTCCAAAAGGCTGAGCCGGCCGCCCCCGTAGCGGAGATCATGCCGCGCCCCAATGAGGGCCGGCTTGTACCTCTGTAGGGATCAAGGCGTACTCTGAAAGCGCCAAACCCGCCGCCATGGTTAGGACGCAAGTTGCCGCCTCCGCTTTTTCGATCCTGTATGGCATCCTTCCGCCCTCCCGCTATGGCGCCCTTGCCCCAGACATAAGGGACGCCCAAAGGGCATATTCTGTTCCGGGGTGATGTGAACGTGAATCGATCCGCTTGGAAGGTCTATGCGTTCTGGATTCTGGGCGTGGAGGCTGTGGGGGCGCTTTCCGGCTTTCTCACCCGGGAGGGCTCAAAAATCTATAGCCAAACCATAGCCAAACCTGCGTTGTCCCCGCCCGCCCTCGTTTTCCCCATCGTTTGGGCCATCCTATTTCTCCTCATGGGCGTAGGCGCCGCCGGCATCTACCTTTCTCCAGCCTCCGGCGCCCGGTCCCGAAGCCTGACCGCCTTTGGGATCCAGTTGGCGTTTAATTTTTTCTGGAGCATGATCTTCTTTCATTTGCAGCGCTTTGGCCTCGCCTTTTTCTGGCTGTTGGCGCTGTGGGGACTGATCCTGTGGATGATTTTCTCCTTCAAAAAAGTAAATCCGCTGTCCGCATGGCTTCAAATCCCCTATCTCCTGTGGGTCACCTTCGCAGCCTATCTAAACCTAGGCGTATGGCTGCTCAACGGGTAGGCAGAGACATGGACCGGCATACCTCACGCTCTGTGAATCTCCGGTCCAGCCCCCCAATTCCTCAGGCGCCGCGCAAAGCGGCTATCGAATTTCTTCCCGCCTTTTTCGTGCCCTGGTTTTCTCCCAACATGGGAAAAGAGGGGATGACTTCCGCTAAAAGCGATGTCTTCCGGCGCAGTAAGGGGCGGAAAAACATCGCGCAAAAAATAGGCGCCCACGTTTCCGTGAGTGCCTAGCTTTCATCTTCCCTGTACTCGCCTGGAACGGCAAGCCGCGCCAGGGGCTTAGTCCGCCGTGTAGGGCAGCAGCGCGATGGTCCGGGCGCGCTTGATGGCGGTGGACAGCTGGCGCTGATGCTTGGCGCATGCGCCGCTCATCCGGCGGGGCAGAATCTTGTTGCGCTCGTTGATGAAGGAGCGCAGACGGTATACGTCCTTGTAATCGATGTGCTGAACCTTATCTACGCAGAACCGGCAAACCTTCCTGCGCGGCTTGCGGCCGCGGGGACGCCGGGCGGCGCGATCGCCTCTATCCTCAGACATTTTGCCTTTCCTCCTGATTCATGATGATGTCTGGCGGTTTCCCTCAGAAGGGCAATTCGTCGTCCTCGGCCTCGGGGGTAAAGCCGGTGGCCTTGGGCGTAAAGGAAGCCGGTTCCGGCGGCGGCGGCACGTCCTCCATGCTCCGTCCGCCTCCCTGACCAGGCGAACCAAGAAACTCTACATCTTCCGCTACCACTTCGGTGACGTACCGCTTGCTCCCGTCCTGCGCATCATAGGTGCGGGTCTGGATGGTACCTACCACGGCGCACTTGCGCCCCTTGCTCAAATAGCGGGCGCACACTTCCGCCTGCTGCCGCCATACCACTACCGGGATAAAATCCGCCTCGCGCACACCCTGCTGGTTGGTAAACCGGCGATTGATCGCCAGGGTGAAGGTGCACACCGGTACGCCGGAAGGGGTATTGCGCAGCTCCGGGTCTCGGGTCAAGTTTCCCACCAAAATTGCCTTATTCATCGTTCATCCCTGCCTTTGGGTCGTAAAGGGGGGGTTACACTTCGGCAACCGGATCGGCGGTCACGGGGACCTCCTCAGCGGGGGCCTCCTCCTGGACCGGCGCTTCCGCCGCAGGGGCGGCGGGGGCAATGGGGGCCGCGTGGGCCGGGGTCTGCACCGGCTTCAGCGCTTCCCGCTTGGGCGGCAGCGCGCCTTCAAAGCGGATCACCAGATAGCGCAGCACGGATTCGGAGATCTGCAGGTTGCGCTCCAGCTCCCGGGGCAGGGCGGAGGGGGCGGTGATGTACATCAGTACATAGTAGCCCTCGGTCTTATAGTTGATGGCGTAGGCCAAGCGGCGCTTGCCCCACTCGTCGATGCGATCGACGGCGCCGCCGTTCTGCTCCACCAGGGTGGCAAAGCGGGCGATCAGGTCCTGCCGGGCCTGTTCCTCCAACGCGGTATCGATCACATACATGACTTCATATTGGTTCATGTAGTCTTCACCTCCTTATGGACTTGCGGCCCTGAGGCAGAGCTCAGGGCAAGGATGCGCTAATAATAGATAATACAGCATAAAGCGCCCTTTGGCAAGGCGCTTTACGAAAATTTCTCTCTTTTCCCGCTGCCCCAGGCCCGCCGCTCCACCGCCTTTCGCGCTAGCGGGGGAGACGGCCTCCGGTGCGGCTCCCCGTTCCGCCAGGGACGGCCCGCAGCGCGGCTTTCTATCCTGCCAAGACGGCCCCGGACGCCTGGGACTACAGTCCGGCCCGGTAGCAGCCCAGGATTTCGCCGAAATACAGCCGGTGCAGGTCGCCCTGGGGATAGGCGCTTTGCTGGACCTGGCCGTCCATGCCCTCCAGGGTCATATCCTGTTTCAAGCGCACCTGGCACTCGAAATACAGCTGGCACTGGTCCACCATGGGGCAGGGGATAAACCGCCCGGCGGCCCGGACCAGGCCGCAACGGGAAAACTTATCGCCATCCCGGCCGCTCAAGCTGCCCGCTAAGGCCAGGGCGTTTTTCATGTCGCCCCGCATGGGCACGCTGATCCCAAAGTAGCCCGCCTGTTCGATCAGGCCGTAGGTATACCGGGACGGCCGCACTGCCGCCACGAACACCGGCTTCTTCCAATAATAGCCGATGGCGCCCCAACCGATGGTCATGGCGTTGTCCCCCGGCACGGTGAGAAACGCGCCGCCCCGGGACAACTGTTCCATAGCCAAGGACATGGCCTCGATATAGCTGATATCCTTCATGCCGCACCCCTCCCTTGCCGTTAGGATATGCGCCCGGGGCTACAGAAATGCCTTGGCGATGATATCGGCTATGGCAAAATCCTTGGGGAAATAGCCCATGAGGGCGGAGGACTGAATGGTTTGGTCGATCACCGCCACGTCCACCACCGAGGTCACCAGGGGCACCAGGGCCAGCACCAGGCACACGATGACCACGCCCCGCACCAGGCCAAAGGCGCCGCCCAGCAGCCAATCGAAGTGCTTGAGCAGGGGGAAGTGGAATACGTTGTTAATCAGCCCTACGATGAGCAGCACCAGCACGTAAGCCACCACGAACAGCAGCAGAAAGGAAACCACGTTGATCACCGCAGACAGCATGGTCTGGTTCAGGTAATCCGCCAGGGTGTCAAAGCCCAGCGAGGAGAACACCTGCTTGTCCACATTGCTCTGGAAGGCGGTGAGGATGGCATCGGGCAGATTTTTCAGGTCTGCCACCGCCTGAGCCAGCACCCCGTTCTGGGTGGCGCCCACCACCGACCGCTCCGCCAAATTGGCGGTAGTGAACATGGAGGAGGCGTCCAGATAATAGGTCAGGGTATCCATCAGCCCTTGGTTGGATTGAATGGCGGTGGACAACTGGGGGTACAGCGCCTGCGCCCCGAAAAACGCGGCCACAAAGCCCGCCGTGGTCAGGCCGGAGGCCAGAAAGCCCCTGTACATCCCCGCTACCAGGGAAAGGCCCAGAATGGCCAGAATGACGTAGTCCACAATGTTAAGGGTCATATGTTTTCCTCCAATCTCAGGGCAGCGGAATCAGGTACACGTAGCCTCCTGACGTCGCCACACAGGTTTTATTGTCGGTAATGCCCAGCACCCCGTCCACATAGATGGGCAGCACATAGGTAGTGGGAACGCTCTCCCCCATGTGGCACACCATCACGTATTGATTGGTCAAGGCGTATATGGCGTCCTCCACCGCCAGCACCCAGCTGGCCGGATAGGGCAGGTGAACCGATTGGTCGATCTGCCCCCGGATCATGCGCACGTCGCTGATGCCGGCGATGCCGTCGGACTGGCCGATGGGCACGAAGGCCATCAGGGGATTGGCCGCGTCCTCGTCGATGCTCATCAGATACCAGCCGTATACCAGGATGCGGTTGTCCGTAATCTCTTTGCCGTAATAGTCGTAATCCTTGATATGGGTGGTGCCCACCGCCCGGATTTGCGAAGCCTGGAATACCACCTCGTACAGCACCTGCTGGTTGTCCTCCACCGCCCCCAACAGCATCTTGCCGGGGCGGTAGGTGGTGATGGTGCTCATGGGAACCGTGCCGTCGGTGTTCAGCGTCATCACCCACAGCAGGCTATCGTTGTTGAAGAAGCCAAAATCCAGCACCGTCTGGCCGTCCATGCTGATGTTCTCCACCTGCCGGCCGCTGCTGTCCAGAATCAGTATGCTGCTGTCCTGTTCCTCTCCCATCTGGATGGCTGCGTACACCGTGCCCACCCTGGCATCCAGAATGGTTCCGTCCAGGGTGCCGCTGAACAGACTCTGGCCCTGATCCGCGCCCAGGATGGACAATATGCTCCCCGTCCAAGTGGCCACGCCGCCGCTGCCTACGGAAAAACCGGCGTTGCTCCCCGCCGCATAGCTCCATATCTGCTTGCCGCCGCTGTCCAGGGCGTGCAGGCTGGCGTTGTCGTAATAGATGATGCCGTCCCCCAGGGTACGCACCGTTTGGCCGGAATAGGCGGGCGTCAGCGTCGCCGTGCGCAGCTGGGAGGACCGGCTACCGGCAATATTCCGCGCCACAAAGAACGCCCCCACGCACAGGACCGCCACCACCACCAACGCGCCCACCCAGCTGGCGCCCCGCTTTTTTTTCTCCATGATGCCTCCCCGATCCGTTCAAAGGCCATAACCGGCAAAAAAAACCGCCAACCCTGTTGCCAGCTATAGTTATTCCTATTATAATGGATATGGTTGGATGTTGCAATGGTTAAGTTTGGTTCCCCGGCTAAATTGGAGGCAATGGCCATGTTAATTCGTCCTGAGAAATTGTTTGACGGCACGCGGCTGCGCCGCGGCTTGGCCCTGCGGGTGGAAAACGGCCGCGTTTCCGGCTTGGGGGTTAGCCCCCTCCCCGGCGAGGAAGTATTGACCTGTCACCTGCTGTCCCCCGGTTTTATCGATATCCACATTCACGGCTGCATGGGCCATGATACCATGCACGGCGAGGCCCACGTGGGCTTTATGGCCCAGGCGCTGCCCCGCTTCGGGGTCACCGCCTTCGTCCCTACCACCATGGCCGCCAGCCTGGAGGATACCCGCTCCGCCCTGTCCGGGGTGTGCCGGGCCATGGAGCGCCTGGAGGGCGCCCGGGTGCTGGGCTGCCACCTGGAGGGGCCCTTTCTCAACCCGGCCCGCAAGGGTGCCCAGCCCAGCCAGTTTATCCTGCCCCCGTCCCTGGCGGACTACCGGCGCATTGTCCAGGGCATGGAGCACGCCGTGCGCCTGATGACTATCGCCCCGGAAATGCCGGGTGCTGAGGACCTGATCCAGGCGCTGTCCGGCGGCCCCGCCCTGTGCGCCGGCCATACCGACGCCAGCTGCGAACAGATGGCCCGGGCCGTCCATCTGGGCGTGAGCCAGGCCACCCACCTGTTCAACGGCATGAACGCCTTCTCCCACCGCGCCCCCGGCGTCCCCGGCGCGGCCCTCACCCTAAAGCAGGTGCGGGTGCAGCTGATCGCCGACCTTCTGCATTTGCACCCCACAGCCCTGAAACTGGCCTGGTCCTGCAAGGGGCCCCAGGGCTGCATCCTGATTACCGACGCCATGGAGGCGGCGGGAATGCCCGACGGCCAATATACCCTGGGCGCCAATCAGGTATTCGTGAAGGACGGAGAGGCCCGGTTGGCTCAGGGCAATTTGGCAGGCAGCACCTTGACCATGGACCGGGCGATGCGCAATATGGCGGGTCCGGCAGGCGCGGGGCTGGCCCGGGCGCTACGCATGGCCACCCGCAACCCGGCGGACAGCCTGGGCTTATCCTCCATGGGCCGCATCGCCGTGGGGGCGGCGGCGGATTTGGTGCTGCTGGACCCGGACTTGCAGGTGGAGCGCACGTTGGTCCAGGGCCGGACCGTTTACCGGCGCTAGGCGGCGCAAGCCTGCCGGAGGGCCTCCGCGCCGGTTCCCGGCGTTCCAAGCGAAACATCCTTGGGGTCAGGATACCGGCGTTCCACGTGAAACATTTTCGCAGCTGGGATATCGGCATTCCACGCACAATGTTTTCCGGACTGGGATGCGGGCGTTCCACGTGAAACATCCTTGGGGCTCAGGATGCAGGCGTTCCACGCGAATTATTCTCCGAACCGGGATGCGGACGTTTCACGTGAAACATCCTTGCAACCGGAATACCGGCGTTTCACGTGAAACATCCTTGAGATCCGGGTGGCGGCGTTCCACGCGAAATAGCCCCGCCGGACTCCCGGCGAAGCAGGGTCTTCCCCAGGAACGGCTTCCGGGCAAAGGCATTGCTATCACAACGCGCCGGCCGGCGCAAGGCGACCTTCAGGGAGGTGCTCCATGGCGGGAAAACGCAGGCGGGGTTGTTGCTTGGGACGGCTGCTGGGGCTAATGCTCTTCGCCCTGGCGCTGCTGACGGGTTATATGGCCGTCCAGAGCCGGATAGTGTGCCTGGAAACCGCTCAGGTATACCTGAAGGACTTGCCGGAAGCCTTCGACGGCGTCACCGTGCTGCTGCTCACCGACCTGCACGTAGGAGCTTTTGCATCCGGGGATGAAACCGCAGGCCTGATGGACGAACTGCAAAACCTGTACCCGGACCTGCTGCTGTTGGGGGGCGATTTTTCCGGAGCGGACCCCTTCTCCTCCGCCAACCAGGAGGATACCCTGGCCCAGCGGGACAGCTTTTTCCGGCAATTGTCCTGGTTTTACGCGCCCCTGGGCAAGTTCGCGGTGCGGGGCAACCACGACCGGGCCGGCGGCCTCAGCCAAGCCCTGTCGGAGGGGGGCGTCTCCCTGCTGGTCAATCAGGTGGCGCGGCTGGAAAAGGAGGGTCAATACCTGTACCTGGCGGGGCTGGACGACTGGAATACAGGAAACCAGGACTACGCCTCGGTCGCCGCCACGGTATTCCCTCAGGACGCGGTACTGGTCCTGTCCCATAACCCGGACTCCTTTCCCGCCGCCCTGCGGCAGGGGGATTGGTTGGATCTGATGCTGTGCGGCCACACCCACGGGGGGCAGATCAACCTGCCCCTGCTGTCCCGCTTCGTCACCCCGTCGATATACGGCGACGCCTACCGAAGCGGTTGGGTGAAGGAAAAGGGGGCGCTGCTGCTGGTCTCCAACGGAGTGGGCTGCACCTGGCTTCCCCTGCGGTTCAACGCGCCGGCCCAGGTCCACCTGCTCACCCTGCGCCGGGCGTGAGAAAGGCGCCCCCCAAGGAGGCGCCCCCGCATCTCAGTGTTCGCCGTTTTCGCGGCTTTCCTCCTGCTCGGGCATTCGCTCCCGGAACAGCAAGGAGATGCTCCACAGCCCGGCGATACCCACCACGGTGTAAATGACGCGGCTCAATATGGAGGCTTGCCCTCCGCAAATATAGGCCACCAGGTCAAAGCCAAACAAGCCCACCAGCAGCCAATTGATGGCGCCGATGATGATGAGAACCAGGGAAACGCGGTCCAGCATACTGTCCTTCACTCCTTTACCGGTTTGTCAGCTAGTATGCCCCCAGGGCCGCCTTTCATACAAAATTTTGATTTGGGGAGAAAATTGGTGAATTCTTACGTCTAAGGGCTAGGAATATGCCGGGAGCGCATATCATTTCATAAGGACAAGAGTTAGGGAGGGAAGCACATGAAGAAGACCCTGGTCATCGTATTGGCCGTAGCGCTGGTGGGCGTATCCATCTTGGCCGCCGTGCTGGGCAGCGACGCGGGCAGCGTCAAGGACGAGCTGGCAGTAAGCGCCCAGGCCCTTGACGCCGCCGAGACGGAGCTGGCCACGCTGCGCGCCCAGGTGGAACAATTGACCAGCGAGAAGGAAGAACTGACCTCAGAACTTGAGACTGCCCAATCCATGTATGAGGACTCCCGGCAGCAGTTGGGCGATCTGGCCACCAGCGCCGGCGAGAACGAAACCGCCATCCAGCAGTACCAGGAACAGATTCAGCAGCTGGAAAACGAGGTGCAGGAGTACGTCCAGCTCATTGACGCCGACGCTCAGCAGCTTCAGGAGGCCAACGACAAGGTGACCTCCCTGCAAAAACAGCTGAGCAGCGCCCGCCAGTCCTTGACCAACGCCCAGAATAAGGTGGAGAGCTTGACCCGGCAATTGGAGGAGGCCAACGACGCCCTGGGCGAGGCCAACGCCGCCGCCAAGGACTCACAAAGCCAGACGGAATACATCTGGCAATTGGAAGACCAGCTCACCCAGGCCCAGGAGGACCTGGCCGGCAAGGATGCCCTGCTCTTGGAAGCCCAACAGCAAGCCGAGCAGCTCCAGCAGCAGCTGGACGAGACCGGCACCCAGGAAAGCGCCCTGCGTGAGCAGATCCTTCAGTTGGAGGATCTGCTGACCCAAGCCCAGGAAGACTTGGCGGGCAAAGAGTCCCTGTGGAATGAGAACAACCAAACTTTGGCGGAAAAGCAGGCCCAGCTGGATTCCCTTACCGCCCAACTGGCAGAGGCTCAGCAGCAGCTCTCCGACAGCGGCCAAGCCCTGTCCCAAGCCCAGAGCCAGGTCCAGGAAAAAGACGGACAGATTGCCGCCCTCAACGATACCGTGCAGCAGCAAGCCCAGGCCATCGCCGACCTGCAGCAGCAAATCGACCAGTTCGACAACGGCTCCGAAGTCATCGCCCAGCTCAACGAGCAGCTGACCCAAAAGCAGCAGGAGTTGGCGGGCCTTCAGACGCAGGTGGATGAGCTGACCCAGCAGGTCCAGCAGGTCCAAAATCTGGAATCGGAAATCGCCGAACTAAACGGCCAATTGGAGCAGGCCCAGGCCAACGCCCAAGCCGATGAACAGACCATCCAAACGCTTACTTCCCAGCTGGAGAACCTCCAGGCCACCATGGACAGCGCCTCCGATAGCGCCGCCCAGATCGAATCGCTGAACCAGCAGTTGGCCGAAAAGCAGGCCCAGATCGAGCAGCTCCAGGCCACGGTAGACAATCTGGGCGAAAACGGAGCCCAAATCGAAGCCTTAAACCAGCAGCTGACGGAGTATCAGGATCAAATTATTTCACTGCAAAAGCAATTGGATGAAGCCCACTCCGACGAATATATCCAACAGCTTGAGCAACAAATTTCCAACCTGGAAGCCCAACTGATCGCCCTGGGCATTCCCATTCCGGCCCAGGTAGAAAATGTGGAAGAATTAGAAGAATCGGTCGATCCCGCCGCCTAACGGGATAGAGGGGGTGGGGATTCAGCCCTAACGGGCCAACCCCACCCCCTTAGCATGCCATAAAACACTACCCCACCACCGCGCCGTCTCAGACCGTTACCCCAAACTATGCGCCAGCGGGGCGTGGTTTCAAAGGGAGCCATCCCCTTGACGGCAACCCGTGGGTGCGCCCCCGATCTTTCCAACCGCATCGCATCTCCACCCATCCCTCATCCACGCAACGCCTACCCCTGCCGCTCCGGTTCAAGCCGTTGCTACACCCACGCGCCAGCGATGTGGGCGGTTCCAAGGGCGGCCATCCCCCCTTGGCGAGGGTCCAGGGGCGAGGAGTCCCTGGCGGGGGCCAGGGGGTACGCCCCCTGGCGCCGGGGCTGGGCGGAGCCCAGCCCCGGCGGGGTGAGGGGGGACCGGGGGGAGCGCAGCTCCCCCCGGCTGCGGAAAGTCCCGCCGCGGTCGGGCGGCGGGACTTTCCGCAGGTTCTCCGCTGTCGAAGCCCGACCTCATATCAAAGGGCGGATATCGCGCCCGATTTACAAAACGCGAATGAGTAGCATGTACAACCCGGTACCCAACGCAATGGAAATCAAGGTATTCTTGCCCCGCCACTGGATCACCGCCACCAACGCGGCGGAGATGAGCGCTGCGGCGGCCTGACCCGGCAAAGAAAAGGGAGCGGCTCTCAGGCAATACACCACCAACGCCGCCATCACCGCCGGGGGCAGCGCTTTACCCAACCGCACCACCCAAGGAGGCGGCTGCCTTCCGCCGAACAGCCAAAAAGGCAACCAACGGGTGACCTGAGTCACGGCCGCCACTACCAGGATAAGGGCTAAGGTATTGGTCGCGCTCATACCTTCGCGCCCCCCTTCCACGGCGATACCAGAGTCAACGCCACGATGAGTCCCATGGCGGGCAGCAAAAACCGGTCCTGCCCCAACAAAAGCAAGGCGGCGGAGGCCACCAGGAAACCCATCAGCGCACCCCACCGATTTTCCCGCGCCCGGACCTGCTCCACCAGGATGACCACAAAAAGGGCAGTCATGGAAAAATCGATGCCCGTCAAGTCGAAGGCCACCGCCTGGCCCAGCATTCCCCCCAGGGCGGACCCAGCCACCCAATAAAACTGGTCCAGCAGGGCGATCAGGAAATCGGCCAACCGGCTGTCCACGTCCTGAGGATGTCCGGTGACCAACAAAGAATAGGTTTCGTCCGTCAGAGAGCTGACCATATACGCGCCCCGGACCCTACCCTGTTCCCGAAACCGCTGGATAAAACTGAGCCCGTAAAAGATATGCCGTCCATTGACCAATAAAGCGGTCACTGCGGCGGCGGCTAACCCGCCGCCGGAGGACAGCATCCCGGCCAACACGAACTGCATGGACCCGGCATAAACGACCAGGCTGGTCAAAGCAGACCAGCCCCAGCCATATCCTGCCTGCTGCATCAGCAATCCATAGGCCGCCCCCAAAAACAGATAACCGCACATCACCGGTATCGTGCGGGAAAAAGCGTATCCAAGGGTCCTTCTCATGCGGATTCCCCGTTCGCGCAAAAATTCGGCGCACCCAAACCTGCGTCCGGGCGCGCCTTGCTGTTTCAGACCTTAAATCGCCGCCACGCTCTGTAGAATTCCCTGAGCCTCGGCCAGGGCCTCGTCGGTCTGGCAATAGAAGATGAAGTCGTAATACTTTCCATCGCCGCAGGCAAACACCGCGCCCAGGCCCTCGTCGATAATCTCATAGGTTAGGTAGGTGGCGCCGTCGCCCAGGGTCATGGTCTGTATGTCGGTAAGATATTCGTCCTCCTGCCACATCTCATACAGCTCCTGAGCGGTGAGCTCCTCCATATCATAAGCCCACACGTACATTTCCAATTCATCGTTGGTGGCGGCATAAACCATATCCTCGCTGGCCTCTTCCTCGCCCAGTTCCACCACTTCCAAATCATCGGGCCGCATCAGGTAAAAGGTTTCGCCAAACTCTACCCGGGTGGACTCCGCCAGGGCGCAGGTCCCCAGCATGAGCAGGCACAGAACCAAAGCCAAGATTTTTTTCATCATCGCACACCTCCGTATTGCCGCTTACTCGTTTATTCGCAGTATACCACAATCGGAGCAAAAAGCAAAGTCGGGGACCCAAATTGCTTCTTTTTTGTCTCACATTTGCCCTACTTTTATGGGCGATCCATCAACCGAAGCATTTCATCGTGGATCCATCCGTTGGAGGCCACCATGGTGCTCTTCCCTTGAAAATCCATTTCCCGGCCGTCCCGCTGGGTCACCCGTCCCCCGGCCTCCTGCAGGATGATCATACCCGCCGCGTAATCCCAAGGATGAATGTAATCCCAGAAGCATCCCGAATACCGGCCACAGGCCACATAGCACAGGTCCAACGCGGTAGAGCCCAGGGCACGCACCCCGTTGGCGGCCTGGTGGAAGGCGCCAACGGCCCGCAGCACGGGTTCTTGCTGGCCTTTACTGCCCGGGCCGATCTCAAAGCCGATGAGGGCCTGTTCCAGATGCTGCACCGGACTTACCCGAATGGCGCGCCCATCCAGGAAGGCGCCGCTGCCCGCCTGGGCCCAGTACATTTCCCCGGTGAAGGGATTGTGTACCGCCCCCAAGCGCAGATGGCCGTCCACGATGAGGGCCACGGACACGGCGGAGAAATTCATATGATACATCAGGTTAGTGGTGCCGTCGATGGGGTCCACCACCCAAGTATTCCCCGCGTAATCCCCCGGAACGATGGGGCTTTCCTCGGTAAACACCCGGCCGGGGACCAGCTTGGGCAGCGCCTGGATCAGAAAGCTGTCCACCGCCTTGTCCGCGTCGGTGACGTAATCGCTGGCCGCCTTCACTTGGGCGTGAAGCTCCTTCTTTTCCCGGGCGATAGCGCCTGCCTGGCCCACCACCGCCACCAGTTGATCGATCATGTCTCCTCTTCCTCCCAGGTACGGTACTGGGTGACCCCCTCCAAGGCCTGCCGGACCAGTTCATCGCCGTTCAGCTTCTGCTCCGCCGCCGCCAGGGCGTCCAGCTTGGGCTTGGTGGCCGGGTGACGGGGCGTAAATACGGTGCAGCAATCCTCATAGGGCAATATGGAGGTCTCATAGGTGCCGATCTTGGTGGCGATGCCGGTGATCTCCAGCTTGTCCAGGCCGATGAGGGGCCTAAACACCGGCATATCCACCACCTGATCGGTGGCGGCCAGCGCTTCCATGGTCTGGCTGGCCACCTGGCCCAGGCTCTCCCCGGTGATCAGCGCCTGGCAGCCATAGCGCCGGGCCACAGCCTCCGCGATGCGCATCATGTACCGGCGCATGAGCACGGTACCCAGTTCGTCCGGACACTTTTCATGGATTTCCATCTGAATCTGGGTAAAAGGCACCACGTGCACCAGCATGCCGTTTCCATATTCGCCCAGAATGCGGGCCAGCTGAAAGACCTTTTCCTTGGCCCGCTGGCTGGTGTAGGGAAAGGAGAAGAAGTGTACCGCCTGCACCTGCACCCCCCGCTTCATCAGCTGGAAGCCGGCCACCGGGCTGTCGATGCCCCCGGAGAGCAGCAGCATGGCCTTGCCGCCGGTGCCCATGGGCATCCCCCCAACCGCCTCCATCTCCCGAACGCACAGATAGCAGTTGTCCCGAATCTCCACGTTCAGCTTGTATTGGGGATTGTGTACGTCCACCGTCAGGTTGGGATTGCCCTCCAGCACCTTGCCGCCGATTTCCCGCTGCAAGGCCATGGAATCCAGGGGAAAGGACTTGTCGCTGCGCCGGGCCAGCACCTTAAAGGTGCCCTTTAGGTCCTTGGTCATGGCCGCGCATTGCTGGCAGATGGCCTGCAGATCCTTCTCCATCTCCACCGCCGGACTCACCGAATGTACGCCGAACACCCGGCTCACCCGCCGGGCGCAGGCCTCCATGTCCGGGCAATCCCGCACATAGATGCGCGAATCGCTCATCCATACATGCCCGCCCATGGGCTCCACCGCTCGCTTGATGTTGTCCACCAGCTTGCGCAGGAAATAGGGCCGGTTCAATCCCTTCAAATGCACTTCGCCAAAGCGTACCAGCAAAACGTCCCTCATGGCTATTTCCTCCTGAAACCCTTGAGCGCTTGATATAGCGCCCCCGCCTTTTCACAGGCGTAGTCGATTTGCGCACAATCGTTATCCGCCGCCAGGCTGAAGCGCAGCGCACCCTCGGCCACACCGGCGGGAATGCCCATGCTCAAAAGCACGCCGCTCACCTTGCGCTTCTTGGACGAGCAAGCCGAACCGGTGGATACGTAAACACCTTCCCCCTCCAGGGCGTGCAGCATCACCTCTCCTCGAACGCCAGGAAAACTGGCGTTGAGAATGTGGGGCGCACCGAGCTTTGGATCGGGTCCATTGATCACGAGGCCGGGTACTCGCTGTAGAAGTCCCTGAGCCAGGCGAAGCTTCATCGCCATCATGGCCGCCGGCGCCTGGGGATCCATGGTCTGAATGGCGGCCAGCAGCCCGGCAATGCCGGGAGTGTTTTCGGTGCCGGAGCGATACTCCCCCTCCTGGCCTCCGCCGATCTGCCGGGGCAACAGCCGTACGCCCCGCCTCACCCACAGAGCGCCTATGCCCTTGGGCCCCATAATCTTATGGCCGCTCAAGGTGTACATGTCCACCAGGTTTCCATCTATGGGTAGGCGCAAAAAAGCCTGTACCCCGTCTACGTGGAGCAGCGCCTGGGGCGCCAAGGCCCGCAGCATTGCAGACAAGCGGGGAATATCGCTCACCGCGCCGGTCTCGTTGTTCACCTGCATTACGCTGACCAAGGCGGGAGGGTCCCGGGTCAATACGCTCTCCAATTGCTCCCAATCCAACTGGCCCGCCCGGTCCACCCTTAGCAGGGTCAAGCGATGCCCCTCTTTCTCCAGCGCCTGGGCGGCGGCCAATACGGAGGGATGCTCCACCGCCGAAACCATCACGTGCTGGGGACCGTGCATGGCCCCCACTCCCCCAAACAAGGCCAGGTTGTTGGCCTCCGTGCCGCCGGAAGTAAAGATCACCCGCCCTTGGTCCACCTTCAAGGCGCTTTGAATGGCGGCGCGGCAGCGGTTCAGCGCCTTTTCCGCCGCCATAGCCGGAGCGTAAAGGGAGGAGGGATTGTAAAACCCCTCCCGCATGGCCTGTGTCATGGCCTCAATCACCGGCTGGCTAGGCCGGGTGGTAGCGCTGTTGTCCAGATAGGCGATCATCCCTGCCACACTCCATAATTCATGTAATTGGGCTTTTTGGTCAGCTCTACCATCTCGTCGGACAACTCCACCACCATGAGATGCCTTACTTGATTCTTGGTGAAGAAATAGTAGTATAGCTTGGCTTCCCGGTTGAGAAACCAGTTGTGCTTTTTCACGTCCTTCATGCTCAGATAGCGCTGAAAGGCGGGGGTATTCACCGCGCCGGCGGCCTCCACGTTTTTCATATTGAGGCAGGTCAAGTATTTGCGCTTTTGGTTGTTCAGCACCTTGGCCACGTCCAGTTCGCCGTTGGTAAAGGTGTATTCGTATTCGGCGCGCAACTGGTCCTTGTTGCGCCAGATGAGAAAGGCCAAGCCACCGAATACCACCAAAACCGCCAGATTGATCAAATCAAAGGAGCCGCTCATCACCATCATGAGAAAGCCCTGGAGGGCGATCATGGCCATGATGACGCTGAGCACGAGGACGGCCCAACTGAGCATATACAGCAGGTTATACAGCCCATTTTTACGGCGTACTACCACTTCTTCCCGAAAATTATCCATCATCCGGGGAACCCTCCCAATTCAATCGATGTCTAAGCTCTATCATTATAACACATCCCGCCTGGTTGTGAATGAGGAATTTGGCGGCTCAATTGTGAATTTCCGGCAAAAGAACGGGTGTCAAGCAGGATTTAACGTCAGGAAATGCGAATAGTATTTGTTTACAACCCTTTTCAGAAGGGCTTACTTCGGAACGCTTTTTCGAGGTGCTCCGCCGGTGGGGCGTGAAACGAGAACAACGCAGGAGGACAGGGTCTTGAAATGCGCAGCCTGTGGGCATGAAAACCGACGGTCGGCTAAGGTCTGCGCCAAGTGCGGCGCGGGCCTCAAATCCGCGCCTCGCACGCCGGGCATGGCGGTGGCTCACGGACTGATCTGGGCGGCAGCCATTTGCATCTCCGTGACGGTGGCCTCGCTACTGTTTTACCGGGTATATTATTGGGTTGCAGCCTGGCAAATGGAAAACTATTATCAGCGCAACGGCGTGCTGGAGCCATCGGTGGAAGAAACGGTGCTGGACAGCGGGCTGGTAGGCCATTCCATCGCCTTTTTTGGCGAGGATGGGGACCACATCTTCATTCAAGAGTTGCGCAAGTCCTATCAGATCTCGGGAGGACTGGTTCGTCTGGACATTCCGGACAGCTACTGGTTCAGCTCCCAATTCAGTTCCAATCCTCAGGACGTGGAGACGGCGGAGTCGGCCATCGTCACCCTGACCCCCATTCTCTATACGGAGAAAGGGGACCAGCGGGCGTTGCCCCTGCTGACCATGGAGATTGAACCTCCTCAGTCGCCCTTGACCATGATCACCCCGGAAGGGGACTTTGAGCAGGTGAACACCTCCACCTATCTGCTCTCCTTCCAGGTGGTGCCTGGCTCCACCGTGCTGGTAGGCAATGACGACGTCACCGATGTAGTGAATTTTGAGGGATTGGTGGAAGTCAACATTGAAGTTTATCCCCAGGGCGATAATCCTGTGTCCATTCTGGTGTCCACCCCAAATCACAAGCAAACCCGCATGGACGTAAATTTGTACCGGCCTTACCAGGATATTAACCTGGAGCCTAGCTTAACCGTACCCAAAACTACCAACCTGAAGACTGTCAAGATTACCGGAAAGGTAGATCCCACTGCTTTCCTATCGGTGGACACCCCCTATGAAGAAGGTTCCATCATCCTAGACGATGACGGGAGTTTCTCCTTCAACGCCATTATGCAGACCATTGGAAACAATACGGTCACTTTCCGGGCCAGCCAGGAGGGCAAGACCGATTCAGTGGTGTCGGTGGTGGTCTACTACGTGCCTTCGTTGAACACCTATTCCCGCTCCGCCTGGGCGATGGACTATCCGGCGCTGTCCCAGTATTACGAGATCTGGAACGGCAGGGTATTCCGCTGCGACGGCGTGATCGTGGATGTGTGGGTAGAAGATGAGGAGCAGACCATGATTATGGATGTAAGCGAGGAGGAAGGGCAGCATCAATATCTGGTCCTGACCAATCTATCTTCCATCGGCACACCCGAAATCGGCTCCAAATACACGGCATGGGCGGACGTATCGGGGCATGAATTCTACGCAGACAAAGACTGTCCCAAATTGATCTGCCGCTACATGAGTTTAGCCAGCAGCTAAGCCCCCGGCCCACCCCTCGCAGCGGCTACCGCCGCCGCACCGTTTCAGGTCGTTGCTTCACCTACGCGCCAGCGAGGTGGGCGGTTCCAAGGGGGGCCATCCCCCCTTGGCGGGGGTCCAGGGGCGAGGAGTCCCTGGCGGGGGTCCGGGGGCAGCGCCCCCGGCGCCGAGTCAGCCACCCCATCCGGCGCGTTATAGAGCCCCACCGCATCCCCTCACCCCCGGCAACTCCCGTCCCCCGGTCCCCCGTAGCCCCCGTCACCTGATTCCC
>DVHZ01000143.1 GCA_018711685.1 Candidatus Excrementavichristensenella intestinipullorum | reverse complement strand
CGCTTCGGCTCTCCCGGTATTCGAAGCAGCGCAACTGAATGTCCCCTCGTTTGGCGGATGCATAGACCCACATGCGCGATTCTGCGGTGTCAGGTCTGCCCTGCTCCTTGTGTACCTGCATCACCGTATCGCCGGCGTGGATCGCGCTCTGGGTCAGCAGCTCGCTCCGGATTCGCTTCCAGAAGGAACGCAGATCAAGGTCCGCCACCTGGATCACCCAGTTGGCCATGCTACCCCGCTTCAGCGCCACGCCCATGCGTTTCCACATCTGCTCCTGTCGGTACAGGGGCATGGCGTCCATAGACGCGGTTTCCGGGGTTTTCTCTTTTCAAAAGGCTTGCGGTAATTCGGCCGGGCAAAGCCTCTTGTCTCCCATTGCCATGGGGTAAACGGTGTCCAACCGCCCCCCAACGAGGGGCTATCGGGCGAAATCACAGGACCGCCAGAGAGCAATTTTGCAAGTGGATTGTAACATCGCGTTGGCCCCATGAAATGTTCTCCTGTCGCCCAGCCGCCGTAGGCGAAAAAACGGCCCCCGGCAGGCGTGCCGAAGGCCGAGGATTCCCTGTTCATGCGCTAGCCCCGCAGTACCATTTCCACCTTGGCGCCCAGGCTGCGCAGCTTGCGGTCAATGCCGTCGTAGCCTCGCAGGATATAATTGACGCCGTAGATATCGGTGATCCCCTCGGCCATCAGCCCGGCCACGATCATGGAAGCCCCGGCCCGCAGGTCGGTGGCAGTGACCGGCGCGGCGATGAGGCGATCGATGCCATCCACCACAGCGGTACGGCCAAACACCCGAATATCAGCGCCCATGCGCTTTAATTCCTCCAGATAGCGGAAGCGGTTTTCAAAGATGGTTTCCGTGATGGTGGAGGAACCGTTGGCGGTACACAACAGAGCGGCCATAGGTTGTTGCAGATCGGTGGGGAAACCAGGGTATACCTGGGTCTTGATGTTTACCGCCCGCAGATTGCCGTCGGAGCGGATATGAATGCGGTCATCATCCTCGCCTACGTACACCCCCATCTCCAGCAGCTTGGCGGACAAGGCCTCCATATGGGTGGGAATGGCCCCGGTAATGACCACATCGCCGCCTGTAGCCGCTGCGGCGATCATCAAGGTGCCGGTCTCGATCTGGTCGGGAATGACGGCATAATTGGAGCCGTGGAGGGGCCGTCCCCCCATGACCCGAATCACGTCGGTACCCGCGCCCTTGATGCGGGCGCCCATGGAGTTGAGGAAGTTGGCCAAGTCCACGATGTGGGGCTCCTTGGCGCCGTTATAAATAATGGTATTGCCCCGAGCGCTTACAGCCGTGAGCATGGTGTTCACCGTAGCGCCCACGCTGGGCATGTCCAGGTAGACCTCCGAACCGGACAAGCCCATGGTGCTCACATACAATACGCCCCGCTCCACCCGCACGTCGGCGCCTAAAGCGGTCATGCCCTTGATGGTCTGGTCAATGGGCCGGGCGCCGATATCGCAGCCGCCAGGCATGGGCACCTCGGCGCAACCGAAAAGGCCCAATAACACCGGAGCTAGATAATAGGAAGCACGCATACGGCTGGATAGGTCATAGGGAGGCTGATACTTGTCCACCGTGGTGGGGTCGATCTGCATCACCCCGTCCTGAAACTCTACCCCCGCCCCCAGCCAGCGCAGCATATCAATCAGCACATGCACGTCGTCGATGTCGGGCAGGTTCTCAATGGTGCAGGGGGAATGGGCCAACAGCGCCGCCGGTATAATGGCTACCGCCGCGTTCTTGCCCCCGCTCACCGCCACCTCGCCCTTGAGGCGCACGCCGCCCTGGATGCGCAATTTCTCGATCATTGTACCTCATCGGCCGCTGGTCCGGCCACCCCTCATAGCATTCAGCTGACCTATTATAACCCATTTATCCCCTACAATCAAGTAGAATTGGGTTCTCCTGGGGGAAGAAGCGATGAAGTCTGTCCGCAAAACGGGCCGGGGGCGCCGGTATCGGCCAGCAATTGGGCAACCTCCTGATCCGTCAAGTGGCGCCATTGGCCAGGCGCCAGCCCGTCTAAGGTAATATTCATCACCCGCACCCGCTTCAAGGAGCGCACCCGGTAGCCCAGCGCCTCGCACATGCGCCGGATCTGCCGGTTCAGGCCCTGCACCAGCACCAAGCTAAAACTATTCACCGTCAACTGATGAATCCGGCAGGGCAAGGTCTTGCGCCCCAAAATCTCCACGCCCTGGGCCATGTCCCTTAGAAAGTCGGGGGTAATGGCCTTGTCTACCGCCACCACATACTCCTTCTCGTGCCCTCCTGCGGCGCGGAGGATGCGATTGACGATTTCTCCGTCGCTGGTGAGCAGCAAAAGTCCGCTGCTATCCTTATCCAGCCGCCCTACCGGGTAGACGCGCTGAGGATAGCCGATGTAATCCACCACGTTCAGCGGTTCCCGGGAATCGGCGGTGCATACGATGCCCACCGGTTTGTGGAGGGCCAGGTACACCTTCCTGCTCTGGCCGGACAATTGCCGGCCCGCCACCTCCACCTGCATACCCGGCTGCACCCGGTCTCCCAGTGCGCCGGGCCGGCCGTCCAACAGTACTTTTCCCTGCTGGATCAGCCTGTCGGCCTCCCTGCGAGAGCAAAAACCGCTGTCTGACAAATATTTGTTCAAACGTTTGCCGGTTTTCTGGTAATCCATTTTCAAAAAAGCCCCTCTTTCGCCATCGACGTTTCGCTTTTCTCATGATACAATAGAAAGAAACAATGGGCAAGGAGTTTGACCGCATATGCAAAATTTTTCCAAGTATGGCTTGACTGTACCCAGGCTCTTGTTGCCCGGTACCCAGATCGACCCGGTGCGCTGGGCTGTGATCGCCTGCGACCAGCACACTTCTGAACCCGAGTACTGGGCCCAGGTGGAGCGAGAGGTGGGAGAACGCCCCTCTACCCTTAGGCTGATTTACCCCGAATGCTATCTACATCAGGGCCGCCCGGATATCCCGGCCATACACCAGCGCATGGCCCAGTACCAAGAGCAGTTCCTCATCCGGACGATAGAGGGCTTTGTGCTGGTAGAACGGCAAACTACCCGAGGCGTCCGCCTGGGCCTGGTGGCCGCCATCGACCTGGAGATGTACGACTATACCCCAGGCGCCAAGCCCCTGATTCGCAGCACCGAGGGCACTGTGGTAGAGCGGCTCCCGCCCCGCATGGATATCCGCCGGGGCGCACCCCTGGAGCTGAGCCACGTAATGCTGTTGACCGACGATCCGGAGCGCACCCTCATCGAGCCCATCTATGAGCGCCGGGATGCGCTGGAAAAACTGTACGACTTCGATCTGATGGCGGGAGGCGGCCATATCCGGGGCTGGGCTGTGACCGATTCCCAAAGTATGGCCGCCCTGGCTCAGGCCCTGGAAGCCCTTTACCAGTGCGGCGACGGCTTCCTTTTCGCCGTGGGCGACGGCAACCATTCCCTGGCCGCGGCGCGGGCCTGCTGGCTGGAGCTGCGCCAGAACCTCACCCCGGCCCAACGGGAAATCCACCCCGCCCGATACGCCATGGTGGAAATTGTGAACCTGTACGATCCGGCGCTGGTTTTCGAGCCCATCCACCGGGCGGTATTCGGAGCGGAAAGCGGCGCGCTGACCCACGACTTTATCCTGTACTGCCGGGGCCAGGGCATGAGCGTAGTGCCCTGCAAGCCGGAACGGGCCCAGCTGTACCTGCTGGACGAGCCCATGCGCATCGAAAACGCCCTCAATCCCCTACCGGTGGCCATCTTACAGCCCTTCCTGGACCAGTGGCTGGCGGACAATCCTCAGGCCCGGTTGGACTATATCCATGGCCTGGATGCGCTGAACGCCCTGAGCGCCCTGCGCATTCGCCTCACCCCGATGGATAAGCGGGCCCTATTCCCTGCGGTGCGCCAGAGCGGCGCACTGCCCCGCAAGACCTTCTCCATGGGCGAAGCTCAAGACAAGCGTTACTACCTGGAGTGCAGGGCCATCCTGTAAGCCATACGCTCCCGTCTCGCGGAAACGGCCCGGCCTAGGAGAAAAAGGCGGGGCCCCGGCCAAAGCGCATCCTCCGGGAACGCCGCCGGGGCCGGGGTCCGCGCCACCTCCAGCGGGCGCCCCTCGCCCCGCGTTGACCGGGAAGCGGGGTTGGAGTATAATTTATCCGGATAAACACTGAAAAGGAGCGACATCATGAGGAGCGACGTACTGAGCTTTGACGCCCTACATACCGATCCTACCCCAGCGCTGCTTCAGGTGGAAAAGTGCGCCACCTATTGTGAACTGACCGCTAAACAGGCGCTGCAACTGCGTCTATTGGCCGAAGAGATGCTAGGGCTGACCCGGGCCGTATTGGGGGAATGCCGGGCCGAATTCTGGGTGGAGGGGCAGGACAAGGCCATGAAGCTGGTCACCGTGGCCCATGCCCAGGTCAGCGAGGACGAGCGGGAGCAGCTGCTTCAGGTCTCCACCTCCGGCGAAAATGAAGCGACCCGAGGCGTAATGGGCAAGATCCGCCGGATTATCGAGGTGGGCCTATACGGCGACGGCTCCCTTCAGAACCAACTGCTAGCCAACGCCATGATTGGCGGCTATCAATGCGAGGATTGCTACGCTATGGGCGCCGCCTGGTCCCTGGCGCAGTACATGGACTGGGCCAGGGATAGAAAAGCGCAGCAGCCCGAGGCCTGGGACGAGTTGGAGAAGTCCATTGTGGCCAAGCTGGCCGACGAGGTCACCGTGAGCATAAAGGTGCGGGAGGCCACCATCACCATCATCAAGCAGTTTTGACCGGCGGCGAGCCCCGGCCTGGCAAAGCCAGGCCGGGGCTCGCCCTTTGAAAACAGTTTTTCCCCAGTCCAAGGGCCCTATAGGCGGAAAAGGCGCACAAAAGTAAAGAAGGTAAAGCGCGCTACGGATCGAGAACGCGGGATGGAAAACCGGAACCCGGATGGGTTCTATTACAGCGAACGCCGGACGGTGGACAGCAAGAGGAACGTCATCGCGAACGCACATGAGGAAGCGGTCAATGTCAACGATATATCTCCCCCCAGAAATCGTGAAAAAGCCGAGGGACGGCTTGGGAAGAAGCCCGTATATATGGGCCTGGACGCGGGATATCCCTGCGCATGGGGAACCCATTTTCTGGCAATGAAAAACCTTCCAGGCGGTATAGGTTACGGGCGGCATACCCATAACGCCCTCACCTACGGGCCATACCGTTTCAAATGCGGGGTTTTCCGGCACACTAAAGCGCCGCCGCAGTGGGACGGCGGCGCTTCCGCGGCAGGAGTGGGCGTAGAAAAAGCGCCCCGGCGGGGCCGGGGCGGGGGTGGGTTATTCTTCTTGTTGGAGGATGGATTGGATTTCGGAGGGGAGGAGGTCGGGGTAGAGGTCTTTGGCGGTGGAGTCGATGGTGATGAGGAGGGTGAATTCTTGGCCGTTGGCTTTGATAATTAGGGTGGTGGTTTGGCCGTCGGTGAGGGAGCGCTTCTTGATTTTGACGGGGGCGGGGTTGCCGCTGGAGCGGGTGAGCAGGGCTTTGTCGGCTTCGATGGATTCGATGATGATTTCGCCGCCGTCGCCTACCAGGCGGGTGGGCACGCTCTTTTGGCCGCTCTTCTTGGGCACCACCACGATGCCTTCCTCCGGTACGTCGGTCCACTTGCCGTCTACCTTGGTCTGGAGGCGGATGGTGTCGGGCTGGGCAAAGTCCTTCTTGTGGACGTTCACTTTTTGGGTGATGGTTGTGCCGTCGGGCAGGGTGGCGGTCAGGGTGGCGGTACCCGACTTCTTCAGCTGGGCCTCGCCGGTCTGGGGGTCGATGCTCACCACTTTGGGCTTGCTGCTCTTCCATACCACCCCTTCTGTCCCGGCCAGGTCCGGCAGGGTGAAGACAACGGTTCCCTGGCTCAGGCTCAGGTGGGTGACGCCCTGGACGCCCGTGTAGGCCTGGGTCCCCTCCTGGGGCTGGATGTCCGGCAGGTCCGGCGCGTCCGGGTCCTCCGGGTCCTCGGGGTCCTCGGGCTGGGCTTCGGGCACGGTCAGGGTGATTTGGGCCACCGTCACCGGCTGGCAGCCCGCTGCAGACAGCGTTACCGACACCTGGTGCTCGCCGGGCTCGATGGCGTACAGGTTCAGCAGGATGTGCCCCGACTGGTCGACGACTGCCGAGGCGGTCATGCCGGCATCGCACACCGGCGTGGCGACGATTTCCACCCCTGCGGCGGCGAAGGCGGCGTAGTTATCCACCACGCCCAGGTCCAGGGTGGCGGACTGGCCGGGCTCCAGCTCCACCGAGGCGGGCTGGTCACCGCCGGGTTCATCGCCGCCGGGCTGGTCGCCGCCGGGGGTGAAGTCGATTTCCGGAGGCGCTACCGGCGCGGGCGGCGCGTTCTCGGTCCACTTCGCCCAGTATTCTTTGTCTCCTTCGTCGGTTGTCGTGATGGCTGTGACCGGGCTGCCGGTCAGGGCCGCGCTTGCATACCAGCCGGCGAAGGTATAGCCGCTGCGGGTCACGTCCGTGGGGAGGGTGGCTCCCTCGCCATAGGTGTAGGTGGTCACATTGCCGCTGTTGATTGTACCGCCGTTGAGGTTCAGGGTCACGTTGTAACTATTTTTCCCAAACACCGCCGTGATATTGACATCCCTATCGGGCATTGTAAATTGATTGCTGTTGATGGTTAGGTCTTCCACCTCCCAGCGGACAAATCGGGAGTCGCTCGACGCCTGGGGGATGAGAGTAATGGTATCGCCCTCCCACGCCCAGTTGCTATCGGCACCATCTAAGTTGACGTTGTCCGTTCCGCCGTCGATGGATTTTAGGGTGATATTGATCTCATGGGGGGTTAACACGAGAAGGGTGTAGGTCTTGGTTTGGCCGTCCTCTGCGGTGACGGTGAAGGTCCATGTTTTGCCGCTTTCATCCCCGGCAGCCTTGATAGGCGTGGACGCTACCGCCGAGTCGGCGGGGGTGATGACGATTTGGTCGGCGTCCGTGGGCAGGCCGGTTCCAGAGGGCAGCTTCACGGTGATGGTTGTATCGCTGATTTCGCCCTCTGTCCCGTCCACGGTCACTTTGCTCACGCTCGTATCGGTGTGGATGCCCTGAGGAATCAGCGTGAGGGTCACTTTCATGGTCTCTTCGTTATGGCCTGTGTCATAGTTATAAGAAACGACCGGCCGTACATCTTTGTTTGTCCAAGAAACGACGTTTTTCTCTACGGTCACGCCCACTTGGGTTTCCGGGGTCAGCTGAACGCCGGAAATCTTAGAATCGATCAGCGTTAAAAGGTCCGCATTCCATGACCCGTCTGTTTCACGGTCCACGTTTAGCTCCGCTACCTGATTGGAGCAATTCAGGGTCTGCAGATTCGTATAGCCCGACATATCCAGCGCCGTCAGAGCGTTGTTGGAGCAATATAGGGTCTTCAGATCCGCACAGCCCGACACATTCAGCGCCGTCAGAGCGTTGTTGGAGCAATATAGGGTCTTCAGATCCGCACAGCCCGACACATCCAGCTTCGTCAGATTGTTGCCGGAGCAGTTCAGTCGCTGCAGCGCCGTGTTCTTCGACACATCCAGCGCCGTCAGATTGTTGTTGAAGCAGTACAGGGAAGTCAGCTCTGTGTTGCTCGACACATTCAGCTCCGTCAGCTGGTTGCCATCGCAGAACAGTCTCTTCAGCGCCGTGCAGCCCGACACATCCAGCTTCGTCAGATTGTTGCTGGAGCAGTCCAGGGCAGTCAGATTTGTGTTCTTCGACACATCCAGCGCCGTCAGCTGGTTGCTGGAGCAGTCCAGGGAAGTCAGCTGTGTGTTCCCCGACACATCCAGCGTCGTCAGCTGGTTGCTGGAGCAGTACAGGTCAGTCAGCGCTGTAAAATGTTTGATGCCCGTAAGGTCTGTGATGCCCTCGCTACTGACATTGATCATCGTTACCGTGGCGATCTCTGTATCGGAGAGAGAGCCGTCGCCACTTGTGTCGATTTCCGTCAACACATAATCTCGAAAGTTGTCATCCGGGAAGTTGGTTTCGTTAATCTTTACCGCCTCGGCCAGCGCCGCATCCGGCGCGAGGGCTGCCAAGGCCAGCAGCGCCAGCAGCGCCAACAGCGCCGCCATCCAAAGGGTACCGCGTTTTTGCATGATCATCCTTCCTTTCCCTGCCGTCCGCTTTCAGGGACAGCAAAAAAAGGCGCCCTGGTTCCCTTTGGAACGCAGTGCGCCTTTTGTCTCCCGACAGACGGGGTTTGCCCAAAAATGGTTAAAGCTATCCCTTGCTTGCTTGCCGAGTATAGCTTGCGCCGCCATGCCTGGCAAGCCCCCTCTAGTCTCCTGGAATAGTTTAACATACTGCGGGGGCGCGGTCAAGGGCGATGGGGGCGCGGCGATATTTTTTCTGGAGGGCGGGGCGGCGGGGGATATTTTGCGCCGGGGGGCGGTTCACCGGGCTTGAGCCCATTGGGGCCGCCGCAGCGAAAGCGCCGCCCGATGGCGGCCTGTGCACCGCTTTTTTTCGCCTCTATCCAATCTGCGGCGAGATTTGACGCCGGAATAGTGCGGATTTGATACAATGCTCTTGAATAATGCGCCGCAATGCACTATAATCAATCATATCGGGGCGCAAGCTCACTTTTGGATGAGTAGAGGAGGAATAGAGTATGAAAACCGTGAAGGACAAGCAGGTGTTGGTGGGCGCGGATTTTGCGGGGTATCCTTTGAAGGAAGCGGTGTGCGCGTATCTGCGCAAAAAGGGCTGGACCATTACCGATATCGGCGTGCGGTCGGCCAATGAGGAAAATCCGGAGATGTTCCACCGCATCGGCCTGAAGGTGGGCGCCAAGATTTCCGAGGGCGAGTTCGAGCGGGCGCTGATCTTCTGCGGCACCGGCATGGGCATCCACATCGCCGCCAGCAAGTGCCCCCACGTCCACGCCGCCGTGTGCGAGAGCGTACCCGCCGCCAAGCGGGCCATCACCGGCAACAACTGCAACGTGCTGGCCATGGGCGCTTTCTACGTATCCCCCCAGATGGGCATCGAGATGGCGGACGCCTTCCTGAACAACAACCTGGGCGACGGCTACGAGTGGTGGCCCAACTTCTACGAGTTCCACAAGCTGGCCTATGACGAGCTGGAGGCCTTCGACTACGAGGCCTTCAAGCGCAACGGCTTTGAGGTAGAGCGCCTGGGCGATTATCCCCTGGCGGATATGATGAACGAGCGGCCCGACTGAGGCGGCGCTCCGGGATCAACTTACTGAGCCGGGGGTCAAACCCCCGGCTCAGCGCGCCGGCAAAACCCGAAAAGGCAAAACCCCGGGAAGGCGTTGAACCGCAAAGGGGCTTTGCCCTGCCGGCACAACAAGCAAACCCCGGCCCCTTACGGGAAGCGAGGGCCGGGAGCCGGTCCCTTGCCCCCGGGGCGGCAAAGGCGTGGAGCTGTCCGCCGCCCCACATACCAGGCGGCGGAAGCCTCAAGGGCTCCCGCCGCAGTCATGGCAAGCGGGCGGTCCGGCCCCGGCGGCGCGCCGGATCAAGCGGCCTTGGCTGCCCCCCTGCGCTTTTTGGAGGGCGCGGGCAGGTTGGCCGTCAGTGCGCCGGACAGCGCACCCAACCCCGCCCCCATACCGAATTCCGCCGCCAGCACCCCGGCGGGCGCCATCTGTCCATCCAACAGACACACCAGGGCGTACCCCAGCGCCATGTAGCCCAGGCCTGTGACGGCGCCCAGGGCAAAGCCTCGCTGTCCGCCCCGGCCCACCGCCGCCCATACCCCCAGGAAGATAGCCGCCACCTTGGTCAGTTGATTCAAAGCGGTCAACGCGCCGTCGGAAAGGCCGAACCGCACCACCAACAGCGCCAGGCCCGCCATCGCCACCAGCGTTGCCGCCAGCGCCAAAACGATTCCCTTCAGGATAGACCACAGCGTCCGCCCGCGCGATTGGGGCGCCATGAACATCCCCCCTTTCGGGGATAGTCTATGCGGGAGGGAGGGCCGACTTTCCCCCGTTCAATCCTCCTGGGCCAATTGCCGGCGATAGAGGGGCAGCTTATCCGCCTGCTCCGGGGGCAGCTCGGGGAACTGAGGATTGATGCGCTGCAGGGCGTCCAGCACCGCCTCGCTGACCAGGTAGCGGGTGAACCACTTGTCGTCGGCGGGCAGCACGTACCAGGGGCAATGGCGGGTGGCGGTGGCGTTGATGGCCCTTTCGTAGGCCGCCTGATAGGCGTCCCACAGGGCCCGGCTCTCCAGGTCCGCGCCGGAGAACTTCCAATTCTTTTCCGGCTTGTCCAGCCGGTCCAGGAAGCGCTTTTTCTGTTCCGCCTTGGACAGGTGCAAGAAGATTTTCACCATGCGGATGCCGTTGTCGTACAGGTATTCCTCGAACTGGGCGATCTGCTTGAGCCGGCGGGGAATGAAGTCCTCGGTAAGGCAGCGCTGGGGCATTTTGAAGCTTTCATACAGCTTGAGCACCTCCACCGCCAGCACGTCCTCGTAATGGGAACGGTTGAAGATGGCGATCTGGCCCCTGGCGGGCAGGCATTTGACGATGCGCCACAGGTAATCGTGGGACAACTCCTGGGCGCTGGGCTGCTTAAAGGAATAGACCCGCACCCCCTGGGGGTTGATCCCCGCCATCACATGCTTGATGGTGGAATCCTTGCCCGCCGCGTCCATGGCCTGCAACACGATGACCAGGCCCTCCCGGCCGCCGGCGTACAGCCGTTCCTGCAACCGGGCGACCTGCTCCATGTTTTCCTCCGTGCGCTGCACCAACTCGTCCTTCATGGCCCGCACCTTGCCGTCCGCGCCGGTGGGCGCCTGACTGAGCGCCAGCGGCGCTTTGCCGTTATACCGGTAATCCTTGGGTTTCATACTTCGCACCCCTCTTTTCAAAATACTTTCAAAGTATGAAAAGAGTATAACAGACCTGTGACGCATAGGCAAGCGGTTTGGCTGGAATTGGCATGGGAGTTTTGGGCAGCGGCAGGGGGAACAATTCTGTGTCAGCCCTTGACAATTTTGGCCATTCACAGTACACTTACAGTAATACGGGAGGGCTGTATATGGAGAAACGCAAGTATTCCGGCCGGTATTTTATGTTGCTGGGGGCCGTGGCCCTGGCGGCCTGGGCGGGTTATGAGTTTGTGGTGCGGATGGAGACCATTTGGTGGGCGCTAAAAGGCGTGTGGAACCTGTGCCTGAACGTGGGCTACCCCTTCTGGCAGGCGCTCACCTTTTTCGACAGCAGCATGTTCAACCTGACCGGGTTTTTGCTGGCCTGCGTGGTGTTCGCTCTGTTGACGCTGGGGCTGCGCAACCGGCCCAAGGCGGGGTATTGGCTGATTGTGTTGGACGTGGCGCTGCTGGTGGCGGGAGGACCGGTGCTGCACCTGTTCGGGCTGAGCATATTGTCCTGGATGCAGTCGCTGAAGCTGCTGCCGCTCTTGCTGGTGCTGGTGGGGTGCGTGGTCAATCTGTGCGATTACTATATCGCCCGCCGCCGCCGCAGGGAGCGCCGCCGCCGCCGCTGGCAGGACGACGAGGCCTATGAAAACAGGCCCCGCAACCGGGACATGGCCCGGCAGGTGCGTCACCGCAGGTATTCCCAGGCGGGGTAAGGGCGCGGGAGCGCTGAGGGCGTGAGCCGGGGGCCGCGCCCTGTTTTTTGCCGGAGAGAACCGAGTTAGGATGAGCGGCGCCGCGGCATAATAGACAAAAAGGCGGCCGGGAGGAGCGCGTTGGGCAAGCGATTGGCGTGGTCGGAATCCACCTGGTTTCAATGGACGCAGCTGGCGGCGGGGCTCCTGCTGGGGGCCCTGGGGTACCGCATGTTTTTGGTGCCCAACGACATCGCCGCCGGGGGCTTTACCGGCATCGGCCAGCTGGTCAATCATTTCCTGTCCTGGCCGGTGGGCGCGGTGGCCCTGGCGCTGAACGTGCCCCTGTTCGCCCTGTCCATGGGGCGGCTGGGGCTCAAGTTCGGGCTCAAGTCCCTGCTGGCCAGCGTGGCGCTGTCCCTGCTCATCGACCACCTCCCCGTAGGGCCCTTTACCCGGGACCCCATCCTGGCGGCCATATTCGGCGGCGTGGTAGCGGGGGCCGGGTTCGGGCTGGTGCTGCGGGGCGGGGCCACCACCGGCGGGTCGGACATGCTGGGCAAGCTGGTGAGCAGCCGGGTGCCGGTGGTCACCGTGGGCGCGGTGACCTTTACGGTGGACGTCCTGGTCATCGCCTGCAGCGCCTTCGTGTTCGACGCGGACAAGGCGCTGCTGGCCATGGTTTCCGCTTTTTTGATGAATCGGATGCTGGACGGGGTGCTCACCGGTCCCAGCCGGGCCAAGGCCTACTACATCATTTCCCCCCACAGCCAGCGCATCGCCCAGCGCATCATGGAGGAAATGGACCGGGGCGTCACGGGGCTGGCCGGGCGGGGCATGTATTCTCAGAAGGACATGACCATCCTGATGTGCGTTATCGGGCGATTGGAGGCCCTTCAATTGCGCCGCATCGTGTCCCAGGTGGACCCGGAGGCCTTTGTCATCGTCACCGACGTACACGAGGCCCTGGGAGAGGGATTCAACCCCAACAATTGATGGAGGGATGGAAGCTATGGGCATTGCCATCGTGACGGGCGCCTCCTCCGGCCTGGGCCGGGAATACGCCCTGGCCCTGAAGAAGTTGCGTCCGGATATTCAGGAATACTGGCTGATTGCCCGCCGCAAGGAGCGGCTGGAGGCGCTGGGCAAGGCATTGGACCTGCCCTACCGGGCCCTGGATATGGACCTGACCCAGCGGGAGAGCCTGGAGCGGCTGGACGCCCTGCTGGCCCAGGAGCAGCCCCAGGTGATATGCCTGGTGAACAACTCCGGGTTTGGCCGGCTGGGGGATTTTATCGATATGCCCCTTAAGGACGTGGGGGGCATGGTGCGGCTCAACTGCCAGGCCCTCACCGAGGTGGCCTCGGCGGTGCTGCCCTATATCCCCAAGGGCGGCGTCATGATCAACGTGTGCTCCATCGCCGCCTTCGTGCCCAACGCCCGCATGGCGGTGTATTGCTCCACCAAGGCCTACGTGCTCAGCCTGTCCAAGGCGCTGCGCTATGAGCTCAAGGGCCGGGGCGTCAACGTGCTGGCGGTGTGCCCCGCGCCCATGGATACCGAATTTTTGGAGGTGGCCGGCATCACCGGCCATTCCAAGACCTTCGACCGGCTGCCCCGGGTCAACCCCCGGCAGGTGGCGGAAAAGTCCATCGCCGCCGCCTTCAAGGGCCGCGCCGTCTACACCAACCGGCTGTTCTACAAGTTCTACCGGGTGCTGGCCAAACTGCTGCCCAGCAGCTGGCTCATGCCCCTGGCCAAGTGCTGACCGCCCTTTCACCCCAAAAACCTCCGCGCCCCGGCCATGGCCGGGGCGCGGCTTTCGCCGGGCGGCGTCAGTCCTCTTCCAATTGGAGAATCTCTTGAACCTGGGCCATCATTTCGTCGGGGTACAGGTCCTTCGCCGAGGAATTGACGGCGATGGGCAAGGTAAATTCCCGGCCATTGGCCCGGATCACCAGGGTGGTGGTCTTGCCGTCGGTGAGGAAACGCTTTTTCACCTTCACGGGCGCCGGATTGCCTCCATCCCGGGTGGCGATGTCCGTGTCGATTTGGATGGATTCGATCACGATCTTGCCCCCGCCCCCTACCAGCCGTGTGGGCACGTTCTTGACGCCTCTCTCGTTGGGCACTACGGTGATGCCCTGGGCAGGGGCGTCGGTCCACTGGCCCTCCGCCTTGGTTTGCAGCCGGATGGACTCCGGCCGAGCGAAATCACCCTTGTTTACCTTGACTTTCAGGGTCAGCTCTCCGCCTCCGGGCAGGGTGGCGGTAATGAGGGCGGAGCCCGTCTTTTTCAGGGTGGCCTCGCCCGTGACGGCGTCGATGGCGACCCGCTTGGGCTTGCTGCTCTTCCAGGTCACGCCGGGGACGCCCTCCAGGCCCTGTACGCTGAAGGTCACGGCGCCGTCCTCCTTCATCAGGTGCGTGACGCCCTTGATCCCGGTATAGGCCCCGGATTGGGCCTCCACTACGATCTTCTTCTCCACCGGCGCGGGGCTGGGTACCCGCACCGCCAGGGCGGCGGCGTTTACCGCCGAGCAGCCCGGAGCGCTCAGCGTTACGGTGAATTGGTGCTCTCCGGATTCCAAGGCGGACAGGTGGACGGTGAGCCTGCCCTCCTGGCCGATGGACGCCGACAGGGTCAGCCCCGCGTCGCAGACCGGGACGGCGGTCACCTCCACCCCGGCGGCGGCGAAGGCGGCGTAATTGTCTATGACGCCCAGTTCCAGGGTGATGCTCTCGCCCTGTTTCAGCTCCAGCCCGGCGGGCAGGTCTTCCGCAGGGGTAAACTGGATATTCGAAGGCGCCGCCGGTGCGGGCGGCACATAGGGCGGCACATAGGGCGGCGCGGGCTCGCTGACCGTTACGGTGATCTGCTTTGCCACGCTGGTGTCCGCGTCTGCCGTTACCGTCATGGTATATTCGCCCGGTTCAGCGTCCTCTGCAGCCGTCAGGGTCCAGGTATGAAGGCCGTCGGACCCAACCTGGGGGTCAGAAATGGTCAAAGGCGCGTCGCTGGCCAGCGACAAGCCATGATGGCGCAGCCCTTCCGGCAGCGCCTTTGCCGTAAAGCTGACGCTCTCGCCCTGGACGAGGCTTACGGCTGTTTGGCAATCCACACCCGTTGGCCCTGCCACGGTCACCGCAAAGAACGCGCTCCCGCCGTCCTGCGTGGCCGCCGTGATGGTGGTGGACCCGCCTTCAGCATGGGCCATTATCGGCGTTATTTCGCCATCATTAACAGCCACATATTGGTCTCCGCCCGTCCAGGTTACCGTTACGCCCTCGGGAATCGCTGCACCGTTGCAAGCCAGCGCGAATGGCTCCGGTTGGTCCCCTACTTCCATGCTCAAGGCTGTTACCGGTTTTTGTTCGCCATCCCAAATAGCGTACTGGGCCTCAAGCGTAAAAGCGCCCATTTGGAGGTTATTTCCCAGATCAAGTGCGCAATGGACTAACACATACCCCAGCCCCGTCTTCTCAAATGTGATTTCCACAGCGCATCCTTCCGTTAAGGAACCATCCCACTGAATATTGTATGTTCCGCTGGGCAAATACTTGGGCTCGACCACTGCATAGAATGAAACGGTCGTGCCTTCCGCTTCAGGCTTGAGCAATGCCTTCTGCGTTTCCCCTTTCTCCGGGAGGATTTTCAAACTCCCAGACTGGGAGTACTCAGCATCCGCAAACAGATCGCGGCACAGCTTAGCCTCTTCCGAGGTATTACATTCGACTGTGCCCAGAAGAACCTTCCACTCGCTTGCGTCAGGCTTTAACGTGGGGGGGGTTCTCAGACCGTTCAAACTCCCATTTATATTTATATTGGTAATTCGCGACCGTCACGGTAAAGGACGCGCTCCCGCCATCCTCGGTGGTCGCCGTATAGCTCGCCGCCGTGGCGGCGCAGGCGAACAGGGCGGACAGCAGGACAATGGTTAGCGTGAGCCAAAACAAACGCTTGATCATGAATAGGCACCTCCAAATCTAGAACTGTGGGGGGACGCCGTAAGGGCAGAAAAAAGAACCGCCAGGGGGGCAAATGGAGCTTGGTCATACAGCCGCGTCCGCCTTCTCGCTTCCGCTCCTTTCCCCGCAAATATTGCCATTGCCCTCGATTTGAAAACCGGAACGGAGCCAATATCCCCGCGCCGTTCTCGCCCCCAAGCCAGACCAGGCCGCCTAACGCGTCCTTCTCTCTCGCCCGATTTCCGCAATTTAAATACGAATGCGAATAAAGAAAAATCAGCCTTGAAAAAGGCTGTTTTCCCGAGAAAGCAGACCAAATATGACGGCTTATTCGAGGATTGCTCGGGGATAGATTTGACCTTTAGAAGAATGAAGCCTGTGCTGCCAGCACGGCGTTAAATATGGCTTTTGCCCCTTGGACATCTCGATCAGGGGGAAAGGCTGACGGCTAAACTGACGGCTTATCGTTTTTTCCCTTTTCCCAACTAAACTTTTGGACACAAAATAGGGCCTTTATGCTATTCGGGCTGCGCCTACGGCGGATGCAGTTTTCCTTAAAAGATAAATTTTTGTTCTTTTTGACGCATGTTTTAGACAAACACTGGACAATAACAAAAATATAGCATATAATAAAAAGGCAATTATTAGAATTGCACTTTCGCAATGGTATTTAAATTACGGAATTCTTAAATTGGATAATGTGTGTTTGGCAAATGGGCTGCTAGGTTGATGCAAAGGCCGCTCAAGTCGCGGGGCGAGGCAAAGCGCGTCGCCCCGGCGTTTTTTATGGAATCTGCCTGGGTGGGGAAAAAGCAGCGTCCCCGCCGTGGGGCGGGGACGGGGATGGGTTATTCCAGGGTTTCTCCCAGGGCGTTGGTTTCGGGTTGGACTTCCAGCACCGTGTACCACCAGCCGCCCAGATATTGATAGCCCTCCAGGCCGGGAGGCGGCTCCAGGGAGAAATCTCCGGGCAGGGCGTAACACACCGAAATGGGAACGCCGTCCCGGGCCCGCAGGCCAATGGCGCAGCGGCCCTGGGTTCCGTCCTCCGCAGGCAGCGGCGCGTCCACAAACACGAAATCCTCCAGGGCAAAGCTGTCGCAGGGCGGATTGTGCTTAAACAGGGGCTTCAGCGCCGCGATCTCCTGGGACCAGGTCAGGGTCAGGTCCAGCTGGAGCACCGTCCAGGCCATGGGGGGCTTGGGCGGACGCGGGGGAGCCGGGGAACATTCCGAAGCCGGAGGGCATTCCGGAGCCGGGGGACATTCCGGAGCCGGAGGGCATTCCGGAGCCGGAGGGCATTCCGGGGCCGGGGGACATTCCGGAGCCGGAGGACATTCCGGAGCCGGAGGACATTCCGGAGCCGGAGGACATTCCGGAGCCGGAGGACATTCCGGAGCCGGAGGACATTCCGGGGCCGGGGGACATTCCGGGGCCGGAGGACATTCCGGGGCCGGGGGGCATTCCGAGGCCGGAGGACATTCCGGGACCGGAGGACATTCCGGAGCCGGAGGACATTCCGGAGCCGGAGGACATTCCGGAGCCGGAGGACATTCCGGGGCCGGGGGACATTCCGGGGC
>DVHZ01000142.1 GCA_018711685.1 Candidatus Excrementavichristensenella intestinipullorum | reverse complement strand
CTCTCATGCTGGTCTGTGCCCGGCTGCGCCATGGAGCCGGTACCCAGTGGGGCAACAAGAAGTATGGGAATATGAAGCACCTGGAGGCGGCTTTTGAGGACACCTCCTTTGCTGGCTGACTCCATTCATGCTAGGGCCTGCAAACCTTTTTGCGAAAAACTCTTGATACTACCAGAGTGCGCCTATCGCTAGGTGTTCCGCATTCAGCGGATTAGGCAGACAAATAAGGTGGCACGGTGGTTGCCTACGCGCCTTATATCAGTGGGTGACGACATCCGGGTAGTGGACAATTACGTGACGAGTGGAATGGCATTGCGATCACTCAGCCATGGGATGCGCCAGTCAGGGGGGCCACAATAGCGCTTAGATCGAGTTTATGGACCTCGATAGCCTCACGCCATTTGAACTCCGTCACATCGGTGAGCCGCTTTCCATTAGGTTATCCGCATAAAATGGGTAGCCCAGTCTTCGGCGAGATAGTGGAGAGTGGCCAACCTAATGCAACTATGATTGTGATATTGCGCGGTATGTCGGGATCGCTTGGCACGGCGGATCCGCAGCAGGCCCATAATAATCTGAACCTTTTTCTCTACGCTCAACTGGTCCGGCATAGTAACGCGCCCTCCTTATTTTGCTGAGCTCTATTTGGCTGTCTTTCATAGAGAAGGCATGATGGAAGCTCCGGGCGGAGGGTAAAAGTACCTTTGCTGGAAATTTTTACCTAATAGGCGGGAATTATTTATAATAACCATCGAATCGGCTTCTAAAACAGACATATAAACAACACGTAGATTAAAAAGCGATTTCTAATCGATGAAATTTGCACAAATACATACAAATTCTGCACGATGGATTGCCGGGGAGGAAATCGCTGTGATATAGTAAAATCGCCGGAAGTGTCTTGAAGTAGATGGGGTGGGAAAGCGGGCGCTGAATTTTTTGAGCCGGGAAGCGAACGCTCCATAACCGGTGGGGGCGCACCGAAACCACCTTGAACATATCCCCATCAAGCTTTAGAAAGGAGTGGGCATGACCTATATCTCTGGCGCCTGGCGCTGCGGGCCGGTGTGCAATGGTATTCTCTGGTACATCATCTTTACTCGTCGCTGTGGGAGGGGGCCGTCTTGGGGTACGCCTGTTGTCCCACGGGAAAAATCGTATACAAACAAGTTATGCATCTATTTAAGGGAAACGCATAGACACGCTCTCCTGCGCATCATGAGCGCGAACAGCAAACCTCCGGGGTTTCGGCAAATAGGTCCGGCGAATTTGGTTCCATATCCAAGATAGCTGTCAATAAAAAAGAGTCGGGGCAGTAACCCTATCCCGCCTTTTGATGGCGGAGTAAGGGCGGCTGCGTACTACCGGGAAGCCTTTTGCAAATGGAACGGTATGGACAATCCCTAATATTTCCAATAGCAGGTTGTCGCCGCGAAGGAACGCCGTATTCGTGGGGGCATATTGCGTACTCTCCAATTCAAATGTCATGCCACGGAGGGAATAGACCATATGCAGACAAAGACAGAAAAAAAAGAAAAAGGTTGCTATATGGGTTTGCTGGCCGTTGTGCTGGCGCTATGCCTCGTCTTGCCGATGGTTCGCGTCGCAGCGGAGGTCCAGGCAGCGGAGGAGACGCGGGAACTGATGGTGGAGAAAGCGCCGGAATCGCCTTCTTCGGATAGGACGGTGTCCGGCCCGGCGGAGGGTCTCGCGCCGAAGGAGACGCCCGGCCCGGCGGAGGGTCCTGGGCCGAAGGAGACGCCCGGTCTGGCGGAGGGTCCTGGGCCAAAGGAGACGCCTGGCCCGGCGGAGGGTCCTGGGCCGAAGGAGATGCCTGGCCTGGCGGAGGGGCCCGCGCCGAAGGAGACGCTTGGCCCGGCGGAGGGTCCTGGGCCGAAGGAGACGCCTGGCCCGGCGGAGGGTCCTGGGCCGAAGGAGAGCCTGGCCTGGCGGAGGGGCCCGCGCCGAAGGAGACGCCCGGCCCGGCGGAGGGTCCTGGGCCGAAGGAGACGCCCGGCCCGGCGGAGGCCCCTGCGGTGGCTGAGGCGGTTACGCCTACGCCGGTGGAGACGCCCATGCCAACGGTTGTCCTTAGTCCTACGGTAACACCGTCCGTCACAGCAGAAGCGGACATGCGGGAGGGGAAAACGAGATATGCCGTCGTATCAGCGGGGACAAAGGTTTATGAAAATCCGGATGATTCGCGGCAATCCCTGTATGGGACCCTACAAAAGAAGGCCATCGTTTATGCGTTGACTAAAGAAGCCCGCTGGGTGAAGTGCGCATTCGCGCAAACCGCCACAGGGGACATAGGCTATGGGTATTTTAAAGCGGGCCGGTTGACCTATCTGTCGCTTCAGGAGGCCGCTCACACGGTTGAGAGAGTAAAAGCCGACAAAAACCATATACGCTTTGGCGGGGATGTTTATTTGCTCCCCGTGGATATACACTATTCGAAACGCGAAGGGGAGGCTACTCCGGAAACAAAACCCACGCCAAGCGCAGAGGCGGAGGCTACGCCAGGGTTAGTGGCGGAGCCTGGGCTGGGGATTGAACCGGATGCAGAAGCTGTGCTGGTTCCAGGGGAAGAAGTCAAGCCTATTCCAGAGGCGGAGGGTATGCCAGAGGCGGAAACGGAGCCGGTTGCGGGAGAAGAAGTTGCGCTCATGCCGGAAGCGGAGGGCCAGGCTATTCCGGAAGCGGAAGCTGAGCCGGTTGCGGGAGAGGAAGTTGCGCCCATGCCGGAGGCGAAGCCGGGCGCTGAGGCGCTGGCGGCATGGGCTGAGCAGGTGGACCAGCGGTATCCCGACCGGCGCATTGAGACCACGGTGGATTGGGGCGGCCAGCCCATCGCGCTGGGGATGGAGGTGACCCTCACCGCCCGCCTGAGTGGCTATGAAGGGTTGGAGACGGAGGTATTCTGGCAGGTAGACCGGGGCCAGGGCTGGGAGCGAGTGGAAGGCGCACAAGGGCCCGTCCATCGCTTCATCCTGGACCGGGAGAACAGCCAGTGGCAATGGCGGGCCGGGGTGGCCATACAGATGCCGTAAGGCGCGGGGAGGAGAAGGCATACCCATGTATAGAAAAGGGATTTCATTGGCACTGTGTTTGCTCCTCCTTTGGGCGGAGGCGTTGGCCGCCGGGACGGCGCTTACCGATTACGGCGACGCGGTGCGGCTGGGGGACCTATTGCCCAGGGACGGCATGTACACGGTAACTTTTTTCTGGGAGGACGCGGAATTTATAGACGGGGCGGGACAGGCACTGTCCTCGCCTCACCAGGTAGAGACGGTCCAGGGCGGCACCCTGGCGGGGCTCATGCCCGTGCTGGCGGGGGAGGGCCGGGTGGTCTGGAGGGACCCCAACGGTCAGGCGTACGAGGAGAACTCCCCCATATACGCCAATACCCAGCTGACCGCCCAAATATGGCAGGGATACCGCATAACCCTGATGATCGACGGCGCGGCCTACGAGATTATCGCCCAGGGCCCGGTGACCCAAGCCCAGATGATTGCCCCGGACGGCACCGATTTCGCCCTGTACGCCTGGAAAGATGAGGCGGGCCGGCCGGTGACGCTGCTGGGCTATGCGCCGGAGGGAGACGTGACGCTCACCGCGGACACGGCGCAAGGGACGGTGCGCACCCTTCACTGCATGGTCTGTCTGGACGGGGAATGGGAGAAGGTGGGGCAGATCGGCCGGGTGTACGGGCCCCATGAAGGGCGCTATTACCTGACCAGCGCGCAATTGGCCAGCGCCTTTGGTCCATACGGCTTTGACGCCGGGCAATACGCCGCCGCTAGCGGCACCTGGTTCGGCCAGGCGATGCCCGGACAAAATATATGGTCCAATGGGGGCGTAGCATGGCTGGAGGGGCGGAAGATCACCAAAGTTTTTGCTCAAACCAACACTGCCCCTGAATTCTACCTATACTACATGCCGGGGCAGGCCCATAACAATGTCGCCGCCGAAGCAGCCAAGGAGCACAACCGGATATGGCGGGTGAGGGCGGACATCCCCGGCGAGCTGGAGGGGGAGCTGGGGGCCGGCCGGGTGCTGGCCTATGTGCCGGGCTACAAGGCCGGCGACAGCGCCTATAGCACCCAGGTAAGGCTGCCCACGGCGGAGGGCATCCGGTGGAGCTGGAGGGGAGAGGCGGAGGTTCAACCGGGAGAGGGCGGAAGCTTTACCCTAACCGCCGTAAGGGGCCCGGTGACGTTTATCCCTGGCGTTGCCGTCCACAGCGTGGTTTTTGAGACCGGCAGGGGGACCTATACCTATGGGATGAATGGGGGAGAGGATTTGGGGCAATGGGTGAGGGAGAATGCCCAAACCCTCATCGGGACGGGCGCGGCGGAGGCTACGGGGGAAGCGGAGACCCGCACCTTCGGCCAACTGGATTGGCGGCACCTGAACGGCTCGCAGGCGGGCACGGTGCTCTCGCCCGGCTGGACCATCGGGGAAGGGGAGCCCCCGACGCTGAGGCTGGAGGGGCTGCCCAGGGAGCGCGTGCTGCGGCTTCAGGCCGGCGGCGGCTCCGGCACGGCGGCGGTGGACCTGAACCGGTATAAGACGGTGTATCAATGGCTTCAGGACAATGGGGACCTGGAGATAGCGCTGGACAACGGAACCGCCCTTCAGGTGGGCCGGTTTATGTAGGCCGACGGGGAGACCGGCGTACCGGTCAGCGGCCAACAGCCCATTGACATGAGCCAGCGGCCCTACGGCGAGGCCATTCGCCTGACCGGAACGCCCCGCACCTATTATACGGTGACGTTGAAGGTAAAGCACACCGGCGATACCCAGCCCTGCACCGTGACCAGGCAGGTGGAGCTCAACCAAAACCTGATCGCCTGGTTAAACTGGCCGGAAAACGCCACATTGACCATAGACCCGGGGTGCGTCCACGCAGGAGAGACGGTAAAGCGGGACGACTACCGGTATACCCTGGAGGACGGGATAAGCCCCATCCCCCAGGACTACGGGGTGACCCGCGACCTGGTGCTCTATGCCCCTCCCCGTTCCTATACGGCGGTGGTGCTGGAATACCAGGGAGAAGGGCAGACCTATAGCGCAGAGTATCCCGCAGAACAGGGGAAAGGCTACGAGCGGGGGATGCCCCTGCTCCACTGGCTGGAGGACCACGGGGCGGACCCATTTGCCGGGAAGAGGGTGCACGACTTTGCCTGGCGGTTCAACGACCAGCCGGTCACCAGCGCCCAGGTGGTCTATAGCGGAAGCGCTGAGTCCATTACCCTGACGGCGCAGCCCAAAGCCAGCTTTACGGTCAATTTCGGGGCCGGAACGGGAGCATGGGAAGGCGAGACGCCGGAGGGGGTCCAGGTGCTGGCGGGGGACCGGGTATCCGGCCAGACACTCCAGGCGCTGGCCGAAAAGCTGGTTCCGCCCCTTGGGCACAGCTTTACCGGCTGGGCCTATGACGGGGACGGCGGGACGCGGCTCCCCTTCGACGAAAGCACCCGGGTGACCGGGGATATGGCGGTATACGCCGTTTTCGCCATCTGCCATCAGGTGACCTTCTATACCGACGCCAGCCTGCAAACCCGGATAGCCGCCGGGGGCTTCACAAATCCGGTGGCGGTGCCGGAGGGGCAGACCATTCCCGCCGGAGCCTATCCCTACCAGAGCGATCCCCAATGGGTGCCCGACGGCCAGGCCTTCCGGTACTGGGTGCGGGTAATGGACAGCGGGGACCACCTGGTCTTTTCGGTGAACGACCCCATCCAGGAGGACGTAAACCTATATCCGGTATTTACCCGCATCGTGTATATCTTCCGGGACGGGCAGGGGCGGCAGTTGACCAGCGCCTATCAGGGGGAGGCCATCCGCTATGTGCCCCAGGAGGTTCCCCAGGGCAAATACTACATGGGCCTTCAGGTGGAAGGGGGGCTGATCCCCAACGGGACCATGGCCACCCCGGCGGCATTGACCAAGCTGGGGGTCATCGTGCCCGCCGCCGGCAACGGGGCCCGGGTGTTTGAAAACGCCCGGCCGGTATTTGGCGATCAGGGCAGCGTGATATATCACGGGGACCGGCAATCCCAGTTCATGAACGGGGAAAAGACCTATGTCCAGACGGCGGAGGGGGCGTTCATCGCCCTGGGCCTGGAGGATATCCGCAATACCGCCGGACAGGTGCTGGCGGGCTGGGCCCTGACCGAGGGCGGCCAGGTGGCCTATCAGCCCGGCCAGGCGGTGGACAGCGCCGCTGTTTCCTGGGATGCAAACCGGGAGCTGCATTTGTACCCGGTGTGGCGGCAGGAAGAGGGCACGGTCAAGGTGACCTTTGCCGCCAATTACCCCGCCGGTGCGTTGGGCCCGGAGGGAGAAAAGCTGGAGGAAGCCAGCTATCAGGTGTATTTGCCCGTCGGAGCCCAGCCGGTGCTGCCCCTGGTGGAGCGAACCGGCTTTCCCCTGCCCGCCAACAAGGTGGAGGTGGACGGCCGGGTGGTGAACCGGCACAGCGTGGCCGGATGGTTCATTCATCCCCAGGGCGAACAGGCGGGGGATAGAGACGGGGTCTACAGCCCGGGAACCCAGTACGCCTACGGGATACAGGGGGAAATCACCTTTTACCTGCGCTGGCTGGACCAGGGCGCCTCGGCGGAAAACACCTGGGCCTATTTCTTCATCCGGGACGACAGGAGCCTGCCCCAGGAGCCCGGTTCCTTCAGCGGCTCGGCCTATTATCCCCAAACGACCCAGGGGGGCAGCATTTTCCAAAACGGATTGAACGGGGTGCAAGGGGCGCTGAAGGTGCTCACCAACGTGGTCAACGATACCGCCGCGGTGCGGGCCAACTTGAGCAAGGAGCCCCGCAAGGAGGATATTCTTCTCATGTTGAGGACTCCGCAGACACCCCCCAGCGCCACCCTGGCGGCCATTAAGGACCTGGAGAGGGACGCATGGTATGTGGAATGGTACGCCATCAAAAAGGAGGGGGAGCATTGGCATGTGGACGGCCGGGTACGCCTGGCGGGGCATTACCGGCTGGACTACTTCCCCAACGGCGGCGGCAACGTGCCCTTGAGCACCACCCACAGCCCCGATACCTGGGCGAATGTGAGCTTTCAAAATGCGGGCCAGCCTCCCCGGCGCCAGGGCTACAATTTCCTGGGCTGGTCGGAGGACAGCTGGGCCACGCAGCCGGATGCCGGGCTGGCCCTGGAGGACGAGAGGACGGCCGAGATGCATATGACCTCGGACAAAAAGCTGTACGCGGTGTGGGCGCCGGTGCCCATCCCCCTGCCCCGGATCTATGGGGAGAAATACATGCGCACGGTTTTCACCCAAACGGGCGGCGGCCAGACCCGGCAAACGGAAACGGAGGAGCTGTACGCAGACCATGCAGACGCCTACAGCGTCACCATGCGCCTGGAGAGCGCTCCGGCGGACATACCCGGGGGGCCCAAAGCGTACCAGGCAAAGCTGGATGCCCATGGATGCTTCACCATTCCCGGCGAGACCTTCAGTTTTCCCTATCCGGGGAAATACGTGTTCGCCATCACCGAGGATATCCCCGCCAACGCCGACCCGGCTGTGGCCTACGATACCGCCACCTACCGCCTCACCCTGCACCTGGTTCAGGGGGAGAGCGGCTTGCAGATCGCCGGGGCGGAGATGGACCGCAACGGCGTCGGGACCAGGATTTTCAGCTGGCCGGGGGAAAGGCCGCCTTTACCTTCACCAACGTGACCGGCCTACGGAACGTGACGGTGCGCAAGGTGTGGGAGGACGGAAACGACGCCCACGGCCTGCGCCCCGACAGCCTGACGGTATCCCTGGTGAACCAAACGACGCAAAAGACGATAGCCCAAGCCGGGCTCAGCCCGGACAACGGCTGGACCCATACCTTTGAAAACGTGCCCACCCGGGACGGAGACGGCACGGCCATTGCGTACACGGTGAAGGAAGGGGAATTCCCGCATGAGGAGGATTATGAATCCCGATTGGAGGGAGAGGTGAACGCCGGGTTTACCCTGGTCAACACCCATGACGTCGAGACCTGGACCATCGGCCTGGAGAAGGTGTGGCAGGACGGGGAGGACGCCCTGGGGAAGCGGCCGGACAGCCTGACGGTGGAGCTGATCACCCTGGGCCCGGCGGGAGCCCGGCTGAGCAGCCAGCCCTATACCCTAAGGCCCGACGGCCAGGGCAAGTGGCGCATGGCGGTGGAGGCGCCCAAAGAAGTGGTATCCGGCGGCAGCCGGATGGCGGTGGATTATGCCCTGGAGGAAATCGTGCCGCCGGGCTACGTCCTGGAATCGCTGGAAAGGGCGGAAACCACGGATGCGTCCGGCGGGAAGACCGGCTATGCCTTTATCCTGACCAACCGGGCCGCCGTCCAGGTCGCCATCGGCAAGGAGGTGACCGGCAACATGGGGGACGCCTCCCAGGCCTTCGCCTTTACCGCCCAACTGCTGGACGGAGAGGGGAAACAGGTGCCCATCCCGGAGGGAGCGGGGTATCGTGTGGAAGACGGCGCGGCCCATTTCAGCCTGGCCCACGGCGAGAAGGCGGTGCTGGCGAACATCGGCCTGACGGAGGGGCTGGAACTGGCAATCCAGGAATCCGGCGGGACGGGCTATCAGCTCAGCTACCGGGTGGACGGCGGCGAAGCGGTTGAAGTGGAAGGGACGAGCTTTACCCTGCCCCTCACCGGCGATACGACCGTCCAGGTGATCAACCGCAAGGAAGCCGCCATCGACACCGGGGTGGCCCTGGAAGAAAGGGCCTGGCTATGGATGCTGGGCCTGTGCGGGGCCCTGCTGGCGGCAGCGCTGGCCTGGAAGGGCGGGCGGAGAAGGCGAGGCGAGGAACCATGAGACACCTTAGGCCCCAATGCCGGCCGGGGGGCCGCCTGCCCAGGACATGGGCCAGGCCCAGCGGCGGATCGGCGAATACTTGGAAGGATTGCGCTTCAAGCGGGCGCTGTTTGGCGTGAGCGAGGAGGACGTATGGCGCAAGCTGGCCCAGGTGGAACAGCTGTTCCAGCAGGCGCTGGCGGCGGAGCGGGCCCGGTACGAGGCGCTGCTGGAGGCGGGCGGGAACCTGTCCCCCAAGGAGAGCGGAGAGGGGGGAACGGATGAAGGCGGATAAAGCGCCCCGCAGCCTGGCGGACATCATCCGCCGCAGGCAGGGGGAGGCGGCGGCCCGGCGGGAGGCTTGGGCGCTGCTGGGCAGGCTGGCCCTGATAACGGCCCTGGGCTGGGTGATCTTTACCCAGGTCTTTCTGGTGGTCCGGGTCCAGGGCCTGGACATGTACCCCGCCCTGTCAGACGGGGACCTGGCGGTGGCCTTTCGCCTGAGCCGGGCCCCGGCGCCCAGCGACGTGATCATCTACCGGGCGGAGGGACAGCGGCGCATAGGCCGGGTGGCCGCCGTGGCCGGGGACCTGGTGGAGTCGGACGGGGCGGGGAATCTGCTGGTGAACGGCGCCGCCCAGTCCGGCCTCCCTGCCGCCGGTCGGGGGCTGGAATATCCCTATCGGGTACCCCAGGACTACCTGTTTGTGGTGCAGGATCATCCCGGCCAGGGGACGGACAGCCGGGCCTTGCTGCCTTGGGAGGGAAAAGGCGTGAAAAGATGGAAATTGGGAGCCTGTCTGATCCTGGCGCTGCTGCTCCTGCCTTGGGGCGCCTGGGCCCAGGACAGCCTGAGCCTGACCGTTTTGATTGAGGTGGAGGGGCCGCTGCCCGCCCCCTGGCCCCAACAATTTACCGTGGAGATGGTCGCCCGGGAGGCGGGTGCGCCCATGCCCCCGGGCAGCCAGGACCGGGTCTATCGGGCGTCCAGAATGGGAACCGGAACCCTGTCCCTGGGCCCCCTGACCCCCACCGGGCCGGGGCGCTGGAGCTATAGGGTGCGCCAGATTCCAGCCGGAACGGATTGCCAGTACGACCTTCGGGAGTATATCTGGTCCGTCGCCGCCTATTGGGGAACCCAGGGCGGCCTGGAGGTGGCCGCAATCCTGCGCCAGGACGGGGCGGAGGAAAAACTTTCCGGCATCACCTGGATCAACCGGGCCGCCCTTCAGCCGGAACCGTCCCCCGGGCCCACCGGCGGCGGAGAAACCCCCGGGCCCACCGGCGGACGGGTTACTCCTACGCCTTCCGGCAGGCGGCCTACCCCCACCCCTTCCGCTAGGCGGACCACCCCCGCGCCGTCGGGGGGCCGGGGCGGCCTGACGGCCACCGGGGTGGAGGATTTGTGGCCCTATTACTTGGGTGGCGCGGCCCTGCTGCTGGGGATAGGGTTGTGGCTGTTCTTCCTGCTGCGCCGCAAGGAGGATGACCCGTGAGCGCCCCCAAACCCCGCCTCACCGGGGCTAAGCGGTTTTTTGCTGTCGCCGCCTGCATCCTGTGCCTGCTCAGCGCCGGGGCGCTGGTCTATCTGGCCGGGGCGGAGTGGAGGGACCGGCGGGCGGGAGAAGGGTTCTATGCCGGCCTGGCCGGCCAGGCGGCCGGAGGGGAGGCGCAGGCCAAAGGGGAGTCCCAGGGAGAGGGGGAGCTTCAGGCCAAGGGGAAGCCCCAAGACAAGGGGGCGCAAACGCCGCCCCCCTCGGCGGTGGACTTCCAGGCCCTCCGTCGGCGCTATGGGGACGTGGTGGGCTGGCTGCGCCTGGCGGACAGCCCCGTGGATTATCCGGTGGTCCAGGGCCGGAACAACGCCTATTACCTGGACCATCTGCTCGACGGGACGCCCAACGCCGCCGGTTCCATCATGATGGACCAGGCCAACAGCCCCGACTTTTCCGACCAGGTCACCATTCTTCACGGCCACCACATGGCCAGCGGGGCCATGTTCGGCAGTCTGGAGGAATACGCCCGGGAGGACTACTACCGCCAGCATCCCACCATGGAGCTGTTCACCCCCCAGGGGGATTACCGGGTACGGGTGTTCGCTGCCTATACCGTGGACGGGGCCAGCTTTGCCTACCCCACCGGTTTTGGGGGCGAGAGAGAATTTTCAGAATTTATCCGCCGGGCCCAGGCCGCCACACCCTACGATACGGGGGTGACCCCGGAGGGCGCGGACCGGCTGCTGCTTTTGTCCACCTGCGCCTATGATTACCGCAACGCCCGGTTCGTGGTGCTGAGCCGGTTGGAGCCCGTGGCGTGAAGCCGGGCCGGTGAAGAGGGAAGAAGAAGGCCCGGGCGCTTGGCGCTCGGGCCTTCGAGGGTAGGAGAGAGGTCAATCTTGGATGATATCGCCGGGCCAGGTATTGATGCCGCCGAATTCCACCACGTTGGTATAGCCCAGCGCGGCCAGCTTATCCGACGCCTGCTTGGAGCGGTTGCCGCTGCGGCAGTAGACCAGGATCAGCTGGTCCTTCAGGGGCAGCTGGGGAGGGTCCTCCCGGCCGATGTCCTCGTTGGGCAGGCAGATGGCGCCGGGGATGTGGCCCCCGTCATATTCCGCCTGGGTGCGCACGTCTAGAATGAGGTAATCCTCCTGCCCGGCCATCATGTCCATGGCCTCCTGGGCGGACACCTGGCGGTAGCCGGCGGGCTGGTCCGAGCCAGTGAGGGCGGCGCAGCCGGCGAGGGGAAGGACCAGGGCCAGCAGGAAAGCGAATATTTTTTTCTTCACAGCGCACCTCCCGAGGAATCAGAATGCTTGGCCTTGGCCCGGCAGATCAGCTGGGTCATGGTGCCCATGGGGCAGTAGACGCACCAACTGCGGGGCTTGAACAGCGCCATGGTGATTAGCCCCAGCAGGGTAGAGGTCAGCATGATGCTGTAAAAGCCAAAGGCGAACTGCGCCACTCCATCGTGAAACAAGGAACCCCGGTAAGCCCAGTGCCAGGGCAGCTTGAAGGTCCACAGCAGGGTGACAGCCTGCTTTAAGTCCTGAGATGCGGAAAACACCAGGTAGGTGTTCCACAGCATGACCAGGAACATGGTAAGGAAGAAGGCCAGAAAGCCGTAACGAAAGGCCCGGCTGCGCATCCATCGGGGCATATCCCTTTTCCGGGACAGGCCCAGCCGGCCTCCCAGCAAGCTCAGCAGTTGGCCCCGGCCGCAGTAGCGGTTGCAATACCCCTTGGTGCCCCGGATCAAAGAGATGAGCAGGGGCAGGAAAAAACAGAGCAGCCCCAGCCAAGCAAAGAGGATATTGAAAAATCCCAGCGCCAGATAGACCGCCGAAAGAACCCAAAGATAGTCGTACCAATGCTTTTTCATAGGATTGCCTCCCGGATTTGGATGACGCTGGCCGGACATTCCTTGGCGCATTTGCCGCAGCCCACGCATTTTTCCTGGTTCACCTGGGCGTACAGCCCCCGATAGACCGCAATGGCCTTGAACGGACACACCTTGGCGCAGCAGCCGCAGGCCACGCACAGGGCCTGCTCCACAAAGGCCTTGCGGCGTTTTTTCTTTACGGCCTCCATTCCTATACATCCCCCCTTGATGGAGCCATCATACCACGGAGCCGGACGGCTTACCGTGACAACGTCACAAAAAAGCCATCAAAAAGGGGATTGTCAGGGAAGGGACTTTATAATGGAGAAAAAGGCGATCGCGAAACAAGGGCGCGGCGGGATGGGCAAGGAAGGAAGCGGGCGTAGGCTCCGGCGCTGTTCCATCCCTTTTGCCTGGGCGGAGGGGAGGAGCCGTCCGCCCTATAGCAGTCCGGATCCACGGCTAATGGGGCGGTCCGGTAGCTTTTGAAAGGCAAAGGGCCCGGGGGAAGAACGGGAGATCACGGGGACGGATCACGTGTGTCCCACGGGGAAGGGCCAGGCGTTCGATGTTGAGAGGCAAGGATTCGTTGCATCCATTGTGATGGATATGTTATAATATGGAAACATAGAGGAAAAGGGACGGCTGATGAGGCAGAGCGCCGCTGCCGCCGGGCGGCTTGGCCGCTATTCTCGCATATACTGGTAAAGGACGAGGACAATGAGGCCCTGACGGGGCCCAATAGGACGGGGAGGGAGAAAAGGATGAGACGTTGGGGTGTTATCCTGTTGGTGTTGGCGCTGAGCGCGATATGGTTGGGGACGGCGGGGGCCCAGGCCGGTCCTGCCGCCCTAGGGGAAGCCCAGGTCTATATCGGCCAGGGCGATAAGCTGTGGGAGAGCGGCGGGAGACAGCCGCTGACCCAGGAGGCGGTCAGCACCGTTTACGCCCAAAGCCCATCCTATTTGGTCTATGCCGCCGCTTCAGGGGAGGACCGGGGGCAGGCACTGTATGCTATGGACCTAACCGGGGCGCACCCCCGGGCCCGGCGCATCGGCCAGGAGATTGCCGCTGCGGTATGGAGCCGGGAGGATGGCGTGGTATACTACGTAAGCGGCCAGGCCCCCAAAGCGCTGTATGCCTATGATCCGGTGGCCCGGAGCAGCCGGCTGTTGACCCAAGCCCAGGCCCCCATTGCCGGCTTGCGCCTGTCGGCGGACGGGCTGCTGGCCCAGATGGAGGGGCGGGAGATGCTTTATATCCCCGTGGTGCGGATGCTGGCCGCGCCCCTGTTTTCACGACAGGGGTATGTTTTGGAGGCAGGACAGGGCTTTGAAACCCTGTTGGACCAGGAGGGAGGCCTGCTGCTACGCCGCAAGGGCCAAGAGGACAGTGTGGCCCTGGACAGCGGCGTCGCTGCTAGCCGGATCGCGGGGGAGGATATCTATTATCTGGCGCGAAGGGGCACGGCAAGCGCCCTGATGGTCTACGAAGTGGTTACCGGGGAGGGAAGGCAGCTGTGCCTGCTGGACATGGCGATGCAGCCTCAACTGGCTGTGGACGCCGGCGCGGTCTATCTAATGGATCAGGTAAATAATGTATATGTTTACGATTTGACCGTCGGGCGATTGGATAGGCTGGGGACGGTGGGCCTTCAACGCCCCGTCTTGGAGGCGGGGGGTGGGATGGCTCTGATCTACGATCAGGATGGGGCGCCAGGCCAGCGTTTCGTGGCCGCCATGGCTGGGCTGTCGCCGGAAGCATCGCTAGCCCCATCGCCTGATAGGCATGTTCACCGGCAGGCAAGGGAGAAGGAGCCGGAGGCGGGACCTGAGGCCAGGGAAAAAGCTGGGAAAGACGCTTGGACCCAGCGAAAAGGAAACGAGGAGCCCATCCAGCCGGAAGTGGAGGCGCGGGAGGCCGCGCCTGAGCAGGCGGGAGAGGAAGGCCCCGCCGCAAGGGAAAAGGAGCCGGAAGCGGAGCCCGCCGTGCCGGAAGGGGAGGACGCTGCGCCTGAACCGGCAAAGGAGGAAGGCCCTTCCGAAGCCATCCCTGAGCCGGAGGCAGGGGGAGCGATGCGGACATTGTCCTTGGGCATGTGGGGAGACGATGTGCGGCGGATGCAGCAGGCGCTGGAAGAACTGGGCTATTTGTCCGGCGCGGAAGAAGGGGTTTTCGATGAGATCACTCAAGCGGTGGTGATGGAGCTACAAAGCCATCTTGGGCTGACCCCAACAGGGGAGGCGGACGGCGCTTTCCAGATTCGGATTCTAGAGGGCTTGCCGGAGGAGGCAACCAAGCAAAGCCAAGGGAAAGAGGAACCCGCGCCAAGTCTTTTTTAGGGGAATCCTTGGGATAGGGCGGTATGCCCAAACATGCTATAGGGAAAAGGCCAAGGGGGAGCTTGGCCTTTTCCATTGGGGGGAGGCTTTTTTCCGCCTTCCTGCTGTGGGGGGACCTTAGAGAGATGACCCGTTTTCCGGCCAGGCCCCTGTAGGGCGAAAGGCGGGAGCCCCGGCGCGTAAGCCGGGGCTCCATATCTCCCAGGAGAAGCGGCGCGGGGAAAAGTACTGAAAGGGCGCGGCGGGGTCCTCAAGGAGATACGCCGGTTGGAATAGACGGTTAGAGGGTACGGACCAGGCGCACACAGCGGCCGATGATCAGCGCTTCTTTGCGTTCGATGCGCTGGGTCTCAAATTCCCGGTCGTAACTTTGCAAAAGCAGCCGGTTTCCCTCCTGCTTGGTGACCTTGCGGGCTATCCGGCGGCCCTGGTATTGCAGTACCATGACCGTCCCGTCCTCCACGGTCTGGGCGGGGATGGTGAGGAGCAGATCTCCGGCATGGATGCGGTAACCCCGCAGGGCGTCGTCGGGGCAGCGGTAGTAGAACACTTTATCCGGTGCGCCGCCCTCAATGCGCCCCCCCACGATGGGGGTGAGCACGTGGTCGATTACCAGGCCGTCCTCGCCGGTAACGGGTACCCGTTTGACCACCCCGCCCAGGGCGTCCCGCCAGGCGTCGTTGGACTGGGCCATAGCCTGCTGCTCCTCTTCCACCTGCTCCTTTTTTTCCTGAGGCAGGGGCAGCACGTAGGGCCGGGGCCGGGGGCGCAGCTTCACCTCCGGCTCGGCGGCAACCTCCAGCTCGGTGGAAACCGGATTGGCCACCCCCAACAGCTTTAGGATTCGCTGGGCCTGCTCGTCGGAGACGATGCGCCGTCCCCCTTCAATGTCCTTGATAACGCTCTCGGACATGCCGCACTTCTTGCCCAACTGCTTTTCGCTCATCTTGGCCGCCACCCGTGCAGCCCGTATGGTATCGCCCAATCGGCTCATGGCCCTTCTTCCCCCAATCCCATAAAGTACCGGCAGTTATTGTACCATTTCCGGCGCCTTAGCGCAATATCCAAAGGAGGCCGCCGCAGCATTTCCCCGCCCCTATAGCCCGCCGGGGGGCGGCGGGGTCGTTGGCCGGGGGAAGAACCGGCCTGCGCTTCCCTCAGGGCAGGTCCAGCCATTCTCCGTTCCGGTAGGCCTCAAAGTGCAAGTGGGACGCCATGGCGGATTCGGCGGCGGCGGAATCCCCCACCGCTCCGATGGCCTCGCCCCGGCGCACTTGCTGCCCCACCTGCACCTGGCGCAAGGTGGACAGGTTGGCGTAGCGGGTAAGGATGTTTTGCTGATGGGTGAGTTCTACCGTATAGCCCAGCAGTGGGTCCTCATAAGCGGCGGTCACCCGCCCGTCCATGGCGGCCAGCACCGCCTCTCCCTTGACGGCGGCGATGTCTATGCCCTCGTGGACCTGATAAGCGCCCAGGGCCTCCCACCAGACCAGTTCTTGGGGACTACGGGGGGTGAGAATATCCCGCCCCGATACCGGCCAGGCCAAGGGGCTGGCCGGTTGAACCTGCTGGATGGATTCGTCCATGGACCGGTTCACCACCGCCGGGCTGGGCGCGGGTGGCGCCGGATTGACGGTTCCGGCGCGGTGGCGGGCCGCCAGGACCAACGCCGCCACGCAGGCCAGACATAGGGCGGTTAGGGCATAAAACCCGCCTTTGGGCCAAAATCCAACCAACCAATCTCTTCCCTTGCGCAATAAATTTTTCATAGGCCCTCCTACCGGCATTGCGGTTTCCGAGACAAATGCCTTTTTTCTCCACCTTCAGTTTGCCCAGCGTTGCCTAACCCATTCATCCGCCCCCGCATAGGATGGCAGCGAGAACTACGAGAAATGGGGGCTATCCGCATGAAGACACGACTGAGCGCCTTGCCCATAGATGGCCAGGCTTGCGTTTCAACGCTGGACCCCGCCTGTCCTATGCGCCGCCGGTTGCTGGACCTGGGCTTTACCCAGGGCGCCCAAGCCCGTTGCCTATACCAAAGCCCCTGGGGCGATCCCCGGGCTTATTGGGTACGGGGGGCGGTGGTGGCGCTGCGCAACGCCGACGCAGCCCAGATCTGGCTGGGGGAGGATGAAGGGTCATGAGCGCCGTCATCGCCCTGGCGGGAAACCCTAATGTGGGCAAATCCACCGTGTTCAACCGCCTTACCGGGCTGCGCCAGCACACCGGCAACTGGCCGGGCAAGACGGTAGCCGTGGCCAAAGGCCGTTTTTGTTGGGGCGGAAACAGCTTTCAGCTTATCGATCTGCCCGGCGCCTATTCCCTCATGGCCCATTCCGCCGAGGAGGAAATTACCCGGGATTACCTGCTGGAAGGGAAATACGGCGCGGTGTGCGTGGTGTGCGACGCCACCAGCCTGCTGCGCTCCCTGCCCCTGGCTTTGCAGGCCATGGAGATTACCCCCAACGTGGTGGTGTGCGTCAACCTGATGGACGAGGCCGCTGCCCGGGGTATCCATGTGGACGGCCAGGCTCTGGAAAAGGGGTTGGGGGTACCGGTAGCCTGCGTCAGCGCCAGGGATGGGGCGGGCATGGACCAGCTGATGGCCAAACTGGACCGGGTATGTCGGCAGGGCAATCCGCCGCCGCCCCCGACCCCGTATCCCCCCCAAGTGGAAGGTGCTCTGGCCGGGTCCGCATCTACGCCCCAAGGGCGCTGGCGGGCCTTGGCCCGGATGGAGGAGGACCCTGAACTGCAAAGCGCCTTGGTATCCGGTCTGTACCGCCGGTGCGAGGCCCTGTGCCGCCAGGCGTTGAGCGGCCGGAACCCGGAGCCTTTTCCCCGGCAACTGCGGTTGGACCGGCTGCTCACCGGGCGGTGGGTAGGCATTCCAGCCATGCTGCTGCTGATGGCGCTGGTGTTCTATCTCACCATCGCCGCAAGCAATTTGCCCTCCAGCCTGTTGTCCCGGCTGCTGTTCTCCCTGGAAGAGGTGTTCTCCCGCTGGATGGGGGCCGCCGGTGCGCCCGCCTGGCTGGAGGGGGCGCTGGTCCAGGGAGTGTATCGGGTGACCGCCTGGGTGGTGTCGGTGATGCTGCCGCCTATGGCCATCTTCTTTCCCCTGTTTACCCTACTGGAAGACCTGGGCTATTTGCCCCGGGTGGCCTTTAACCTGGACGGTTGTTTTCGCCGCTGCCGGGCTTGCGGCAAGCAGGCTTTGACCATGCTGATGGGCTTTGGCTGCAACGCGGCGGGGGCGACCGGCTGCCGGATCATCGATTCGCCCCGGGAGCGGTTGATCGCCCTGCTCACCAACGCCCTGGTTCCCTGCAACGGCCGCTTTCCCTTACTCATCCTGCTGCTTACCCTATATGCTTGCGCCGGGGTGGGGGGCGCGGCGCTGCCCGCCCTGGGCCTTACCGGGCTGGTGGCCTTGTCGGTGATGATGACCTTCCTGGCCTCCCGCCTGCTGTCGGCTACCCTGCTCAAAGGGATGCCCTCCGCCTTTGCCCTGGAGATGCCCCCCTTTCGCCGGCCCCAGGTAGGGCGAGTGCTGGTACGCTCTTTGTTGGACCGCACCTTGTTCGTGTTGGGCCGAGCGCTGATGGTAGCCGCACCGGCAGGGCTACTGCTGTGGTGCCTGTGCGCGGTCCGGGTTCAGGGCATTTCCCTGGCGGCCCGCTTGGCCCAGGCATTGGACCCGGTGGGGCGCTTCATGGGCCTGGACGGGGTGCTGTTGGCCGCCTTTTTGCTGGGCTTTCCCGCCAACGAGCTGGTGCTGCCTATTGCCCTGATGCTGTACCAGTCCGGCGGAACCCTGGTTCAGCCGGGAGAGGCGGCCCAAGTGGGGGCCATCCTGACGGCCAACGGATGGACCGGCCTTACGGCTCTGTGCGCCATGCTGTTCACCCTATTCCATTGGCCCTGCTCCACAACCCTGCTCACCATCAAAAAGGAGACGGGCAGCCTGAAGTGGACCGCCGTGGCTGCCCTGCTGCCCACCCTGCTTGGCGCGGCGCTATGCACGGCGGTATATCAAATAGGCAGGTGGTTTTTGTGAGTTTTACCCCGCTACAGCTGGCCCTGCTGTGCCAACTGGTCTACTTCGACCCACCCCCGGCCCTGATCCCGGGGGTGGGGACCTCCCTCACCGCAGGAACGCTGGCCCGTGCCTTGGCTCTGAAGCCCCCCTGTGGCCCGCTCAGCCCGGCGGAGGTATTTGCCCTGGGCCAGATTGAAACCTGCCGCAACCTGGCTTCCCTGCGAGTGGCTGCCTACATAAACGACAACCAGACCAACGGCTTTGTGGGCTACGCCTTTGGCGGCCCGGCAGGGCAAACGCTGGTGGGCTTTCGGGGCAGCGAGTCCACCACGGCTTGCGCCCCCAGCAACATCGATTGGCTGGATAACCTACGCGCTCCTCTGAAAGGCTCCTTTCAATACCCGGCGGTGGAGGCGCTGGCAAAGCGCTTTTCGCCCCCAAGGCTGTTCTTCGGCCATTCCAAGGGCGGCCACAACGCCCTGTACGCCCTGGCCAGCCAGGGCCGGGCGGGGGACCAATGCGTCTGCTTCGACGCTCAGGGCTTTGCCCCCGGCCAACTAACCCGGGCCCAAGCCGCCCGGCTGGGCGAACAGGCGGTGAACTACGTCCAGCGCCTGGACGTGGTGGGCGCCCTGTTGTGCCATCCGGAAAAGCGGGTGTTCGTGAAGCAGGCGGGACAGGATCACCCCCACGCTCTGACCGCCATGGCCTATGATCTGGAAGGGGACCCGGTGCCTGGCCGCCGCCCCCTACGCTCGGCCATGATCGGCCTGACCAGCTGCCTGCTGGCCCTGACGCTGCGGCGGCTGGGGGAAAGTTCCGATTCCGTCTCGGCCTCCAATCCCCTGGACGCCTCCGCCGCCGGGCCTTGAACGCGGGGCATCCCCAGCGGGATATCCAGAACACGGGGCGGCGTTGCCCAACGCATCACCGCCGGCCCCTGAGCCCCCCAGGTCCCGCAAAAGCCGCCGGCCGGACCGAAAACGAGGGCCAAGAAACGCGCCCCGCCGGGACTACCGGTCCCCAGCGGGGCGCATCCTGGCTCAAAGGGTCACCGGGCCCGCTGGATACGGGCGGCCAGCACCGTCATGTCATCCTTGGGACCGGCGGGTAGGGCCTGGGCGGCGGCCAGCACCTTATCACACAGCAGGCCGGGGGCTATGTTGGGGTCGGCTCGCAGCATGTCTTCCAGTACGCCGCCCAGCCACTGATTCTGTTCCTCGCTGGCTCCATCGGCAATACCGTCGGTGATCATCACCATCATGTCCCCCGCCCGCAGGGATAGGCTGTGCTGGGCTGGAGTGACCCTATCCAGAATGCCCAGGGGTAGCCTTCCCCCATCCACCCTGATTGCCTGGCCCCGGCGCATAAGGAAGGAGGCGCAGGCCCCCAGCTTGGTCAGATGCGCCTGTCCCTCCTGCAAATCCAGTACGCACAGGTCGGCGGTAGCGTACATCTCATCGCCGCTTCGGAGCAGCAACAGCTGGTTGATGGCGTCCAGCATCAGCTGATCCTCTACCTGGGCTAGCAGAAAACGGCGAATGAGCCGCAAGGTGGCGCTGCTCTCCCGGGCCGCCCGCTCGCCGCTGCCCATGCCGTCGGACAAGGCCAGCAGTACCCGAGAGCCGGTGAGTCCAGCGGCCAGATAGCTATCGCCGCTGGGCGCGCCCTGATCCCTAGGCCGGGTGGCGTATCCCACGGTGGCCGTGAGCCTGGGCGACTGAACCAGCCGTAAGGTGTGCTGGGGCCAGCATTCCTCCAGCACCGCCCGCATGGGAGCGCCTAGAGCCCGGGTCAGCGCCTGGGCCGCTTGGCGGGCCTCGTCCTGGTCCCACATTCCGTCTCGGATGGTGGCGCATACCTCCAGGGCCCGTCCCGATAGGGCGACAACCTCCTGGGGCTCCAGCCCTGCCTGTTCCAGGGCCGCCATAGCCGCCATGGCCGCCTCCGGGTCCAGGCGCGGAGGCTGTGCCAGCGCTTCTCCCATGCCTTCCAAAATGCGGGCGGCCTGGGCGAAATGCCGGCCCAGGGTGGCCCCCTCGTCCCGCCTTTCCTGAAGAATCCTGCGCCTGGCGGCAAAGGAGCGCAGCAGGGGCCCTAGCTTGCGCGGCGCTTGAGCAGCCCGCCGGCATATCCGGCCCCATTCGGGGGGCATCTCTTCTTGCTCGCCCAAAGGCGCGCCGCCCAATGCCGTCCCCAGCAGTTGGCACAGCATCCGCCCTGCCTGGCCGTCCGTTCCGTTCCAACAGGCGGCATAGCCGGGGCAACCGGAGCACAGCGCCCGGCGCATCTGGGCCATTAGCGTCTGCTCGTCGGGTCCGGCGGGACAATCGCCATAGCCCTGGGCCAACTCGGTAAATACCTCCGCCAGGGCCCGTAGCCGCTTTTCACTGCCTTGGCGCAGATGGGCGGCTAACCGCTCCGGAGGCAGGGCGGGCTGATCCGGCCGCAGCCAGCCGGCCAACCGGTCCAGGATTTCTTGAGGCAGCAGCAGGTAGACGCCGGCTACCCCTAAAGCCCACAGTGGATGTAGCGTGCCCAGTTGTCCCTCGGGCCCAAAGGCCGCGCAGGCCAGATTGATCAGCAGAAAGGCAAGCCCCGCCCAGCCCCGGCCCAGAGGGTAGATGGCCCCGGCCACTAGGCCCATCAGGCCGAGGGAGGCGCCCAGCATGGGATTATCCCCGGACAGGGCCAAGGCGGCTCCGGCCACCACCCCTGCCGCCGCGCCCTGCGCCGCGCCGCCGTAGCCGCAGGCCAGAGTCAATAGGGCAGCCAAGGCGGGAGCCAGAGGATAGGCGGGAGAGGCGTTGATCCCCATGAGGCACAGCATGGCGCATAAAATGAGGGAAAGCTGTTCCTCGGCTAGCAGATGGCTGCGCCGGAGGGTAAGTCCGGCCGCCCCGCGCAGTACCGGAGCGAAGGCCATGGCCACCAGGGCGTTGAGTAGCGCCGCCGCCAGGGCAGCGCCGCCACCACCCGCCAGGGCGAAGGCCAGAGGCGGCGTCAATGCGCCCAGTCCGGCCAAGGCACAGTTCACCGCGTCTTCGCCACCCAGCCGTCCGTGACGTCCCGGGCCCCGCTCCAAGAGGCGGGTACTCTCCAGCGTCCAGCGTATCCCCATGACCATCAAGCATCCCGCCAGGGCCACCGCCGCCTCCAGCCCCATCACTTCCCAAGGACTGCCCAGGGCGCACCCCACCAGCATAGCCCAGGGCGGGCGCCCGGCGGATAGGCCGGCGGTAAACCAAGCCACCGAAAAGGGCGATAGATCGGAAAACAAACTGGTCCGGCTCAACGCCATCATCAAAAGGGCTTGTCCCACCTGGTTGCCCGCCACGCGCCACAGCCGCCGGGCACGGCCAGTTCCCCCGCGTACATTCAGCATCGCTCATTCCCCCCTGCGTATGACAAAATATATGCGCGGCGCGGGGCGTTATATGCCAAATTTCGCGCCCTGCCCCCGCATATATTGGGCTTCAGGAGGGATGAAATATGGAAAATTCTCAACGGGAGCGGACGTGTCCTCCCAGCGCCGGTTATTATACCTGGCAGCAAGGCGACACTTTGGTAGGCATAGCCCAGCGCTACGGCCTGACAACTTCGGCTATCCGCCAGGCCAACGCGGGCCTGCCCCTGGAAACCGTGGCCCCCGGTACCCGCATATGCCTACCGTCCAGACCGGTTAGCTGTCCTTCGGGCCGGTTATACACGGTGCGGCGGGGAGATACCTTGGTGGGTATCGCCCGGCAGAATGGCGTTACAGTGGCCCAGCTGATGGACCAAAACCCTTATGTGGACCCGGATGACCTGCAAGTAGGGCAGGTGCTGTGTTTGCCGGATAGGGTGGCGCCTCCGGCCCCTGGCCCTACCCCTGGCCCCAACTGTCCGGCGGGCTATACCCAGGGCACAGTGCGCTATGGAGAGAACATTGTGGAATTGCTCACCCGATACAATATGTCCTACGCTGTCTTCACGCGAGTGAATCCTCAATTAAACCCCAATCAGCTGGCGCCGGGCCAACGCTACTGTGTACCGCCTCGGAGCCAGCGAGGCGGGTGTGGCCAGGGCAGGAGCTACCTCATCCAGGATGGGGAGAATCTACAAGGGGCGGCGCGAGCCAACGGCGTTACGCCTGCCCGTCTGTTAATCTTGAATCCCAATTTATCCCCGGGGGATTTCGTCCCCGGCAGAATGATCTGCCTGCCCTGATTCTCCGCAAAGGGCGTGAGCCGGCTCCCTACGGCCCCCAGCAGCGCGGCGGTTGCCGCTACCGCACCGCTAGGGGCCGTTGTTCCGCTTACGCGCCAGCAAGGATGGCGGTGCCAAGGGGGCGTTCCCTTGGCGGGGGTCCGGAGGCGCTGCCCCTGGTGCCGGGTCAACAGCCTGTCCCCCCGCGTACCCCCACCGGAAGCCTCTCCCTATACCCTCGCGCCCCCGTCCCCCGTAGTCCCCCGGGTGCAGGATTCCCGAAGCGCTTGGACAGCGAGGCCATCCTGGCCCCAAAACACCCGAGCGCAACGCCGGGGGAAAAAACGGCAGAAAGCCGCTTACACTCTAGGGGAGAGAAATTGGATGCCTTGCCCCCCACCGTGCTGGAGGAGCCCTTAAAGGAAGAAAATCAAAAAGGGAGAGCTTTTCGCCCTCCCATAGGTAGCGGGTTTCTTTACACCAGGGGTCTTTAGGCAACCTCTTCCTGAGAAGCCTCTTCCAGAGCAACCTCCTCCTGGGAGCCCTCTTCCAGAGCGCCTTCCTCCGGAGCAGGCTCCTCCTGAGAGATATCCTCAAGAGTAGCCTCGCTGGCCTGGGGGTATTCGATGACGGCGGCCTGGGCCCATTGGTTAATCATGCTAGAATAGGCGGCGGTCATGGCCTCGTTCAACAGCTGGCTCTGGATGGCGTCGTGGATATCCTCATAGGGGACGGCGCCTTCGGGTACGTCGCTGTTGTAGCGGATGATGTGGAAGCCGTAATCGGTGAGCACCGGCTGGGACACGTCCCCCACCTTTTCCAAGGCCATGCCCTCCTGGGCGAACTCGGGGACAAAGGTGGTATTGCCCTGGCACAGGTAGTAGCCGGTTTGGGCGGTGGTGCCGCTCTTCATGCCGCCGTCCTCGCCGTATTCGTCGATGAGGGTCTGGAAGTCCTCGCCGGCGTCGATTTTCTGCTGAATCTCGTCCAGCTTGGGCTGCACCTGGGCCATGATCTCGTCGATCTGGGCCTGGGTTTGGGCGTACTGCTCGTCCTCCGGGGTCAGAGCCGCCAGGGTTTCCCGCAGCTCCTTCAGTTCCTTGGCCTGGTCGAACATCACCAGGATATGCTTCACCGTGCGGTAGCCGGCGGGGGCGTAATAGACGATGTCGCCGCTGTCCAAATCGGTCCCATAGGCGGTCAGGTCCTGGGCGTAACGGGCCTTGGCATCCTCTACGCCCTGGTCGTAAGCGGTCTGCACCGCCGCCTCGGGAATCTCCACGTCCTGGGTAGCGTAGTCGTACACCCGGGTGCTCACCTGACTGATGCGGCTGTTCTGGGCAATGGTATCCACGGTATAGCCCATGGCCTCCAATTGCTGGGCCACCGCCTGGCGGTTCTCATCCTCGGTCTTGCTCTCGTCGCTCATGTAGGCCAGGTACATTTGCAGCATCTGGTCGTAGGTGGACTGAGCCTGGTCCTGAATCTCCTGCTCCTCTTCTTGGGTGAACACATCCAGCCCCAGCTCTGCCGCCTTCTGCTGGATCAGCTTATCCTGGAACAGGATGTTGATTACCATGTTGACCAAAGCCTGCTGATTGTTTACGTCAGTCAGGTCCATCCCGTAAGCCTGATACTGCTGGGCATAGATCTGGTATACGCTTTGCAGTTCGCTGCTCATGATGGGTTCGCCGTTGACGGTGAGGACCACTTGGTCCTCCTGGGCCGCCGGAGCGGCTTCTTCCCCAGAGGCGGCCTCGGCGGTCTCAGCGGTCTCGACGGTCTCAGCGGTTTCTACGGTTTCGGTGGTTTCCGCGGTCTGGGCGGCCGCCAGGCTGCCGGTGGCCAGGGCCAGGGTCAGCAGCAGGGCGAGCCATACTCTCTTGGTCATGTGACGCCTCCTGAACGCAAAGGATTTTCTGCTGTATTCGCCACTCTTAGGGCAAACTCCTGCCCAAGATATGTACAGTCTGTGAACAATTTATCCCGTAATTTTCTGCCAACCTCGGATATAATCGAAAAATGCCTGGGGGGTAGGGGCGTCCAGGGGCAAAAATTCCTGGCGCTCCAGGATATCCTCCAGCCGGTGGGCGTCGGAGGAATGCAGGTGGGGATAGTCCGGTATCCCGGGGTCCGGCGGACAGGGCAGGGCCCTAGAAATCTCCAGGGCGTCAAAGGGCGCCTGGGGGGGCAAAAAGCCCAGCACGTTGAGCAGGCCGTTGCCGCCCCGGTTGATGTGGGCGGGCACGGCCAGGCCCCCGGCCTCCCGGATATGGTGGGCCAGCTGGTCGATGGACAGGTCCACCGCCGACAAGAGCAGCCTGGGCTCCTCCCGAAGGATCTCGTCCTCCTGGTCCATTACCCATTGGGGGCCGAAAAAATCGGGCCGGTTGGGGATGGGGGGCAGGTGGGGATAGAGCCACCGCGAAAAATCCACCGCCTGCGCCACGCTGGGGAAATAGGCCAGCAGGTGGGCCTCCTCCCGGGTGGTGATCTCCATGCCGGGCAGCAGGCCCAGGCCCAGTCCGGCGCACACCTTTTCCACCGCGGGCAGCTGAGAAGCGGTATTGTGGTCGGTGACGGCGATCAGGTCCAGGCCCTTGAGCAGGGCCATCTTGGCCAGGTTGTTGGGGGTCATCAGCTCGTCGCCGCAGGGGGAAAGGCAGGAGTGCAGGTGCAAATCCACCGCCCAGGGCATATTAGTCGCCCTTCACGCCGGCGGCGTACATCATGCCGCACAGGGTATAGGCGGTCTTGGGGCTTTGCAATAGGGCGATGCCCTCCTCCTGGGCCTTGTCCACCACGTCCTGCTCAAAGCTAATGCCCTCCGGGGCGATGACGGCGGCCATGTCCATCAGGGTGGCCACAGCCAGCACGTTCATATGGGTCTGCACCGTAATCCAGGCCATGCCCGCCGCGCCGTGGGACATGACCCAGCTGAGCAGATCGCAGCTGTAGCCGCAGGTGATTTCCCGGCTCAGGTCGGCCTCGGGGGTCACCAGGGACGCACCGGTTAGGTCCATGAAATCTTGAATGGTCATCCTCTTTCCTCCCTATCACAATGGGGCCCGCCAGCGGGGGCCGTCACAATCGGGTATTGTCGCTAAGCTCCACCATCTGCTTGGCCATATCCCGCACCCGGGCCTTAAGCACGAACAGGCAGTCCATCTCGTGGGCATAGCCCTGCACGATATCCTCGGCCAGGGCCTGGCAGCTGGGCGAGCCGCAGGAGCCGCAGTCCAATCCGGGCAGGCGCTGGCGGATCTCCTCCACCTGGTCCATTTTTTTCAGCGCTTCCTGCAAATTCTTGTCCAGCTGCATGGCCTTTACCGGCTCGATGGGCTGGTCCAGATGCACGTCGTGCCACAGCTCCCGCATTTCCTCGTCGGAGATATTCTCCTCGGGCCGCAGCTTGGGCAGGCGGAACAGCAGTTCCCGGATGCGGTTGCGAGCGACGAATACGTTTTCAAACACCAGGGGTCCGCCCACGCATCCGCCCACGCAGGCCAGCCCCTCGAAGAAGCTGAGCCCGCTCAAGCGGTTGTTTTCGATTTCCTCCAGCACCTTGGCCACGTGCTCGATGCCGTCCACGGCCAGGGCGTTTTCGATGCCCGCCGCGGTGGCCTCGCCGCCGGTGCGGGCCCAGCCCACGCCCAGGGCGGTGGCGCGAAAGCCGGCATCGTCCTCGGGGAGGCAGGGTTTTTTCAGCAGTCCGGACATGAGCCCGTACATCTCCAGAATGGAGATGGCGCCGGACACCTGGCTGGTCTCGTGGCCGATGGGGTTGCGGATGGCGGTCATCTTGGCGGCGCAGGGGGTGATGAAGAAGCAGCCCACTTCCGCCGGGTCCACGTTGTGCTCCCGGCAAAACTCCTTGCGCGCCTGGGTGGCGGCCATCTCCATGGGAGATTTCACGTCCACGATATTCTCGATGAGCTCGGGAAAGCGGATCTGAATCAGCCGCACCACCGCCGGACAGCTGGAAGAGATCAGCGGCCTGGGGCAGTCGGGCTGCCTCAGCCGCTCCTGCACCACCCGGGTGACGATGTCCGCGCCCCGGGCCACGTCGTACACCGCGTCGAAGCCCATCTGCTTCAGCGCCCGGGTGACGCTGCCCACGTGGGTCAGGTTTTTAAACTGGCCGTACAGGGCGGGGGCGGGCAGGGCGATTTTGTAGGGATAGCGGTTGATGGTCTGCAGGGGATTGGTGGTGGCCACCTTGGCGTGGTAGGCGCACACCCGGATACACTCGCCGCAGTCGATGCACCGCTCGTCGATGATGTGCGCCCGGCCGCTGTGTACCCGGATGGCCTCGGTGGGGCAGCGCTTGAGGCAGTTGGTGCAGCCCACGCACTTGTCCTTGTCCAGGGTGACCGAATGGTAATAGCGCCCGTCGTTGCTCATAGTTTAAACCCCATTTCAATTTCCGTGCCCACGCCCACAGTGGAGCGTATGCGAAAGTCGGTGGCGTTGCGCTTCATGTTGGGCAGGCCCATGCCCGCGCCGAAGCCCATCATGCGCACGTCGTCGGAGGCGGTGGAATAGCCCTCGCTCATGGCCAGGTCGATGTCCGGAATGCCCGGGCCCCGGTCCCGCACGTTGAGCTCCAAATAGTCCGGGCGCACCACCAATTCCATCTGACCGCCCTGGGAATGGATCACCAGGTTCAATTCCACCTCATAGGCGGCCACAGATACCCGGCGCACCACCGCGCTGTCTACTCCCAGTTTTTTCAGGATTCGCTTAATCTTGCCCGACGCTTCCCCCGCCGTGGCGAAATCCCCGGCTTCCACCGGATAGATCTCTTTTAACATGATCCCGTCGTCCATGTCTTCATCCCTTTCCGGGCGGAGCTGCAGCCCCGCGGTATTTCAGGCCCGCCATGCCGCCGGGTACTCAATCGGGCCGGGTACTGACGCCGCTGGGCAGTCCGTTGGTATAGAGTCTTCCGCAGGCTTCGTACAGGGTACATGGGGAGGCCATCACCACGATGTCTCGTTCCCTGGCCATCTCCAGCACCTCCGCGCCGGGGATCTTTCCCCGCACAAATACGATCAGCAGCACGTCCAGCATTTCGCATGTGCGTACCACATGGGTATTGGTCAATCCCGTCAGCAACACCATGCGCTCCTTGGGGAAGGCCAGCACGTCGCTCATCATGTCCGAGCCGCAAGCCGAATGGATCTCTTCCTGGGGGAGCTGTCCGCACAGCAGCCGTCCTTCCAGCAGCTCCATAATTTTTTGTGCCGTCATGAGGGGTCACGCTCCTCTCTGGTGTGGGGAATAAGGTCCTTATGTTACATTATAATCAATCGGCGGAAAAAAGGAAAGGGGAAAAAATGAAAAAGGGCCCAGGTATTTTGCGGAGAGGGCAGATAGGGCGCTGCCGGGCCAGCCCCCCTGCGGGCAGACTCTTGACGGTGAGCCGAGACGGAGCTTTCGGCACCGCAGCGCCCCCGGCGCCGGGTCAACGACCCCATTCGCCGAATTTTTGCGCCCCACCGCATCCCCACAACTGCCTGAAACGGCGCAGCGGCAGTCGCCACCGCGCCACTAGTGGCCGTTGCTTCACCTACGCGCCAGCGAGGATGGCGGT
>DVHZ01000141.1 GCA_018711685.1 Candidatus Excrementavichristensenella intestinipullorum | reverse complement strand
CGAAGGTTGTTTCCCAAAGGACAGGGATTCCTTCGTGTGGTCTGCCCCAAGGCAGGGCACTGCCTTCTAAAAAACAGCAGCGATTCCGAGTTGGAGATCCCGTGGGTCGCCCTTCGGGCTCCGTCGGGATGACAGATAGAGGGAAGGCCCCGCGGCCGCAGCCGGGCAAACCGCCGCCTTTTCGCAAAAATTTGCCGCCGGGCCTTGCAAAGCGCGGCGGGTAGTGGTATAATACCCAGAGTATGGTATGATTTGAAGTGGTATGGTAAGAGTGGGGCAACCCACTCTTTCTTGTTGAAAGGAGGAGACGATGCAGGCAAAGGAAGTGTGCCGCCGGGTGCGGGAGCTGGCCGGGCCGGAGATCGTGCGTCAGGGCGTGCGGCTGTGGGACGTGACGTTTGAAAAAGAAGGCGGGCAGTATTACCTGACCGTGGCCATCGACCGGGGGCGGCACCCGGCCGACCTCAACGCGTGTGAGGCCATCAGCCGCTATCTCGACCCGCTGCTGGACGATCGGGCGTTTGACTCGCTGCCGTCCTACACCCTGTGCGTCTCCTCCGCCGGGCTGACCCGCCGCCTGACCCGGCCGGAGCATTTTGATGAATGCCTGGGTGAGCGCGTGCGCCTGCGCTTTTACCGGGCGATAGACGGCGCCAAGGAGCTGGAGGGCCGCCTGTGCGCCCGGGGCGAGGACGGCGCGCTGGAGATTGAGGACGACGGGGGGCAAAGGCGCACCTTTGCCCGGGCGGACGTGGCGCAGGTCAACCTGTCGCCCGAATTTTAGCATCCGGCCGACTGGCCGCAAGGAGTGAGAGAGAAAGATGAACGCAGAATTTTTTGACGCGCTGGAGCAGCTGGAGAAGGAAAAGGGCATCCCCGTGGACTACATGCTCGACAAGGTCGCCCAGGCGCTGCTCACCGCCTACCGCCGGGACAATCCCGGCGCGCCGGAGAACGTCTTTGTCGAGCCGGACGCGGAGAAGAAGACCATCCGCATGTTCATTCGCAAGACGGTGACCGACGATATCTACGACCCCATGGAGGAGATCGACCCGGAAGAGGCGAAGAAGTACGACAAAACCGCCGTCATCGGCGACACGGTGGACATCGATATCGAAACCCGGGATTTCGGCCGCATCGCCGCCCAGACGGCCAAGCAGGTGATCATCCAGGGCATCCGGGAGGCTGAGCGGGGCATGGTCCTCTCCGAGTTCTCCTCCCGGGAGCATGAGATTCTCACCGGCGTGGTCACCCGGGTCGACCCGCGCACGGGCAACGTCATCCTCGACGTGGTCAGCGAGGGGGAGAAGACCGAGGCCGTCCTGGGCGCCGGGGAGCAGGCGCCGGGCGAGCAGCTGCGGGAAGGGCAGCGGATCAAGGTCTACGTGGTGGAGGTGCGCCGGGGCGCTCGGGGGCCGCAGGTGCTGCTCTCCCGCACCCACCCGGGGCTGGTCAAGCGCCTGTTTGAGCTGGAGGTGCCCGAGATTGCCGACGGCACCGTGCTGGTCTACTCGGTCGCGCGGGAGGCGGGCAGCCGCACCAAGATCGCCGTGGGGACCAAGGAGCAGAACGTCGACCCCATCGGCGCGTGCGTCGGCCCCCGGGGCGCCCGGGTGGGCGCCATCGTGCAGGAGCTGGGCGGCGAGAAGATCGACATCGTGCTCTATTCGGACGATATGGCCCAGTTTGTCGCCGCGGCCTTGTCCCCGGCGGACGTGGTCTCGGCCACGCTCTTAGACGGCGGCAAGAGCTGCCGCGTGGTGGTGCCGGACGATCAGCTCTCCCTGGCCATCGGCAAGGAGGGGCAGAACGCCCGCCTGGCCGCCAAGCTCACCGGCTGGAAGATCGACATCAAGAGCCAGAGCCAGGCCGAACAGGCCCTGGAGCAGAACCAGGCCGCCGGGCAGGGTCAGGACGGGGCGCAGGGTCAGGCCGCCGGGCAGAGCCAGGCTGCGGAGGAAGCGTAGCCATGCCGCCGAAGGTACGCAAGCAGCCTCAGCGCATGTGCGTTGGGTGCCGGGAGATGAAACCCAAGAAGGAGCTTTTGCGGGTGGTGAAATCCCCGGAAGGGGAGATCACCCTGGACCCTACCGGCAAAAAGCCGGGCCGCGGCGCGTACCTGTGCCTTGACCCGGAATGCCTGAAGAAGGCCCGCAAGCAAAAGAGCCTGTCCAGGGCCCTGGACGCCTCCATCGAGGAGGCGGTTTACGAGGAACTGACGGGCAAACTGGAGGCGCTATGCCCAAAGACGTGCTGAACCTGCTGGGCCTGTGCGCCCGGGCGGGCAGGCTGAAGAGCGGCCTGGAGGGCTGCGAGCAGGCGGTGAAGCGCCAGGGCGCGCCCCTGTGCCTGGTGGACGAGGGGATATCCCCCGCCTCCCGCAAGGCCATGGAGGACGCCTGCCGCTTCGCCGGAGCCAGGCTGTTCCAGCTGCCCCAGGGCAGCTTGGGCCAGGCCATCGGAAAGCCCGGCCGCATGGCGGCGGCGGTGACCGATCCGGGCTTCGCTACCCGGCTCATCCAACTGCTGGAGGCGCACCAGAACCGCCCTTGCGGCGGACCGGGCCGAAAGGGCGGAGGCGGAGCGCAGGGACTGGATGAAGGGGAGGAAACGGGGCCTTAGGCCCCGGAACCGGACCAGCGGGGGGGCTGATTGCCCCCAAAATCGGGTTTGACGGGCGAAAGCCCAGGGTATATTGAATCATAGGGCCCCATGGGGACGGACCAACAGAGGGAATGCGGGGGTGCATGAAGGGAATGACCAAAGTCAGGCTGCAGGATGCTACCAAGGAATTGAGCGCGAACGCGGAAAATTTGCTGGGCACGGTGAGCCAGTCCAGAAAACGGGCTCTGGAGTCGTTACGGCTGCTGAAAAAGACGTCGGAAGACATGGCCCGCCAGGAACGCGAGCGCAAGGAACAGGCGGAGCGGGAAGCGCTGTCCAAGCAATACGAAGCGGCAGCGGCCTTCATGACCGCCTATTCCACCGAACAGGTGCCCGAGCCTGCGCCTGTCGCCCCGGCTCCCAAGGCCCCCGCCGTTGCGGCGGAGGCGGCAAAGGCCCCGGCCCAGAGCGCCCCGGCGGCAAAGGCCCCGGCCGCCCCGGCTTCGGCCCAGAGCGCCGCAGCTCCGGCCCAGAGCGCCGCAGCTCCGGCCCAGAGCGCCGCGGCTCCGGCACAGAGCGCTGCCGCCCCGGCCCAGAACGTTGCCGCAGCTCCGACCCAGAGCGCCGCTGGGGCGCCCCAGGGCGCGGGAAGCGCCCAGGGGGTCCGGCCGGCCCAGGCCGGTCCGGCCCAGGGCGTCCAGCCCCGTCCGGGTCAGGGTCCGCGTCCGACGGCTCCCGGCCAGCGCGGTCCCTATGGCCGTCCGGTGCAGCCCGGGCAGCAGGGCCCCTACGGCCGTCCGGCGCAGCCCGGGCAACAGGGCCCCTACGGCCGTCCGGTGCAGCCGGGCCAGCAGCGGCCCCAGGGCCCCTATGGCCGTCCGGCGCAGCCGGGGCAGGGGGGCCAGCAGGGCGGCTATGGCCGTCCCGCCCAGCCGGGCCAACAGCGGCCCCAGGGCGGCTTTAACCGGGGCCCGGGTCAGGGCCAGCAGGGCGGCGGCTTCGGCCGTCCCGCCCAGGGCGGCTTTGGAAGCCGTCCTCCCATGGGCGGCGGTATGCGCGCCGGCGGCGGCCGGGGCGGGTTTGGCGGGCGCAAGGGCCCGGAGCTCACCCCCACCATGGAGAAGGAGCGGGTGTCCAACTACGACCCCAACAAGAAGCAATACCAGCGCCAGAACGACCCGGAGCGGGCACGGGGCAAGAGCCGGCAGAACCTGCGGGGCAGCGCCTCCTTTGGGGTGGACGACGAGTTCGTGCGGGGCAAGCGGCGCAAGAAGGTGCAGCAGCCCGCCTTTAAGCCGGAACCGGTGAAGATCGAGAAGGCCTACATGACGGCGGAGACCATTACCGTGAAGGACCTGACCGAGCGCATCGGCAAGCCCGCCGGGGAGATCATCAAGAAGCTGATGCTGCTGGGCATCATGGCCACCATCAACAACGAGCTGGACTTCGATACCGCCCAGCTGGTGTGCCAGGAGTTCGGCATTGAGCTGGAGATGAAGCTGGCCCAGACGGCGGAGGACGTGCTGGAGGAAGAGGACTTTGAGGACGCCGAGGAGGACCTGCAGCCCAGGGCTCCCGCGGTGACCATCATGGGCCACGTGGACCACGGCAAGACCAGCCTGCTGGACTACATCCGCAATACCCGGGTCACCGCCGGGGAGGCGGGAGGCATCACCCAGCACATCGGCGCGTACACCGTGCGGGTGAAGGGCCAGCCCATCACCTTCCTGGACACGCCGGGCCACGAGGCCTTTACCGCCATGCGGGCCCGGGGCGCTCAGGCCACCGACATCGCCGTGCTGGTGGTGGCGGCGGACGACGGGGTCATGCCTCAGACCATCGAGGCCATCAACCACGCCAAGGCGGCGGGAGTGCCCATCATCGTGGCCATCAACAAGATGGATAAGCCCGCAGCCAACCCGGAGCGCATCAAGGAGCAGCTCACCGAGTACGGCCTGGTGGCCGAGGAGTGGGGCGGCGACACCATCATGGTGCCGGTGTCCGCCCTCACCGGCGAGGGCGTGGACCAGCTGCTGGAGATGATCCTGCTGGTGGCGGAAATGAACAACTTCCGGGCCAACCCCAACCGCAAGGCCCGGGGCATCATCATCGAGGCGCGGTTGGACAAGAGCCGGGGCCCGGTGGCCACGGTGCTCATCAAGAACGGCACCCTGCGGGTGGGGGACATGGTGGTGGCGGGCACCGCCTACGGCCGCATCCGCGCCCTGGTGAACGACCGGGGCGAGCGGGTGAAGAGCGCGGGCCCCTCCGACCCGGTGGAGGTTGTGGGCTTTGGCGACGTGCCCGACGCGGGAGACACCATGTCCGCCGTGGACGACGACAAGCTGAGCCGCCAGGTAGCCGAGGAGCGCAAGGATAAGCTGCGGGCCGCCCTCATCAAGACCCAGCAGAAGACCACCCTGGACGACCTGTTCAACCAGATCCAGGCCGGCCAGATCAAGGACCTGAACCTGATCATCAAGGCCGACGTCCAGGGCTCGGTGGAAGCGGTGAAGCAGTCCCTGGAGAAGCTGTCCAACGACGAGGTGCGGGTGCGCTGCATCCACGGCGCGGTGGGCGCCATCAACGAATCCGACGTGATGCTGGCTTCGGTGTCCGGCGCCATCATCATCGGCTTCAACGTGCGCATGGACAACGCGGTGCGGGACGTGGCCGAGCGGGAGAAGGTGGACATCCGGCTGTACCGGGTGATCTACAACGCCATCGAGGAGATTCAGGCCGCCATGAAGGGCATGCTGGCGCCCAAGTACAAGGAAGTGACGCTGGGCACCGCCCAGGTGCGCCAGACCTTCCGGGTGAGCGGCGTGGGCATGATCGCGGGCAGCTACGTCACCGACGGCAAGATCGTGCGCAACGCCAAGGCGCGGCTGCTGCGGGATAACGTGGTGGTCCAGGAGAGCAAGATCGAGTCCCTGAAGCGGTTCAAGGACGACGCCAAGGAAGTGGCCGCCGGCTACGAATGCGGCATCGGCCTGGAGAACTACAACGACGTCAAAGAGGGCGACGTGATCGAGTGCTTCCAGATGGAGGAAGTGGAGCCCGCCTGAGGCGGCGCACAGCCCCTCCGCCCAGGCAAAGGGCGGGCCGCCGTCCCGGGCAGCCGGTTAGGCGGCAGCGGCCCGCACTTCCGGCAGCGCCGGGAGAACGGGATGTGAAGCGGCAAAGGACTGCGGGGCGGGGAGCACTCCCCGCCCCTTTGAGTTAGGAGAGGCATATGGCAGGATATGAGCGAACCGACCGCATCAGCGAAGAGGTGCGGCGGGAGCTGGACCGGATCATCCGGGACCAGCTCAACGATCCCCGCATCGGGGGCACCTGGTCCATCGTGCGCTGCGAGGTGACCCGGGACCTGCGCTACTGCAAGGTGCGGGTGAGCGTGCTGGAGGAGGACAGGCGGGACGCGATGATGGCGGCGCTGAAGAAGGCGTCGGGGTTTATCCGGCGGGAGCTGGGGCGCGGGGTGGACCTGCGCTATACCCCGGAGCTGATCTTCGAGCGGGACGACAACATCGCCTACGCCGACAAGATCAACCGCATACTAAAGGAGCAGAATATTCATGGCGAGGATAGCTGAGCTGGCCCAGTGGCTGAGGGAGCGGGACCATATCGCCGTCATCCCCCACGTAAATCCCGACGGGGACGCTTTGGGCAGCGCGTTGGCGCTGAAACTGATGCTGGACAGGATGGGCAAGCGGGCCTGCATATGCAGCCAGGACGGCGTGCCCCACATGTACGATTTTCTGCCGGGCAAGGAATGGGTGCTTCCGGCGGACCAACTGCCCTTTGAGCCCCAGGCGTTGCTGTTCGAGGACGTGGCCGCCTTTGAGCGGGCGGGGGACCGGGGCGCCCTCAGCGGCCGGGTAAAGGACTGGGCGCTGCTGGACCACCACGAGACCAACCCGGGCTACGCCCCGGTGTCGGTGGTGGACGGCCATGCGCCGGCTACGGGGATGCTGGTGGTCCGGCTGCTGGACCAGCTGGGCATGTCCTTTGAGGGGGATATGGCGCTGTACCTGTACGTGGCCATCTCCACCGATACGGGCAACTTCAGCTTTTCCAACACCACGCCCGAATCCTGCCGGGCGATGGCCCGGCTGCTGGAGGCGGGGCTGGACCTGGAGCGCTATTCCCGGCTCACCTTCCGGATGCGCTCGGAACCCCGGCTGCGGCTGCTGGGCCTGGCCATCGGGGGCATGAAGCGCTACGCCGGCGGCCGGCTGGCGGTGGCGGAAATCCCCCAGCGCCTGTTCGACGCCTGCGGCGCCCGCCCGGAGGACACCGAGGGCATCGTCAACGCCCTGTCCGACATGGAGGGGGTGGAGGTGGCCATGACGGTGGAGTCCCGGGACGGGGGCGCCACCACCAAGTTCAGCCTGCGCTCGGTGGGCAGCTTCGACGTGGCCCGCATCGCCAGCGCCTTCCAGGGCGGCGGCCACCGCAACGCCGCGGGCATGAACCTGAAATGCCCGGTGGATCAGGCCGCGCCTCAGGCCATCCAGGCGGTGCTCCAGGCGCTTCAGGGCTGATGGACGGGTTTGTCAACCTGCTCAAGCCCCCGGGCATGACCTCCTCCGACGCGGTGGTGTTCCTGCGGCGGCTGCTGCCCAAAGGGGTCAAGACGGGCCACGGCGGCACCCTGGACCCGGAGGCGGCGGGGGTGCTGCCCATCTGCGTGGGCAAGGCCACCCGCCTGTTCGATTATTTCATCGACAAGGAAAAGGAATATATCGCCGAGGTATGCCTGGGCATCGAAACCGATACCCAGGACGCCACCGGCCATGTGGTGGCCCGGCGTCCGGGAGCGCCTACGGCGGAGCAGATTGAGGCAGCGCTGCCCGCCCTCACCGGGGCCATCCTCCAGACGCCCCCCGCCTATTCCGCCCTGAAGCGCCAGGGCAAGCGGCTGTACCAGCTGGCCCGGGCGGGCCAGGCGGTGCAGGTGGAGCCCCGGCCGGTGTTCGTCCAGTCCCTTGACTATCTGGGGCCTAGCGGCTATAATCGACATATGCTGCGGGTGGTGTGCCGCAAGGGCGTGTATGTGCGCACCCTGATGCGGGACCTGGGGGAAATGCTGGGCTGCGGCGGGCACATGAGCTTTCTGCTGCGCGCCCGGGCGGGGTGCTTTGCCCTGGATGGGGCCATAACCCTGGAGGAACTGGCCCGGCCCGGCGCCCTGGAGGGAGCCCTGTATCCCCTGGACGCGCCCCTGGCCCACCTGCCCCAGGCCAGGCTGGCGGGGCGTTGGCGGCGGCCGGCGAGCCATGGAAATCCCGTGCCCGCCCCGGATGGATTGAACCCGGGGGAACTGGCGCGCGTCTATGTAGAAGATGATTTTGCCGGGATCGCCCAGGCGGGAGAGGACGGCCTGCTCCGGTTCAAGGCGATGCTGCTGTAGCTGGGCCATAACGGCACGAGGGGGGGAGAAGTATGCGCAAAGGGATTCGGGCGCTGCTTCTTCCCCTGTTTTTGTGGGCATGCCTGGCCGCCTGGGCCCTGGGCGCGCCGGCGGGGCCGGGGGCCCGGGCGGCGGAGCAAGGCGGGGCTCAGGGGGCGCTGAAATCGGTGGCCGCCGCCGAATATGGGCCCTGGAGCCCGTGGCAGAGCCAGCCCATCCAGGCGGCCCAGGGCCTGGAGGTGGAGCGGCAAACCCGCACCCTGACCCAGGACCACTTTTCCTGGCGCTATACCCGCTATGTGTACTACAATACCCAGGCCCAGGGCTGGTATGCCGCCGCCCAGGAGCAGAGCGGCCCCCATTGCCAGGAGGGCTCGGGGCGCTGGGAGGAGACCACCCAGGACCAACCCCTGGAGCAGACCGGCCTGGACGGGGAGGACCCGGTGTACCAGGGCGGCTGGTTCAACCAGGAGGTGCGCAACCAGCCCACCTCTTCCCAGCAGGAAATGTACCGCAGCCGCCAGGTGCGCAAGGTGAGCTGCGAGGTATCCAGCACCCAGATACTCCTGTTCCCCGGGGACAGCCGCCAGCTGACGGTGAACTTCTTCGACGGGGGCGCCATGACCTACCTGTCCTCGGACAACGCCGTGGCCACCGTGGACCAGACCGGGCTGGTATCGGCCCAGGCGGTGGGGGCGGCCCAGCTCACCGTGACCTCCAGCGCCGGGCGGCAGGTGGTGGTGGAGGTGCTGGTGTGCCAGCAAAAGGCCCATATCCCCGACGGGGTATATACCCTGCGGCTGCTGGGCTCCACCAAGGCGCTGAGCCAGGGCAGCCGCATCACCAGCCAGAGCGATAACCTGGTGGTAAAGGACTATACCGGGGAACGGACCCAGCGCTTCGTGGTCACCGGGGCCAGCCAGGCCACCTTCACCCTGCACCCCCTGAACCACCGCAAGTGGTACGTGGACATGGCCCGGATCGACGGCAAGGTGGCCCTGGGCAGCAACGTGCAGACCCATAAGGTGCGGGACCGGGGCGCCCAGTACTGGCGGGCGGTGTACGTGCCCGACGGCAGCTACATCCTCTACTCCCGCACCGAACCCAAGCTGGTGATGGGGGCGGAGAGCCAGGGCGCGGGCAACAACGTGCGCCTGGAGGCCATGGAGCTGATGGACGAGGCCGACCGGTGGCTGCTGGTAAAGGCGGATACCGCCGTGGACCCGGTGGACGCCTTCGCCCGGCCCCTGGCCCGGGACGGGGCCAGCTACGTCCAGACGGAATACGGCCCGGACCACCAGGGCGTCACCTTTGCCGCCAACGGGCGGCGGGTGTACGTGCTCAGCGCCGCCATGGGCACCGTGGTCCAGGTGGGGGACGGCTGCGGCCACGATTACCCCAAGTCCGCCGGCCAGGACGGGGCCCTGGTGGACCCCTGCACCGGCGACGGCCAGTGCCTGGGCAAGTACGTGCTGGTGGACCACGGCGGCGGCGTCACCGCCCTGTACGCCCACCTGTCCCAGGTCTACGTGTCGGTGGGGGACAGCTTGCGCCAGGGCTCCCTGCTGGGCCGCTCGGGCGCCACCGGCTCGGTGGACCAGGTGGGATTCTTTTTCCAAATGATGGAAAACGGCCAGACCGTGGACCCCCGCACCCGGATCAAACTGCCCGCCCAGGGCGAACCCATCCAGGACTAACCGCCCCCCGGGCTTTTCGCCGGACAAAATGGACAAGCAACGCCCCGCGGCGCGACCGCGGGGCGCTTTCGCGCTGACCAATTCCCCCGCGCCTTACCGGATGAGGCGGGAAATGGAGGAAAACATACGGATTACGAGGTAGTATAACCAATAAATTTAAAAATATAATTGACATAAACAAGAAAAATGCAATATAATTGATATAGAAAAATAACACTGGTATGCCTTTGTACTGTTTTATGCTTGTCTATTGCAGTGCCTGTGTCTGCGCTTACACACAAAATCGTGGTTTTACCATCCGGTGAAACCAGATTGGCTGAAGCCTACGAGTATCACAAGGAGAATTTGCCCAAGGGTCAATCCGTCACGTCAAAGGCCTATAAGAAGGAATCAACTGGCCACTTAACCGTATGCCCTGAAACCCAAACCGCCGGAGTCAAGGTGCAATACGGAGGACGGAATAAGAACAATACTGTTACGGTAACAGAAGTTCAGCAATTTAATATGCTGCCGAATAACGGAAATCCTTTTACCTGCGCTTATAAACCCGGATATGGAGAGGTGGGGAAATACTACTGCTTTAGGGCGTACAATAATAATGAAACGCAAGCTCTGGCCTCGATGAGCGGATCGTGGGCCCCATAATGCAATAGATAGGGAAATGGCCGGGAGATATGCGGCGGGCTTTTATGGAGCGATCTCCCGGCCATCTTCCTCGGAGGACGGCCCTAGGAAGGAGGCGCAACGGATGAACAAAAGAGTTGGCGCGGCGCTGCTGGCCCTATGGATGCTGTTGGGAGCGGCGCCGGCGTTGGGGGCGGCGCAGCGGCTGGAGCAGACCCACCAGGCAGGCAAGGTGGAAGTGATATTCGACGCCGTCGTGGCGCCGCCCCTGGTGGAAAACGCCCAGCCCCTTCGGGTGCGGTACAAGCAATGGACCGACCAGGAAATCGCCCGGTTCTGGCTGGAAGAAGAAGCGCCGCCCAAGGGCCCGGACGTGGACTATACCGGTCCCGACGGGAAAAGCCTGCTGGGCCTGGGGAGCGAGGCGTCCATCTACGTATCCCATTGGATCGACATCGAGTATACCCTGGCCATGTGCAACCTGAGCGCAAACGCCGACCACACCCAGGGCCAGCTGGAGCATTTTAGCCCCGATGATGCCTGGGCCCAGGTGGAGGCGTTATGCCGGGACGTGGGCCTGGAGCCCATGCTGGTGGATTATACCGCCATGGATACGGCCAGGCTCCAGGCGGAAGACCAGCGGCGGCAGGAGGAGCAGCGGGCCCTGTTTGAGCCCTATGGGCTGTGGACGCCCCGGGAGGAAACGCCTCAGCCGCCTGCGGAGGGATATTTTTTTGAGGTGATGTTTGCCTACGACGGATTGATCTGCAACCAGGTGCCCACCAGCATCAATTCCTTCAGCGACTACAGCCTGGGGAGCAGCGGCCTGTTCTACGTGGTCCCGGAGCACGGCGTGATCTGGTTTGAGACCGGCGTCAACGCCACCCTGTACGAAATCCTGGAGCGCACCAGTCCTGAGGATTACAAGGAATCCATGCCCATGGAGCAGGCGCTGGATTCCCTCTACGGCTTTTACGAGCGGTTGATTCTAAACCAGCCGGTGACCATCGTCTACATCGGCTATGAATACCTGGCGGTTCCGGCCAAGACCTACGGCGAATTCGTCCTGCGGCCGGTGTGGAGCTTTTACCCGGATATGAGCGGGGACGAATACCTGGAGCCGGTGTACGTAAACGCCATCAACGGGCGGGTGCTGTAATGGGACGGGGAAAGGGGCGCTGCCCATGACCAAGCCGGACGTCAAGCGCATGTTTGGAATCTGGTTTTTGGTGGCCGTGGCCGCGAATTTCGCGCAGTACTATCTCTCCCAGGTCCCCTTTTTCGGCACCACCTCCAGCACAGTCACGCTGTTTGACTGGGGACTTTCGTTCAACTACCTGAATTGGGCCGCCCCGGTGCTGGCGGCGCTGCCCATGGGGGCCAGCTTTTGCACCGATTGGCGCAGCGGCTACGCCTGGCTGCAAATTGCCCGGGCGGGAAGGGAGCGGTACCTTCGCTCCCGGTGCTTGGCCTGCGCCCTGTCGGGGGCGCTGGTGGAAGCGGCGGGGCTGGCGCTGTTTTTCCTGGCCCTGCTTCCGGTGGGCAGCCTGACCCAAGAGGCCATCCTGTACGACTATCAATACATGGCCGGTTTTTCCGATATCCTGCGGCAGGCCCATTGGAGCCTTTACGTGGGGGGACTGATGGCCCTGCGGGCGCTGGCCGGCGGCTTTTTCGCCCTGGTAGGGCTGGCCGTCTCCAGCTTTGCGCCCAATCCCTATATCGCCCTGGCGTCCCCCATGCTGCTGGCCCGCCTGTGTACAGAAATCACGTGGAGCTTTCCGGCGGTCCCGAAATGGGTGAGCCAGGTGGCGCTGTCGGAGGGGCTGGCCGGGCTGGACTTCTGGCCCAACCTGGGCGTCGGGCTGGCGGTATTCGGCGGGGGCATGGCGCTGTTTGCGGCGCTGTTCCGGGCGGGCGTTGGAAGGAGGCTGGAGCATGGCTGACGTAAAGCGGTGCCTGCGCACCTGCGGGTACAGCCTGAGCAAGCTGGCCTTCACCCCCAAGAGCGCCGTGGTGCTGGCGCTGCTGTTTTTCCGGATGAAGGATTATTACCGAAATCTCAGGGAATTTCTGCTGGACTATGAGGAAACCATCAACGCCTTCGGGCTGATGAGCAACTTAATCGCCTCCGCCCAGTTCTACCTCATCGCCGGGATCGGCCTGATGCTGATACTGAGCGACGCGCCCTTTTACGATCAGGCGCAGCAGTACGTGCTGGCCCGTGCGCGAAAGATGCCCTGGCTGGTGGGGCAGCTGCTGTGCGTACTGGCGGCGGCGGGCATTTTTCTGCTGGCTTTGCTGGCGATGCAGCACCTGATGCTGTGGGACTGCCTGGACTACGGCAGGGGGTGGGGACGGGCTATCAACACCTTGGCCAGGACCAGCATGGCGGACGGCTACGGGATCCACATGCCGTTCAGCCGGGATTTCATGAGGCTGTGGTCGGTTCGCCGCTGCTTTGCCCTAAGCATGGCGCTGTGCTGGGGCGGCTATACCGTGTGCGCCCTGGTCATGTTCAACATCAACCTGGTTACCCGGAGCAAGGCGGGCCTGTTGGCCGCCATCCTCATGCTGCTCCTGGACATGGTGATGGATTTCGGCGTGGACGTACGGTATTATGTGCTGTCCGTGGCCTCCCTGGGCAGGCTTCCCCTGCTGAACACGGGCAACCACCCATATTATCCCCGGCCGGCGCTGGCCATGAGCGTCCTGTGGGGCAGCTTTTTCCTCAACCTGGCGGCGGCCTTGGGGATAGGACGCCGCAGCGAACTGTCCCGGGGCGCGCCATAGAACCATTCTGGAGGGCGTTTCTATGATCCAGTGCATCGACGTGGTCAAACGATACGGCGATAAAACCGTGCTGAACCGGATCAGCGTATCCTTTGAAAAAAGGCTCATCCACGGCATTGTGGGCCGGAATGGGTCGGGCAAGACCATGCTGCTGAAGGCCATTTGCGGCTTTATTCCCCTGTCCGGCGGGGAGATACGGGTTTGGGGCAAGGCGGTCAAGAGCGGGCGGACGCCGGAGGGCGTAGGGCTCACCATTGAGGCGCCGGGCTTTTTGCCCTACTATTCCGGCTACCGCAACCTGCAAATCCTGGCCGGCATAAACGGCGGCGTCAGCGGCCAGCGCATACGCCAGGTGATGGAACTGGTGGGCTTGGACCCCGGCAGCCGCAAATGGGTGAGCAAATATTCCATGGGGATGCGCCAGCGCCTGGGCATCGCCCAGGCCGTCATGGAGGACCCGGAACTGCTCCTGCTGGACGAGCCCATGAACGGGCTGGACAATCAAGGGGTGGAGGATATGCGCAGGCTCTTTTTGGATTTTAAGGCCCAAGGCAAAACCATATTGCTGGCCAGCCACAGCCGGGAAGATATTCAGGCGCTGTGCGACCGGGTCTACAAAATGGACGCCGGAACGCTATCCCCCCAGGATACCCCCGTCCCCGAAACGGTATGAATTCATCCGGGGCTTCGCCGCCCGGGGCCGGCCTTTGCGCCAAGCGCAAAGGCCGGCCCCGGGCTCTTTTTTTGTACTCCGGCGGCGGGCCTTTCCCCGGTTTTACATGAACCTAAGGCAACGGCATTGCGGGGGATGTGGAGAATTTTATGCCCCGTTACGCGCATCTGACCGGCCCGCGATGGCCCCGTTACTTTTACGCGCTATAATAAATACCCGGGGCGGCGGGAAAGGCTAAGGCCGGACCGGCAGGCGGGACGCCGGGTTCGGGCCAGAAAAAGCAAAAAGGAGTCTGCCCGAAGTTGCCTAAAATCGGGCAAAGCTGCCTAAAAAACGGCAAGTTTATTGTGCTGTTGGCGAACTTGGCTTATAATGTGTATAGATGCAACTTGACTAAGCCATATCGGGCACGGTGGGGACGAGAACATGCTGCGATACAAGGAAATCAAGCGGATGCTGATGGACATGGTGGTCAAGATGTATCCCGGGGAAAAGCTCCCCTCCCGCCATGAGCTGTGCAAGCGCTTGGATACCTCCCGGGTGACCCTGGACAAGGCCATCGCGGAGATGGAAAAGGAAGGCATCCTCTACGCCCAGAAGGGCAGCGGCACCTACATCAACGCCCTCATGGGGGAGACGGTGCCGGTAACGGAAAACTGGGGGCTGATTTTGCCCAACCTGATGACCACGGTATTCGTGGAGATTACCCGGGCCATCGAGAACTTCGCCCAATCCAAGGGCGTCAACCTGATCCTGTGCAATTCCGATGACGACATCGACAAGCAGGAGAACTACATCCGCCGCCTGCTGGCCTCGCCGGTATCGGGGTTCATCATGATCCCCGTGGTGAGCGAGGACGCGGAGGTGAACTACCAGGTGTACGGGCGGCTGGTCCAGGCGAAGATTCCCCTGGTGTTTTGCAGCCGGGCGATCCCCTACATCAACGTACCGGTGGTTTCGGTGAACAACTATTACGGGGGCTATTTGGCGGCCAAGGGGCTGATCCGGCGGGGATACCGGCACATCGCCTTCGTGGCCACGGCTCATCACAACCGGGCGGTGTGCGACGACCGGTGCCAGGGCTACGTCAGCGCCTTGATGGAGGCGGGGCTTCCCCTGCGGCGCAGGTTGATCCTGCCCCATTGCCAGGAGAGCGGGGACGGAGTCTACCAGGCGGTGAAGGCGCTTATCGCCTCGGGAGAGGCGCTGGACGCCATATTCGGCATCAACGATTTGGTATGCCAGGACATATACCGGGCCATTCAAGACAGCGGCCTGCGGGTTTCCCAGGACATCGGGGTGGTGGGGTTCGACAACACAGCGTCCTGCGGCACAATGCGCCCGCCCCTGACCTCGGTGACCTACGAGGGCACCCAGATCGGCGCCATAGCGGCCAAGGTGCTGTGGGAGCTGTCCCATCAGGCCCAGCAGGAAGGGGCTTACCTGAACTACTTTTGCCACCCGGAGCTGGTGGAACGGGGCAGCTGCGCGGGCAAGTCCGGCGGCAGCCCGGAGTAGGACAGGGGCCGGGGGGCGGCCCGGGGCTCCCCATGAACCCCCGCCGGAAGCGCTAAACTTCCGCAGGCGGGGCGGCTACGATCTCTGACCCCACCAAAAACAAAAGCAATATGGGGCGGAAGATAAAGAAAGGAGAGAGAGACAAACATGACGAAGAAACTGACGGCTCTGGCACTGGCGCTGATCCTGGCGCTGTCCATGACGGCGGTGGGCTACGCTGAGGAGGACCAAGTGACCATCAACCTGTGGCACCGCTGGAGCAGCGGCACCGAGGCGGCCCTGATGGAGGTTATCGAGGGCTTTGAGGCGGCCAACCCCAACATTCACGTGGAAGTGACCGCCAAATCCGGCGAGTATTTCGCCCTGCTGCAGTCCATGATCGCCGACGCGGCGGCGGGCAATCCCCTGCCGGACGTGTTCATCGGCGGCTATAACCTGCTCAACTACATCGCCACCGAGCTCAACCCCACCAACATCGACGAGCTGGCCCCCTCCCAGGAGGCGCTGGACGCCCTGTACGGCAACTTCAAAGAGGGTATGCTGGAGCTGTCCCAGTACGGCGGGGAGCAGGTGGGCCTGCCCTACGCGGTGAGCATTATGCCCATGTACATCAATATGGATCTGTTCCGTGAAGCCGGCCTCACCGAGGAAGACGTGCCCACCACCTGGGACGAGGTGTTCGAGGTGGCCGCCGTCATCGAGGAAAAGACCGACGCCATCGGCGTGCAGATTCACAACATGGAAGACGCCTGGGGCGATCAGGCGCTGATCTTCTCCCATGGCGGCCAGCTGCTCACCGAGGACAAGCAGCGCTGCGACTTCACCAATGAGGGAGCCATCGCGGCCATGACCATGTGGCAGGACCTGTACAACCAGGGCTATGCCTCCGCGCTGTCCTCCAGCGAGATTCAGTCCACCTTCACTTCGGGCAACCTGGCCATCTACTGCACCTCCATCATGTCTGTGAACACCATCGTGGATTACAGCGACTTTGAGGTGAAGATCTACAAGACCCCCTCCTTCGAGGGCTACGACCTGGCGCTGCCCTCCGGCGGCGCGGCGCTGATCTCCTTCACCCAGGACGACGCCAAGAAGGACGCTGTGTGGTCCTTCCTGGAGTACGCCGTGGGCGACGGCATGAAGGGCTGGGCGGAGAACTCCGGCTACCTGTGCCCCACCAACATCGAGATCGAGCAGAACGAGTACATGGCTCCCGCCTACGACTGCATGCAGTACGCGGTGACCTGGGAGTGCTGGCCGGGCGGCTCCGTGGGTATGGAAATCGACCGGATGTGGATCAACACCCGCAACCAGATCCTCTGGGAGGGCGCCGACGTGACCGAGACCCTGACCGCCCTGGAAGAGGAGTGCAACATGATGCTGGAGATGGCGGGCTAATAGGGCCCGGCCAAGGGAAAAAATGACGGTAGGGGGCCGGCGCGGCTCGGGCCGCGCCGGCTCCCGGCGCAGAGATGGAGGCAATCCGGCATGAGCTTTTGCTACGACATGAACGAGTACGTGCCTACGACCTGGACGCTGGAGCATATGCCCCTGCAGGAGGCGCTGGATATCTTCCACCGCCAGGGCTTTTCGGAAGTGGAGATTTGGGCGGACACGGTACACCTGGACCCCCGGGCCAATCCGGACATCGGCCAGGTGAAAAAATGGCTGAAGGAATATGGCCTGAAGGTACATTCGGTCCACGCGCCCTTCCGCAATTATAAGGACCGGCCGGCGTCGGAGGAGGACTTCCTGGCGCTGCGCATCCAGATGCTGGAAAAGACCATTCAATACGCCCAGGCCCTGGAGTGCCCCATGATGGTGCTCCACGCGGTGGACCGCAAGGAATACAACTACCCCATGGCGCAGCTGGAAACGGTGCAGGAGTACGTGGGCCGGGCGGTGAGCTACGGCGCCAACCGGGGCGTGCGCATCGCCATCGAGGACGTCCCGCCGGGAGGCGAGCCCGGGGAAATCTACACCACCCTGGAGAACCAGAAAAAGCTGTTCCAGGGGCTGGACATCGGCTTCTGCCTGGACATCGGCCATGTGCCCCTGCTGGGCGCGGACCTGTACCGGGAAGTGGACGCCGCCGGGGACCGATTGATTACCCTGCACGTTCACAACAACTCGGGCGCCAGCGACGATCACAACCTGCCCACCGACGGCATCATCGACTGGCCCGCCCTCCACGACTACATTCGGGAGAAGGGGTATCGGGGCAAGTTCGTGCTGGAGATCTACGGCGGCCCCGACCGCCAGCGGGAGCTGGAAGTGGTTCAGGGCATCAGCGGCCTGTTCGGAAAGTAAGCCCGGCGGCGGTAAACGCTAAGGGATATAAGGGGATTATTAATGAGTTTTCATGGGATTTCATGCGATAGGAAGTGATGACATGGCAATGCAGGCGGCTGCGGAAAAGCGGCAGAACAAGCCCCGCCTTCGCACAAGCAGGGGATTCTGGCTGTGGATGCTCCCGGTCATCATCGCCTACGGCCTGTTTAAGTACTGGCCCATGGTGTATAGCTTTATCTTGAGCTTTGCGGACTGGAACTTTGTGGGGGAATTTTCCTGGGTGGGGCTGAGCAACTACGCCAACATGTTCACCAAGACCATGTTCAGCAAGGGCATCGTCAACACCCTCAAGTATATTGCCTGGCTGTTTCCCTTTTTCGTGGTGCTGCCCCTCATCTTCTCGGTGATGCTGATGAACGTGCGCAGCAAGCGCGCCCAGGAACTGTACAAGGGGCTGTTCTTCGTGCCCAACATCCTGGCGCTGTCCATCGTGTGTATGGTCTGGCTATGGATTTTCTCCACCTCCTACGGCCTCTTGAACAACATTTTGGCCTTGCTGGGCAAGGAACCGGTGAAATGGCTTACCGACCGCAGCACCGCCTTTTACTCCGTGGTGGCGGTGTGCGGCTGGAAATATATGGGCATGAACATGCTGCTGTTCGTGGCGGGCATGATGAACATCTCCCAGGACTGCATCGAGGCCTCCCGCATCGACGGGGCCAACGGCTGGCAATGCTTCTGGCGGATCAAGATGCCCCTGTTGGCGCCCACCACGGTGTACGTGGTGATCACCTCGGTGATCTTCGCGGCGGAGCGGGCCTTTACCGCCATCAGCGTGCTGACCTCGGGGGGCCCGGCCTATACCACCACCAACCTGTCCTACGTCATTTATGAGTTCGCCTTTAAGTACTACAACATCGGTACCGCCAGCGCCATCGCCGGCTTTACCTCGTTCTTCTTCCTGATTATCACCCTGGTCATGATGCGCACGATGGGAGGGTTCGGCTACCATGAGGAGTAAGAAGAGCTTTTTCTCCCAGGCGGCGCTGCACCTGGTTTGCATCGTGTTGCTGGTGATCATCATCTTTCCCCTGCTGTGGATGATCTCCTCCTCCTTGAAAGCGCCCAAGGAGCTGTTTTCCAGCGGCATCAACCTGATCCCCCAGCAAATCACCTGGGAGAATTACGCCACCGTGCTGCGGGAATACGATTTCTTCCACTGGCTGTGCAACAGCGTGGCCACCACCGTGGGCATCTTCGTGCTACAGGTGCTCATCGCCCTGATGGGGGCCTTCGCCCTGGGCTACTATAAGACCAGGTGGAATTCGGTGATGTTCTACTTCGTCATCATCACCATGGTCATCCCCTTCCAGGTCACCATGATCCCCAACTATATCCTGGTGAGCAAGATGGGGCTGATCAACCAGTGGGGCGCGGTCATTCTGCCCTATACCGCCAGCGCCACCACCTTCTTCTTCCTGTTCCAGCAGGTGCGGGGCATACCCAAGGCCTATTACGAGGTATCCCGGATCGAGGGCGCCAGCTCCCGGTGGGCCTTCTTCCACGTGATGATGGGGCTGTGCAAGGCCTCCATCGCGGCGGTGTCCATCCTCACCATCATCGACGCCTGGAACCTGTATTTCTGGCCCTTGCTGGTGCTGTCCTCCCCCTCCTCCCGCACCCTGACCATCGCGCTGAAGCAGTTCGCCGATTATGAGGTGGGAGACAACTGGGGCCCCTTTATGGCCACCGCCACCATGGCCTCCCTGCCGGTAATCATCGCCTACGCCCTGTTCCAGCGCCACATCATCGACGCCTTCGTGGCCTCGGGCATCAAGGGCTGACGGAACAGCTCCACGAACCGCCCCCTGGGGTGCGGTCCAACCGAAAAACTTCACCGGCCAACACTT
>DVHZ01000020.1 GCA_018711685.1 Candidatus Excrementavichristensenella intestinipullorum | reverse complement strand
GGCCGGGCTGGGCGGGCGGGCCGGCCGGGCCCCCTGCGGGGAGGAACTGCCCTCCGGGAAAACGCGGGCGGGACCGGACGCCGCGCAGGTGCGCTCCGGGTCAGTTGTTCCGGGGCGGCATCAGGGCGATGATGCGGCCGGCAAAATCGTTAAAGGACATGGTCTGGAGGATGATCTGGCCCGGGCCGGTGAGCCTGGTGAGGAACAGGCCCTCGCCGCCGAAAAATATGTTCATGCCGCCCTTCACCGTCTCCACCTGGTAGGACACGGTTTCCTCAAAGGCCACCACGTTTCCGGTATCCACCAGCAGGGTTTCGCCGGGAGCCAAGGTGCGCTCAATCGCGTCCCCGTCCACCTCCAGGAAGGCCATACCGGTTCCCGACAACTGTTGCAGAATGAAACCCTCGCCGCCCAGCAGTCCGGAGCTAAACTTCTTGGTGAACACCACTTTCATATCCACCGTGGGCTGGGCGCACAGAAAGGCCCCTTTTTGGCAGATGAGGCCGGGCTTGCCGGTGAGGTCGTAGGGGATGATGACGCCGGGCACGGTGGAGGCAAAGCCAATCTGCTCCCCGTCCCTGCCGCTGGTATAGGTGGACTGGAACATGGATTCCCCGGCGAACAGCCGGCCCAGCCCCTTCATGATCCCGCCCCGGGCGCTGGTCTGCATTTGAATATCCTGGGTCATCCAGGCCATGGCCCCGGACTGGGTCACCATGGATTCCCCCCTATCCAACGTCACCTGCACCGCCGGCACGGTGGTTCCGATCAGTTCGTAGCGCATTACAGCCATCCTTTCCGCCCCCTCGCCGCATTTAGCAGCGAAAGGGCCCCTGATTTTACGCCCCATTATAGCATAGCCGGCGGCGAAATGGTATAATGGATGGCGCAAAGTCGTGTAAAGGGGGCGGCGCTTCCATGGAATGGCCTCAGGGGGTATTGGATGTGCTGGAGCGCCTGGATCGGGCGGGCTATGGGGCCTGGGCCGTGGGAGGCTGCGTGCGGGACCTGCTGCTGGGCCGCGTCCCCCACGACTGGGACATCTGCACCAGCGCCACGCCCGGGCAAATGCGGTCCGCTTTGGCGGATCTTCGGCTCATCGACACCGGGCCGCGCCACGGCACGCTGACCGTTTTGACCCCGCGGCCCATCGAGGTGACCACCTACCGGGTGGACGGCCCCTACGCCGACCATCGCCGCCCGGACCAGGTGCGCTTTGTGGACCGTCTGGAAGAAGATCTGGCCCGGCGGGATTTCACCGTCAACGCCATGGCGCTGCGGCCGGACCGGCCTTTGGTGGACCTCTTTGGCGGCAGGGCGGACCTGGTGGCGCGGCGCATTCGCTGCGTGGGGCAGCCCCATCTGCGCTTTGAGGAGGACGCCCTGCGGATGCTGCGCTGCCTGCGCTTTGCCGCCCAGCTGGATTTTTTTGTGGAAGAACAAACCGCCCAGGCCCTTCGCCAGGGCTGGGCGGCTTTGAATTACGTCAGCGCCGAGCGGATCGGCGCGGAATACCAAAAGTTGCTGTGCGGGCCGCGCTGCGGCGGCGTACTGGCCGGGTTCCGCCCCCAAATTGAGGCGGTCACTCCCCTGCGCCCTGGGGACCTGAGCCGGATAGACCAGCTCCCCCCGCGAAGCGGCGTGCGCATGGGCTATATCCTGGCCAGCGCCGCCTGCCTGGACCGCCTGCGCCTGGACCGGCGCACCCGGGAACGGGTGCAGTGGCTGTGCCGCATGCGGGACCAGCCGCCGCCCGCCTGCCGCGGGGCCCTGTTGGCGCTGCTGGGGCAGGCGGGGGAGCAGGCCCTGGAGGACCTGCTGGCCATTCACGCCGCCCAGGGGGAGGACCTGTCCCAAGCCCGCGCCCTGCTGAACGGCCTGCTGGCCCAGGGCGCGCCCTGCCGGCTGGCCGATCTGGCCCTCAAGGGGGACGATCTGACCGCCCTGGGCCTAAAGGGGTCCCGGGTAGGCCGTACCCTGAACCGGCTGTTGGAGGAGGTGATGGAAGGGCGGCTGCCCAACCGGCGGGACGCCCTGCTGGAGGCGGTCAAGCGCTTCCTGCCCCCGGAGGGCTAGCCTCCGGGCCGGTGGCTTCCCCCAAGCCGCCAAGGGGCCCGCCGCCGGATAGGGAGCGGCGGGGCCCTTGGCTTTCAATTGTTGCGCCCCATGGGGCTGAACGCCATCACGATGCTGTCGATGCCCAGTAGGATCAGGTAGATGCCGGCGAAATAGCGGATCACCGTCAGGGTAAACAGGGGCTTCAGCAGCATCATAAAGCCCAAGATCAGGCCGATGATGTTGGTCACCAGGCCGTAGTAAAAGATTCCATTCCCCGCCTCCAGCCGCACGTAGGGCAAGTGGGCCAGCCGGGCGATGCAGTGGGCGATGAACCAGATGGGGAACAGCAGGGTGAGCACCAGGGCGCCCGCCTGGGGATACAGCAACAGCAGCATGCCGGACATGACGCTGAGAATCCCGGAAATCAGGGAGACGACGGGGCCAAAGCCGGTATATCTTTCCACCTGAACATACAGCACGATGTCCAGCACGCCCATGATGACGGCGGCGATGCCGTAAGCAAACACCATGCTGGTCAGGGCGTGGCCGGGATTGACGAATACCCATGCCCCTAGGGCGATTAGCAAAATGCCGGTAAACAGCTCCAGCCAACCGAAACCAGAACGCCTTCTCATTGCTTGTCCCCTCCCGTCAGGATCTGCATAAACTCCTCGCCGGTGATGGTTTCCTTTTCGTAGAGGTAGTTAGCCAGCTCATCCAATTTGGCCCGGTTCTCCTGGAGGATGTTTTGGGCCTTTTGGTGCTGTCTCTTGACCAGCTCCACCACCTTCTGGTCGATCTGTTTTTGGGTATCCGGCGAGCAGGCCAGGGCGGCGTCGCCGCCCAAATACTGGTTGTTCACCGTCTCCATGGCTACCATGTCGAACTGGTCGCTCATGCCGTACCGGCTGACCATGGCCCGGGCCAGCTTGGTGGCCTGCTCGATATCGTTGGATGCGCCGGTGGTATAGGTGCCAAAGACCAATTCCTCGGCGGCCCGCCCGCCGGTGTAGGTGGCGATCTTGTTCTCCAGCTCCTCCTTGGTCATCAGGTACTTGTCTCCGGTCTCCACCTGCATGGTATAGCCCAGCGCGCCGGAGGTGCGGGGGATGATGGTGATCTTCTGCACCGGGGCGGAGCCGGTCTGTTTGGCCGCCACCAGGGCATGGCCGATCTCGTGGTAGGCCACCAATCGCTTCTCCTGGTCGGAGAGGACGGCGTTTTTCTTCTGGTATCCGGCGATGACCACCTCCACGCTCTCCTCCAGGTCCGACTGGTTCACGATGGTGCGCCCGCTGCGCACCGCCCGCAGCGCGGCCTCGTTGATGATGTTGGCCAGCTCGGCGCCGGAGGCCCCGGCGGCCATGCGGGCGATGGTGTGGAAGTCCACGTCGTTGCCGGTCTTGATCTTCTTGGCGTGTACCTGCAAGATGGCCTCCCTGCCCTTCAGGTCGGGCAGCTCCACGGGAACGCGCCGGTCGAAGCGGCCGGGCCGGGTGAGGGCCGGGTCCAGGGATTCGGGCCGGTTGGTGGCTGCCAGGATGATGACGCCGGTGTTTTCCTCAAACCCGTCCATCTCGGTGAGCAGCTGGTTCAAGGTCTGCTCCCGCTCGTCGTTGCCGCCGATACCGGCGCCCGTATTGCGCTTTTGGCCTATGGCGTCGATCTCGTCGATGAACACGATGCAGGGGGCCTTTTCCTTGGCCTGCTTAAACAGGTCCCGCACCTTGGAAGCGCCCATACCCACGAACATCTCCACGAATTCCGAACCGGAGATGGAAAAGAAGGGAACGCCCGCTTCTCCGGCTACCGCCTTGGCCAGCATGGTCTTGCCGGTGCCCGGAGGGCCTACCAGCAGCACGCCCTTGGGCATCGAGGCGCCGACGTCGGTGTACTTTTTGGGGTCGTGCAGGTAGTCCACGATCTCGGCCAGGCTCTCCTTGGCCTCGTCCTCGCCGGCCACATCGCTGAATCGGATGCCCTGGCTGGACTGGACGTAGACTTTGGCGTTGCTTTTGCCAAAGGCCATCGAGTTTTTGCCGCCCACCTGCTCCATCAGCTTTTTGTTCATATATTGGCCGATGCCGATAAAGATGACCAGCGGCAGCACAAAGGTCAGCAGAAAGCTGAGGATCGGGGACATGGGCTCCTCGACCACGCGGGTGAACTGGGCGCCCGCGTCAAACAGGCGCTGGGTCAGGGTGGG
>DVHZ01000140.1 GCA_018711685.1 Candidatus Excrementavichristensenella intestinipullorum | reverse complement strand
GTCAAGGGTTCCTCCACTTCGTCTACCGTGCCTACCTCTGCCGGTTCCTGGGTGGGTTCCGGCGTGGGCTCCGGCGTGGGCTCCGGTGTCGGTTCCGGCGTGGGTTCCGGTGTCGGTTCCGGCGTGGGTTCCGGTGTCGGTTCCGGCGTGGGCTCCGGCGTGGGTTCCGGTGTCGGTTCCGGCGTGGGTTCCGGCGTGGGCGTAGGCGTCGGGGCGGCCGTAGGCACGGGGGTGGCCGTGGGCACCGGGGTAGCCGTGGGCACCGGGGTGGCCGTGGGCACCGGGGTAGCCGTGGGTACCGGGGTGGCCGTGGGTACCGGGGTAGCCGTGGACGCGGGGCGCACCGGGGCGTCGGCGTCGGCGAGCCACTTATTGGTCTGGGTGCCGGCAGTGCCGTCCACGGTGAGGCCGGCGTGATAGCGCTGGTTCAGATAGCGCTGGAAGTCGGCCACCGCCTTCTCCGTAGCGCTGTCATAGCGGCCGGTGGGGGTATCCTGCTGGAGCCAGCCCAGTTCGATGAGCCGCCATTGCAACTCCTCGATCTGCGCCTTGGAGGCCTTGCGGTAGTTGGTCACCGGGGTTGGGGCCGGGGTGGGGGTAGGCTTGGGGGTAGGCGTCCAGAGGCCGTCGTATATCCAGTCGTCATCCTCCCAATCCTCGCCGGTCCAGTCGTCATCCTCCCAGTCCTCCCAGTCGTCCCATCCGCCCAGGTCGTCCTCATCCTGGGAGGCGCCGGGCTGGGTATCCAAATCCTGGGCGGGTTCCTCCTCCCGCCAGTCCAGGGTGCCCGGGTCCACGATGTCCAGGTCGTCGGGGTCGCTGACCGCCCCGGCGGGCAGAGGCGTGGGGGTGGGAGCCACCCAGGTGCCGTCGGTAAGGCCTCCGGTGGGATTGGTCACGTCGGTGGGGGTACGGGCGGCGGAGATCAGCCAGATCATGCCACCCACCACCACCAGCACCACCACGGCGGCCAGGATAAGCACCTTGCGGGTGATCCTGCCCGTGGAAAGGTCCTGGTCCTCCTCTCCGGCCTGGGGCGCGGGGGCGGGTCCGCTCACCCGGCGCTGGGCAAGATAGCCGGTGCCGCCCCACTCGAAGAACACACGGCGGCGCTGTTGGTCGCCGGTATTCGCCGAGGAGCGCATCTTGCTCATGGCCTGCTCAAAGGCCGCCTCCCCGCCGGGCAGCACCTGGACCGAGCCATCCGCCATGCGCTGCACCGCGCCCCGGGGGAACAGCTCCCGGATGCGCACCGTGGTCTGGGTCTTCAGGTCCAAGGCCAGGTACACGATTCCCTGGGCGTCCTGCCCCAGGGCCCGGCCCATCTGAAAGCGGCCGCGCACCACCGTGCCCGGCGCCAGATGGTTTTCGGGCACCGGGGCGTTAGGGTCCTTATGGCAAGCGGGACACTGGCCGTGGGCGTTCAACCGTTCAAAGCAATAATAACAGCGTTTTTCCTGGCCCTTTTCCATGGCGTAAACCTCCTAAACGCGGGGGAATCATACCTCCGCGGCCACGATTTCCCGAATGCGGGCGAACACCTGCCGGGGGTCCCCCCCTGCATCCACAATCCGGTAGCGCTGGGGCTGGGCGGCGGCCAGCTCCCGGTATGCCCGGTACACCCGGTCCACAAACTCCAGGGGCGCCTTCTCGATGCGGTCCGGGCTGCTGGCGGCGGTCCGGCGAGCCATCGCCGCGTGGGGATCAATGTCCAGCAGGATGGTCAGATCGGGCATACACCCATCCACCGCCGCCTGGTTGATCTTTTCCACCACCGGGCCCAATCCCCGGCCCACGCCCTGGTATACCAAAGAGGAATCCACAAAGCGGTCGCACAGCACCGCCTTGCCCGCCGCCAGGGCGGGGCGAATCACCTGATGCACGTGCTGGGTACGGGCGGCGGCAAACAACAGCGCCTCGCACAAGTCGCTCATGCCCTCCTCCCGGGCGTCCAGCACGATATCCCGGATGCGCTCGGAGATGGGGCAGCCCCCCGGCTCCCGGGTGACCACCACCTGGTGGCCCATCTCCTCCAGGCACTGGGCCAGCAAATGGTGCTGGGTGGATTTCCCGCACCCATCGCAGCCCTCCAGGGTGATGAACTTGCCGGGAGAAAGGGGCTGGTCCCCCAGCAGAATACGGGACAGGTGCTCCACGTCCCGGGCGATATAGGTGGCTCCCGCCTTTTCCAGTTCTTCCCGGCTTCCATAGCCGTACAGCGCGCCCACGGTATCCAATCCGCAGGCCTGTCCCGCCTGCACGTCCAGGTTCCTGTCCCCCACCATGCACCCCCGGGCGCCCTGGGGCAGCACCCGGCGCACCAGCCGCTCCTTGAACCGGCTCTCGTCCTCGTCCCGGGGCGCGGCTAAACCGTCGAAGTATTTGCTCAAGCCAAAGTGGTCCAGCACCTTGCGGGCAAAGTGCTCCGGCTTGGCGGTAGCCACCGCCAGATAGGCTCCCTGAGCCTTTAAGCTGCGCAGCATGGCGGGAATGCCTGTATACACCGAGTTCTCCAACCAGCCCTTTGCCGAATAGCGTTCCCGATACAGGTCGATGGCCCGGTAGGCGTCCTGCTGGCTCAGCCCGATGACCTGGTGAAAGCTGTACATCAGGGGCGGCCCCACCACAAAGCGCAGGCTCTGCCGGTCGTAGCCCTCCACCCCCAACTTATCCAATGCATATTGGACGGATTTCACGATGCCCGGTTCCGACTGGGTCATGGTGCCGTCCAGGTCGAAAATGTAAGCGTCATACGGCAGTTTCCCCATGGTATGCCCCTCCCGCTGTGGTTTTTCCCCTCCATGGGATTTTTTTCCATTATAGCCCCCGCCGGTTAAAATTGGTCCCCCGATCCGGAAAGTCCCGGCTAAAATTCCCTTTCCCCACCCGGCGGGGCGTGCCTCAGCCCGCCAGGTTCATGCGCCTTTCGTTGACCAGCATACCGGTCATCAGGGGCACGCTCAGCCGCCGGGCGAAGTAATCGCACTTGCACAGGAACAGGTAATACACGTTGAGACCACAGGCGCATAGCGTTTCAAAGTTGGCCATGCCCTTGGCGATGATCACGTCGCTTCCCTCCAGCAGCTGGCGGGCCTGGGGCGATATGCGGGACATCTGGCAGCCCGCCAGGTCGGAGCCGTTGCCGGCGATCCGGGCGTACCGGTCCAGGCCCACGTACCGGGCGTCGGCCTCGGTGGCGTCGTTGAGCACCGGGCCGCCCCGGGTGAGCGCGGTCATCTCCAGCTGGGGAAAGCGGCGGGCCAGCTGCTCCAGCACCAGCCCGTCCAGCACCACCTCGCCGCAGTTGTCCGTGACGTAGGTCAACCGCGCCGCCCGGGCCAGGTCGGCGGTGAGGGCGGCGTACTCCGCCGGGTCCAGGGCCTCATCCCAGGCCCGCTGGATCAGGGCGTCCAATTGGCCGTCGTCGATGGCCTTGAACGCGCCGAAATCGATATAGTTGCCCGCACGGGACAGCTTGATGGCCTGGGCCAGCGGGTCGGCGCAGGCCTCCACCCGGCGGCGCAGCTGGGGCAATATGGCCATCATCCGGTCGTTATAGCGCTTCTTCAGGGGCTCGTAGTCGGGCCGGGCAAAGCCGTAGCGGGCGTTCACCTGGTCCAGCAGGGGGGTAATGGCGGGGCTGGCGCAGCCTATGTCCACCTGACCCATGGCCTGGAAGACCTCCTTGAGAAAGGCTACCCGGCGCGCCTCCGGGACGATGCCCCGAGCCAGGTCCAGCTCCTTGTTCAGTTGGCAGATCATACAGTCGTAGTTGAGCTTCATGGCGTTTTTCTTCCCCCTTCTTCCGGCTTCCACGTAAAAGGGCTGCCGCGCACCGGCGCGGCAGCCCGGGAGCCGTGTCCTATTTGTTTTCCAGTTCCTTAAGCAATTCGATGTTGTACCACTCGATGCTGCTCACCTTGCTGGAAGAATACCCGCCGGGGGAGTACCACTTCTGGTTATTGAAGTACTTCTTGTACTTGGCGGTCTTGAACACGTAGCCATGGCGGGCCAGAATTTCGTTGCGGGCCAAAGCGTACTTGCTCTTGCTACCCAGCTTTTTGCGCAGGTACTTCTTGGTCAGCTTGCGGCTGGAGGCCTCCTTGAGGATGTAGTAGTTGTTCTTGGCCGAGGAATTGCTGCTGCTGGAGGAGCTGGAGGAACTGAGCAGGCCGTATTCCTGTTCCAATCCCTTGATCAATTCCATGTTGTACCACTCGATGGAGTTCAGCGAGCCGGTGGAGAAGCCGCCGGGCTTATACCAGCTCTTCTTGGCGAAGTAGGTAGCGTACTTGCCCTTCTGGAACTCGTAGCCGTGGCGGGCGTAAATCTCGTTGCGGGCGTAGCCCCACAGGGATTTGTCGATAGCCAGCACCTGGCTGCGGGTCAATTTTTTGGTGGAAGAGTTGGGGAAGATATAGCTGGAATCGGTGCCCGCGGAGGTGGTGCCGCTCTCGTCGTCGTAGGTGACGTCCGTAGTCCCCTCCTCGGTGGTGATGGCGTCCTCTCCCGCCTCGTCCACCAGCACGGTATCCTCTCCCGCATCGGCGGTGCTGGGCAGCACGTCGCTGTCGTCCACCAGGGTCACCGCGCCGGAGCCGTCCAGGGGCAGCCGGGTCAGCTTGGCGTAGGTGTACTCGTACACGTAGGCGTTGCTCCCCGCCGCGGTGAGCACGGTACGGGCCTCAGGCTGCATCAGCTGGGTGGCCTCGCCGCCGGTAAGGGGATACAGGGAGATATCCTGGCTGGTGTATACCACCAGGCCCGCGTCGGTGGGGAAATAATCCCAATCGTAGTCCAGGTTCAGGGAGGCGGTCTGCTGGGTCTCGATGTTGTAGCGGTACAGCTTGCCTTCCAGCCACATATCGGTAGTGGAGCCCATGATGTAGTTATCCGACAGGTTGTGGAAGAACAGGTAGTTGGCGTAGGCCCGCAGGTTGGTAATGCCCTCGTCCACCAGCTTCTCCGGGCTGGTGCCCAGGATGCTCATGCACCACAGAGCGCCCGCCGACTGGCGCAGCACCTGGGGATCGGCCACGGTGCCGTCCGCGTTGGTCTGGGCGGGGGCGTTGCGCTCATAGGTCTTGATGTCGGTAGCGGATACGTAGAAGATCACATCGTTGACGATGGCGTACTCGTCCAACTGTTCCTCGCACAGTATCTGGGTATCGCCGTTGTTGGGGTCCACGATGTACAGGCGGTTGCTGGCCAGCACGTAGAGCACGTCGTCGTACCAGCTCAGTTGGTTCACCACTACGTCCTTTTCAAAGGCGCACAGGATCACCACGCTGCCGTCCGGATCCACCCGCATGATGTTGGTCACCCCGTCGTCGGTACGCAGGTAGTACAGCACGCCGTTGGCCGTCACCAGCTCGTCCAGATAGCTGCCCGAATCTACCACGGTCATCTGGCCGCCCTCGCTGGGGACGCTGTACAGGGTATTCTCGTTCAGCACCACGTACACCTTGTCGCCCAGTTCCACCGCAAAGGCGCCATGGTCGCTGCGCCCGTCTATCTGGGCCAGCGCTACGGCGGGCAGCGCCAGCATGAGGGCCAGCAGCGCGGCGGCTATCCGTTTTGCCATCTTCATACCTTTCCCTCCCAATCAATATCCGTGGTAAGCCAGTTTTTGTCTTAGACGGAAAAAAACCGTCTAAAGTTCAATGGCCGAAGGGGGATTCCAGGGGCGTCAAGGTCCCCGCCGCTGCGTCCAGACGGTAGCGCACCCCCAGGGCCAGGGAAATCTTCTCCCGGCAGTGCCCGATCATCAACCCGCTGAGCACCGGGCCCTTGGCCCCCTCCGCCACGCAGTCCTGAAGGATCTGCTCCAGGGTGAGGGACCGGTCCGGGTATTGGGGCTCGCACCGGGTGAAGGCGCCCAGCACCACCCCGGCGCAGGCGGAGAATGCCCCGGCCAGGCGCAGCTGGGTCAGCATCCGGTCGATGCGGTACAGGTATTCGTCCACGTCCTCCAGCAGCAATATCTTGCCCCGCAGGTCGGGCATGTGGGGCGTACCCATCAGGGCGCACACCAGGGACAGGTTGCCCCCCACCAGCACTCCCTCGCAGCAGCCTCCCCGCAGCGCCTGAGGCTGGGCGCAGCCCGGCGGATTGGCTAGAGGTTTGCCCGTTTGCCGGTCCTCCAGCAGCGCCGTCAGGCTGTCCTGGGTGAACCCCGCAAAGCCGGGGCGCACCCACTCGGTGGTGGGCATGGGGCCGTGGAGGCTGGGCAGCTGGCAGTGCGTCCACAGCGCCAGGTGCAGGGCGGTGATGTCCGAATAGCCCAGCAGGCCCTTCCCCGACCGGGCGATGGCCGGGTAATCCAGCCGGTCCAGTATGCGGGGCAGGCCGTAGCCGCCCCGAACGCATACCACCCCGTCCACGTCCTCATCCTGAAACATCCGGTTCAGGTCGCCCGCCCGCAGCGGGTCCTCTCCCGACAGGTAGCCGTACCGGGCCGTGGCGCTGGGGCCGATTTTGACCCCATAACCCCAATCCCGGGCCATCTGCGCCGCCCGTTCCACGTCCAGGGGCTCCGGCGCGGCCCCCGAGGGCCCTACAAAGCCCAACGTCCCGCCGGGACGGATGGGCCGAATCTTAGCCATTTCACCACATCCTTCATCATTATAGCACAGGGGATTTGTCCTTTACAAGACAAAGGCGAAAAATGTCAAAACCTGGAAGTAGTCGTTATGCCGGAAGGCCACCGTGCGGGGACCGGTCTGCCTGGCCCCCGGATAGAACCCGGCCCGGTGGGCCATGAAGTGCTGGCGGTAGCGCACCTCCACCTCGAACGCCTCCGGCAGGGGGAACAGGCACTCCGCCTTGGGCCTGTAAAGCGCCTCCTCCACCCCGGCGCGGATTCGCTCCACCGCCTCGTCCGGGTGCAGGCACACCGCCCCGTTGCCCACGCCCCGGTTGGTCGCCACGGTGACCGTGCCCGGGCACATCCGGTGCATCCACCGGCATAGCGCCTCGTCCCCGCTGACGAAGCGCACCGGCACCCCCATATAGGCAGCGGTCAGGCTGTTGATCAGCAGCTCCGGAGCCGTTTCCCCGTTGATGGTCAGCCGGTCTATCCCCAGGTTCATGGTGTGGGCCAAGGGGTTTCCGTCGGTGTCCGCCGCCGAATGATAGCCGGTAAACACCACCCCGTCAAAATCCCGCTCCAGGCCCCCCATCATGGAATAGGGGTCCCGCCCCCAGCCCCGGAAGATGCGGGCGCAGGGGGGCAGCTGTTCCGGGTCCAGGTTGCGGCCCGTATCGTGGGCGTCCTTCACCAGGATTTCCCCGGCCCCGGCGGCCATGGCCCCCTGGCAGGCGGCGGCCACCTCCCGGGTCATCTGCCGGGCGAAGCGGTCGTACAGGGGCTTGCCGGTCTCCGTCTCGTCCCAGTGGACGATGCCCGCCGTGCCCTCGATGTCCGCCGAGAGAAAGATTTTCTTCATCGCCCTACCGCTCCTTCCCGATCAGCCGGTTCACCAGGGCCACCTCCATGGCCGCGCCCAGGGCCATACACCGCTCGTCCAGCATAAAGCCCCGGCTGTGCAGGGGCGGCGCGGGCATATGGGCCGGGTCGGCGCAGCCCAGGTGGAAGAAAGCGCCGGGGGTATGCTCGATAAAGTAGGAAAAGTCCTCCGCTCCCATGCTGGGGCTCTCCGCCTCCAATACGTGGGTTTCTCCCAGCAGCGCCGCGGCGGTGTCCAGCACCAGTTTCGTCTCCTGGGGATGGTTGATCAGGGCGGCGTAGTCGGGCACGATGTCCACCTCGCAGGTGCAGCCCATGGCCTGGCACACCCCGGCGCACATTTCCCGCAGCCGCCGCTTCAGCCGCGCCCGCACGGGGGGCGACACCGTGCGCAGGGTGCCCGTAAGGCACACCTTGTCGCACAGCACGTTGGGGGCGGACCCGCCCTGGATCATGCCGAAGTGTACCGCCGCCGCCTGGGTGGGGGCGATGGACCGGGATACCAGGCTCTGCAGGGCGGTGATCAGCTGGGCGGCGCACACGATGGCGTCCGCCCCGCCCTCCGGATGGGCGCCGTGGCCCGATTTGCCGTATAGGGTCACCTTCAGGTCGTCGGTGGAGGCGTTTAGCGTCCCGAATCGGGTCTCCACCGTGCCCACCGGCAGGTGGGGCATCACGTGCAGCCCAAAGGCCCAATCCACGTGGGGATTCTCCAGGCATCCCGCCTCCACCATGGGCTTTGCGCCCCCCACCGTCTCCTCGGCGGGCTGGAACAAAAGCTTCACGTTGCCCGCCAGCTCCCCCCGGTGCTCCGACAGCACCTTGGCCGCCCCCAGCAGGATGGCCACGTGGGCGTCGTGGCCGCAGGCGTGCATCTTGCCCGGCGTCCGCGACCCAAAGGGCAGGTGGGTCATCTCGGTGAGGGGCAGGGCGTCCATGTCCGCCCGCAGCGCCACGGTGCCCCCCGGCTGGTCCCCCTGAATCAGCCCCACCACCCAGGTGCGCTGGGTCTGGTAGGCCACCCCCAGCTCCTCCAGCTTGGCGCAGATCAGCGCCTGGGTCTGTTCCTCCTCAAAGCCCAGCTCCGGGTTCTGATGCAGTTGCCGCCGGATGGCGGTCATCCAGTCCTCCACCTGAGCGGCCAGGTTCATGATGTCCTTTTCCTTCATAAGCCCATTCCCTCTTGATGAATGATCTTTCCGCCCCGCAGGTACAGCCTGGGCGTCCGGCGGGTCAGGCGGCACAGGGCCTCGTTGCGGTTGAGCCCCTGCCAGCTGGCGTATTCGTCTATGCCGATGGGCCCGCCCAGCAGCTGGGCCGCGTCCCCCGGCTCTACCCGGCCCAGCCCGGTTACGTCCACCATCATCTGGTCCATGCACACCGGCCCCAGCACCGGGGCCCGTCCGCCTCCCAGCCATACCCAGCCCTGGCCGTTCAGCCGGGGATACCCGTCCCCGTAGCCGCAGGCCAGGGTGGCAATCCGGGTGGGCCGCTCCAGGGGATGCCCGTCGTCGTAGCCCACCAGCGCCCCAGCGGGGGCGGTGAATACCTGGGCCACCCGGGCGAACAGGGCCAGGGCCAGCGGGTCCTCCTGGGGCGGCACGTCCTTGGGGTGCACCCCGTACAGCCAGGCCCCCAGCCGCACCCCGCCCAGGGCCTGCTGGGGATAGCGCACCAGGCCGATGCTGTCCAGAGCGTGGACCAGCAGGGGCGTCCCGGTCTGATGGGCCAGCCCCTCCGCCGCCCGCTCAAAGGCGGCCAGTTGGGCCATGTCCCGCTCCGGCCCGTGCAGCCCCAAATGGGTGAAGACGCCCTCCACCTTCAGCCCCGGCAGCGCCGCCGCCGCCGCGATGCCCTCCAAGTCCCGGCAGTCGAAGCCCAGGCGGTTGAGCCCGGTATTCACCTTGATATGCACCCGGCACGCCCGCCCTGCCCGGTCCGCCGCTTGGGATAGGGTCCAGGCACTTTCCGGAGAATAGGCGGTGAGGATCACGTCCCGGCGGATGGCCTCCTGGGCGTCCAGGGAAGCCATGCCCATCACCAGTACGCCGGCATTGACTTCTCTTTTGATCTCCAGCGCCTCGGGCACGGTAGCCACCGCCAGCAGCTGAGCCCCCAGCCCGGCCAACAACCGCGCCACCGGCAGCGCGCCCAGGCCGTAGGCGTTGCCCTTGAGCACCGGAATAACCCGGCAGCCCGGCGGCAACCGCCGCCGGGCGCTTAAATAGTTCTTTTCGATCTGGTCCAGGTCCACCTGGGCCCAGCAGCGGCTGGTAGGGTCCATGGCCCGCCCCTCAGCTGACCGCCACCGGCCGGGCGGGACGCATCTCCACCTCGGTCTTGACGGCTTCCGGCGGCTCCTCCAACAGCGCGGGATCGCTCAGGTACTTGCGCAGCACCCCGAATACCCGGGCGTAACTGGCCCCGCCCATGATGCGCTCGTCGGTGACGATGCCCAGGGGTAGCTGGTTCTTGTACCCCACCTTGCCTCCCGGCAGGGGCTGCAGCGCCCGCTCAATCCGGCCCAGCGCCACGAATACGCTGGTGGTGCCGAAGTTGTACAGGTGGTGGTAGATGTAGGTCATGTTGATGGAGGCCATATTGGTGATGAACAGACTGGTGTGGAAGGGGCTGGCGTCATAGACCAGCCCGGGCAGCAGCCCGTACCGGTCCAGCAGCCGGGCCAGGCCCACCACCAGGCTGGCCAGCCCCGGCACCGCCAGCAGCACCCGGGCGAAACGGTCGGTCAGGGTCCCCTTCTTGCTCTTGCGGCCGTTGGCGATGGCCGCTTCGATCTTCTCCTCCACCTGAAAGATGGTGTCCCCCAGGTTAAACTCCACCTTGGCCAGGGATTCGTCTATCCGGTCGGACTGGGTGTCCTTCAGCACCACGAAGGAAACGCTGAAGCGGTTGCGGGCATACAACTGCTTGTTGGAGATGAACCGGTTCAGCTCCGGGCAATGGGCCACCGTGCGCAAGTAGGCGGCGATAACGATGGTCATAAAGGACAGGTTGTGCCCCTGCGCCCGCTTTTCCTTGATGTACTTCACCAGCACGTCGTAGTCCAGGGTTTGCTTGCAAAAATTCTGGGCGTCGTTGCGTGCGGGCATGATGTATGGGGTAAAGTGAATGATCGGGTCCGCGCCCCAGATGCGCCGCCCGTCCGGCCTGATTCCAAACATAGCGTCCTCCCGCCTCCCGCCCGCAGGCGGGAATAAAGTGATAGATAGATTTAGTATAGCCTACCAACGTAAATATGACAAGAGCAAGGCGCAAAAATGTCCTTTGCCTCCTCCGTGTATGAATGTCAAACATAGGTTACACCCAATCTCCGGAGGAGAAGTCAAGGGAAGGGTGGAGATTTGCGAAGCAAATACGACCCGACCTTGACTGGATAAGCGAGAAGCATAATGGGATAAGGGCGCGTTGCAAAACACCCCCGCAAAAAAGACGAGGCAAGGGGGCGTGTTGCAGAAAGCAACTTCTGCGGCACGCCCATTTTGCAAACGAATCAAGAGAAAAGCAGTGGCATAGCCTCAAAAAGCAACCAGCCAAAGCGAAAAAAGGTATAAGAAGCCAGGGCTGTCGAAAA
>DVHZ01000139.1 GCA_018711685.1 Candidatus Excrementavichristensenella intestinipullorum | reverse complement strand
TACAGGGAGCTATCGAACTCTTTTCCGCTGATGAAGAAGCAGAAGCAGTGGTCCGACCCCTCGTATTCGGGAAACTCCGCCCAGTTCATCAGGTAGCCGCTGCGGCCCATCATGGTGGCGGGCGCGCCGGCAAAGCCTCCCTGGTTGGGCATCTCCCAGGGCTCGGAAGGCAAAATCTGCTCCGGGTCCAGCCCCAGGGTGTTCACCAGCCACTCGTATTGGTGGTAAGCGCCGTCGGCGTAAGTTTCCAGCAGTTCCGCGTCCCAGTTCTCGTAATGGCCCATCAGTTGTTTGAGGTAGGTATGGAATTTTTCCTTATCGTCGGTGGCCTGCAGGGCCTGACCGGCGGCCTTGGAGTTGCCCCCCTCGCCGCCCAAGGGCGCCTTTTCCGACAGCAGCACCCGCGCCCCCGCGTCGGCGGCGGCCAGGGCGGCGGCGGACCCGGCGAAGCCGTAGCCCAACACCACCACGTCGTACTCGGCGTCCCACTGGACCCCATCGGTGGCCGCAGGCTCGGCCATGGCGCCGGTCAGCCCCATGGACAGCGCACCAAGCCCCGCCGCGCCCACGGCGGCTTTCTTGAGAAAATCGCGCCTGGAAAGATCAAAGCTCATATCCTTTTCCTCCTTTGCCTGGCCGCCGCCTCGCAGCGGCGAGGCGGAACGGCCCCTTGAACCGGCTTCATTATAAGTCTATGGTTCGGTAAAGAGTCAACCCGGAGGGACTGTCAAAACCTAGACAAAGCGGCGGTTCTGCGGTTAAATGTTCAATGAAATGATATGTATGATGCGTTAACTCCACCGTGGATTGTAGAGTTCCTGTCAATCCCGGCGGTAGCCTGACGCCAATTCGGTCTTGCCGGATGAAAAATCCCGTGTTATACTGTACGAAAAAATGGGCAGACGCGGAAGGCCTGGGGGAATTGGGAGCAAAGGGCGGTAGGGCGCGTGAATGGGGTCAAGATCGGGCAGTTCTGCGAATTTACCGGTTTTTCCGAGCAGGCCATCCGCTACTATGAGGAGATGGGCCTGCTTCACCCGGACAGGCGGCCGGGCAGCAAATACCGGTACTATACGGGCTACGACCTGATCAGCCTGATGCAGCTGCGCCAAGTGCAGTGCCTGACGGTGCCCCTGAAGGAGCTTGCCGGGGCTTCCAACCGCCTGGATACCATGGACGCCCTGCTGGAGCGCCGCCGCCAGGCCCTGGAGGCCGAGCTGGAGGCGCTGGAAGAGCGCATCGAACGAATCAAGACCCTGCAGCGCCGCCTGCGCCATCCGGTGGGCGCGGTGGCGTGCCAGACCATCTCCCCTATCTACCGGCTGATGCTGTCTGACCCGGCGGTACTGTCCCATCCCAATACGCCGGGCATCCTCCGGTCCTGGCTGGAGATCATGCCCTTCAGCCATTTCACCGTCATCATTCCCCAGGCCCAGCTGGCCGATCCCGGCGTCCGGGTCTACCGCCCCGCCTGGGGCATCGGCGTCATTCAGCGCTACCTGGGCCACCTGAAGGCCAGCCCCGCCGAGCCTGCGGCCCTCTATCCCCGCACCCGCTGCCTAGGCGCTCACATCCTGGTGGACGATCCCCTGCGCATCCGCCGGGAGGAACTGAGCCCCTTCTTTAACTACCTGGCCGCCCATGAGCAGCTGTTTTCCGGGGACATGTACGGGCTGCTGATGTACACCTCCCCCGGCGGCCAGGACAAGAACCTGCTGGTCCTCCACGTGGAGGCGACCCTGGGCTGACGCCGCGCCGGTAGATTCCGCGCTGGCGGGCCGGTTCCCCGTCTCCAGGACTCTCCCCCATGGGGCGGCGCACCGCCCCGGGCGGCCATGAGCAGGGCCCAAGGGACAAAAAATCCCCCTGCCCCTCCGAAAGGAGGCCAGGGGGATTTTCTCTACCGAAGGAAAATGCTTTAGCCCACCCGGGCGAAGATGGGGAAGGTATCTCCGGCGGGCCATACGGTCATGGTCTGCTTGCCCTTCTTCACGGCGCTGCTGATCTTGGGCGCGGCATACTTTTTAAGCTCCGCCAAGGAGACGTAGCCGTCGCCGTTGCTGTCGGCGCACAGCTTGCTGCCCACGGTAATGATGCCCTGCTGTGCCCCGGTGATGCCGGCGCCCTGGCAGATAAAGCGGGTGAAGTAGCTGTAGTCGTTGAGAGCCGTAGAGGTGGCGTAGGAGGACTGCATGGACTGGCAGGCGGCCAGGATCTTGTATTTGGAGGCGTTGGCATTGCCGCTGATCAGGGAATTCTCCCCCTTGGCGGTCAGGGAGGCGGAGGAAAAGGCCTGGACATAGGCGTTGGCCACTTCCGCCGCATCGGCGGTCTGAAGGGCGGCCGTGCCGGCGCCCTTGGCGGTGATGTACTGGCCGGACAGGCAGCAATCCAGCACCACCACCACGGTGCCGGGCACCTGGTCCAGGTACTGGCGCACCTCGTCCACCGTCACGTAAGCGCTGGCTCCCTTGCCGCTGGCGTAATCCACGCCCACCAGGGCGCCCCGGACGGAGCGGCTGTCGCCTCCCAGGCCGTGGCCGGAATAGTAGAAGTAGGTCACGTCGTCCTGGCCCATGCCCAGGCTGGGCAGTTGGGCCAGCGCTTGGCGCAGCTGGCTGCCGGTCAGGTTGTACTGCACTTCGCCGGTCATGGATTGTTCGCCGAAATCGCAGGACTCCAGGGTGGCGGCGAAGCGCTTGGCGTCGTCATAGCCGCCGGGCAGGCGGCTGTTGCCCGCGTATTCCGCCTGGCCCACCGCCAGGTAGTAGATGCTGCTCTCCTGGAGCCCCACCTGGATGGTGATCTTGGCGGTCAGCCCGCCCGCCTTGGTCTTGCAGGTGATCACTGCGGTGCCCGGCTTCACGGCGGTGACCAGGCCGGAACTGTTCACCTTGGCCACGGCGGTCTTGCTGCTCTTCCAGGTCACCTTCTGGTTTACCGCGTTGGCGGGCTGGATAGCATAGCTCAGCTGCTGCTGGGCGCCGGGGAGCAGGGTGAGGCTCTGGGCGCCCCCCTCCAATGTGAGCTGGGTGGGGGGCTGGGCCTTCACGGTGATGTTGCAGGTGCGCTTCAGATTGCTTCCGTCGTTGGTGCGGCAGGTGATCACCGCGGTGCCCGCCTTGTGGGCGGTCACCACGCCGTTTTCATCCACGCTGGCCACGGCGCTCTTACTGCTCTTCCAGCTCAACGCGCCCTCTGCTCCCTCGGGCCGCACCAGGGCCACCAGGGCGATGCTCTCCCCCACGCCGTCGGAGCCCACGTACAAGGTGGCTTTGGCGGGCGTCAGCTGAAGCCCCTTGGCCTTCTGGACGGTTTGCTCCGCCTCGAGAAGGGAAAGCGCATGGACCGGCGCGGCCAGGGAAACGGCCAGCAAAGCCGCAGTCAGGGCCATGAGCAGAATTCGTTTCTTTAACATGTCATTTCTCTCCTGAAATGGTTTATTCATTCCAGGCCCATTATACCACATCGGGCTGGGTCCATTGATTAGGAATGTGCGGCAATTTTCGTTGCGTTTTGCGTGGAGGATGTGGAATTTTCCTCACCTGCGGGGGCGGGGGACTCAAGCTGGGCCTGGCTTTGCGTCCCCTGGGTATCGGCGGGCAGCACCCCCGACAAGGAGGGTTCCAGCAGCACCGCCAACAGCCAGAAAGCGGCCGCCAGCATCACCGCCCCCACCACCTTGATAACCGTGGCCAGCACCCGGCCGGCGGTGAGCCGGGGCCGGGTCGCTCCGTCCACGTCCCGCTCGAAGGAGCGGAAGACCGCCCCCGCCTCGGGCACCTCCTCCCCCGGCTGGCTCAAGGCGGTGAGCATCAGTTTTTCCAGATAGCTTTCCAGGGCCCGGCGGCCGCGCTGCCCCGACAGATGCGCACCCCTGGAGAGCCGGGAGCACAGCCGCCTGAGCCTGCCGCTGACCTCGGAGATGCCCATGCGCATCACCTGGGCGATCTGCCGGTTGGTCAGCCCGCAGCCGTAGTACAACAGGGCGATGCGCTGGGTGGTCTCCGATTCCCGCAGAAAGCGGCTCCACAGGTTCTGAGCCACCGGATGCTCGGGCGTGGGACAGGGGGGCAGCGCCCAGTCCAGTTCAAAGGAGCCGGCGGCGCGGATGCGCCTGAGCTCCACCAGGGCCACACTGCGCACCGTGTGCTCCAGCCCGTCCTGAAAGCCCATGCGCCCCTGCCACTCCCGCCGGCGCAGGTATGCCTCCACGATGGCGCTGCGCAGCACGTACTCGGAGAGCTCCACGTTGCCCACGATGGCGTGGGCCATGCGGAACAGCTCCACGTAGAGGGGCCGCAGCCGCTGCAGGTAGGCGGCGGGATCGCCGTCCTTGGACCTCATGGGCCTTCCTGGGCGGCGATGCCGTCAAACAAGGGCTTGAGGCAGCCGTATATCTGCTTGTACAGGGCGTATACCTGGCGGTATTTCTCCCGCTGCTTGGGATTGCACTGGTGATGGGAGCGGGCGGCCACCATCTTGGCGGCCTCCTCAAAGCTGGAGAACAGCCCCACCCCCACGCCGGCGGCCATAGCCGCCCCCAGAGAGGTGGCCTCTCCCGGGGCCATGTGCACCTGGGTAGGCACGCCGAACACGTTGGCCAGGATGTCGGGCCACAGCCCGGAGCGCGCGCCGCCGCCGATGAGCATGGTCTGGTGCAGGGGCGCACCGCACTGGGCCATCACCTCCGCCACCGTGTTCAGGGCGAAGGCTACCCCCTCGTAGACCGCCCGGGCCACGTAGCGCTGGTCGTGGTACAGGGTAAAGCCCATCAGGCAGCCCCGGGTATTGGCGTCCCAATAGGGGGTCCTTTCCCCCATCAGGGTGGGCAAAAACAACACGCCCTCCGCCCCCGGCCCCACCTGACGGGCCATGTTCTCGATGCGGTTGTAATCGGCCCCGGTGGCCTGCGCCTCGCCGGTGAGCAGGTTGGACACCGCCCAATCGTAGGCCGCCGCCCCGGTCTGGATGGTGCCCAGGGTGTGGTTGACCTCCCCGTCCATATCCAGGTAGTTGAAGATGCGCATCTCCGGGTCCATCAGGGGCTGGCTGGTGAGCTGCCCCACCCAGGCGCTGGAGCCGATGCAGCAGTAGGAGGAGCCGGGGGCCCATAGCCCCGCGCCCCGCCCGGCACAGGCGCCGTCCCCGCCGCCCAAGGCCACAGGGGTGCCCTCCAGCAGGCCGGTCTTTTCGGCGATATCCCGGGTGATGGCGCCGGACACGTCGCTGCCCTTGAGGATCTTGGGCATCTTGCCCGGGTCCACCCCCAGTTCCTTGAGCAGGTCCTGGGCCCATACCCCCTTGTTGATGTCCAGGGCCACGGTGAGGGAGGCGTCGGAGTACTCGGTAAACCCTACCCGGCCGGTCAGGTGGGCGTAGATGTAATCCTTGGTATTCAGCCACCACCGGGTGCGCTTGTACACCTCCGGGCGGTTGGCCCGCAGCCACAGGATTTTGGGCAGCGTATAGTGATGGTCCAGCCGGTTGCCGGTAAGCCGGTAAAAGTCCAGGGGATCGATCACCTGCCCCATCTGCTTCACTTCCCGCCAGGCCCGGCTGTCGGAATGGATGATGTTGGGGTACAGGGCACGGCCCCCCGCGTCCACCGCGATGCAGCCGTTCATGGTGCCGGACAGGCCGATGCAGGCGATGTCCGAAGGGGAAACCTGGGTGAGCAGCTCCCGGATGCCGTCCAAGATGGCCCGCAGGATCACCGACGGGTCCTGCTCCGCCCAATTGGGCTTGGGGTAATCGGTGGCATAGCTGCGCTTGACCGCGCATACGGCATGGCAATTCAGGTCGAACACCGAGCATTTGCAGCCGGTGGTCCCCGCGTCGCAGGTTATGATGTAACGACTGCTCATCTTTTTCCCTTCCCTCTGCCTCTGTTCTCGTATTCTTGCCGTTCGTTGAGTACCTGGGCCGCCGCCGCCGCTACCAGGCACACCCCCGCCGATACCAGGGGCATGCCCAGAGATTGGGGGGGGTAGCCCAGCAGCAGCCAGTGAGCGCCGGTCTGGCATATGGGGGGCACCGCCCAGGCGATGTAATTGGACAACCCACGCCGGGTGGCCCGGAACGCCAGCCACCCGCCCATCGCCGGGATCAGGCCCCACATGGCCCCCTGATACAGCAGGTAAGAACCCGGCGCGGGCAGCATCAGCGACGCCCCTACCAGGACCGCCGTTAGCGCCGCCGTGCCCAGCGCCATCCGGATCAGGCCGGCCAGCCAGCCCTTTCGCCTTTCCTTCATGCCGTTCCTCCCGCCATTTTATCTTATTATACCACCCCGCGCCGCCCAGCACAAGGGCGGCGCGGGGTGGATACCGGACTCAATCCGGCCTCTTGATGGACTTTTTGCCGGGCCCGGAAAAACGGTGCGGCAAAAATCCGCCGCTCCTTCCCGAAAAGCGACCGGAACGTCTTCCCCTAGCCGGGAGCCTTTCCGCCCGCCTCCAGGCCCTGTTCAGGGCGGGCTGCGCCTCTCCAGACCGCCTCGGGAGCGCGGCTCCCTCTCCAGGAGAACCGGTGCTGCCCTGGCCCGACCCCCCCTCCGGGAACGCGGCCCCGCTTTCAGGGGAACGGGACCCGTTAGGAAGCCGCCTTTTCCCCCTTGGAGGAAACCTCATGCCCCTTCCCCCGGCGGCGGAAGACCGGCAGGGCGGCCAGGTCGGTTTCGCTGATGAGCACCGACAGGAAGATCACGGCGAACCCCAGCACCAGCCGTCCGGTCATCTGCTCACCGTAGAACAGCACCGAGAACAGCACGCCAAATACCGATTCCAGGCTGAGGATCAGGGAAGCCGCGGCAGGCGGGGCGTTCTTTTGCCCCACCACCTGGAGCAGATAGCCCAGGGTGGTGGAGGCCAATGCCAGGTACATCACCTGGGGCCACACGCTCCAATCGAAGCTGGCGGGACTGCCCTCAAAGGTCAGGGCGTATATCCAGCTGAACAGGGCGGCGCTGGCGAACTGCATCACCGACAGGGCCACCGGGTCCATATCCTCCCCCGCCGTGGCCACCGACACGATGTGGCAGGCGTAGAGCACTCCGCCCGCCAGGGTGAGCAGGTCGCCCCGGCCGATGGTGAGCCGCTGGGTCAGGGACACCAGGCCTATGCCCACCAGGCACAGCACCGCCGCCACAAAACGCTTGGCCTGGGGCCGCTCTCCCCGCACCCCCCAGAACATGAAGGGCACGATGATGCAGTACACGCAGGTGAGGAAGGCGTTCTTGCCGGGGGTGGTGTCCTGGATGCCCACGTTCTGCACCAGGGAGGCCGCCCCCAGGAAGGCCCCCACCAGCAGCCCCCGCAGCCAATCGCTCCCGGTCAGCCGCTTCACCTTTTTCCAGAATATGGCCCCCAACACCAGGGCGCCCACGCTGAAGCGCACCGCCTGCAGCGTGGCCGGCGGCAGGTAGTCCACCGCCCCCTTGATCACAAAAAAGGAACTCCCCCACACGATGGCCGCCCCGAAAAGGGCCAGCCTGGACAAAATGCCCCTACGCCTCTCGTTCATCGCCGCGCCGCCTCGCCATTTTCTTTCGACAAAAATTGCTTCCATTATACCCTCCCCCGGAACGCCCCGCCGCCCCAATGGGGTTAAATCTTTCCCGCCCTCTTTTTCCCGCTTTTCTTCCCTTTTGCCTTGCGTCCCGGCTCCGCGCCCCTTCCCGCCGCCCGCCTTGGTTTTGCGCCTCTTTCGCGCTTTTTCTCCCCTGTTTTCGACCATGTTCCGGCAAATATGACATTTTTCCCGTAAAATTGCCATTACCGCCACATTGGCGAAACAAGGGCGGCGTACAATAAGCCACAGTTCTTTCAGGGGCCGTCTGGCGGCGGCCTGGTTTTCCGCCTATTTTTTGCAGACAGTGAGGAGGCTTTCGTGAACAAACGCCAGCAAAGTCAGCGAAGCCGCGCTCAGCGGCGAAAAGAGCGAGAGCGGCGGGCCAGAACCCGCCGGTTCTGGTTGTGCGCGGCGGGTATGCTGGCCGCCGCAGTCCTGGTGCTTCTGGGCGGACGCGCCCTGTTCTTCTCTCCTGCCCAGGATGGGGTTCAGGCGGTTCAGGCGCCCCGGTTTACCCCGGTGCCCACCCCTACACCTACCCCAGAGCCCACTCCCAGCCCCACCCCGGAGCCCACCCCCGTTCCCACGCCCTCTCCGGTGCCCACTCCGGTCC
>DVHZ01000138.1 GCA_018711685.1 Candidatus Excrementavichristensenella intestinipullorum | reverse complement strand
CCCCCGGCTTATTTCCTCTTCCCCCCTGCCCCCTCACGCCGGCCGTTTCCTCTCCCCGGCCCAACGCCTTTGCCCTATTGTAGCATAGCCGCCAGGCAGCCGCAACCGGTGCGCTTTACAAAGGCGGGGTGGTTTTTTTGTCCCGCGTGATATATAATGTATGATGGTTTATTATGAGGATGGGAGCGTATAGAGAAAATCATGAGCAAGACCGGTCAGAAAAACAGCAAAAAAACCACGGCGAGGGGCAAGCAGCCCGCCCAACCCGCTCCCGAGGAGCGGGGGATTTGGCGAGAGGCCATCGGCGTGATCTTGTTTTTCGCGGGCCTGCTGCTGCTGTATTTCCTGTTCAGCAATCCGACCACCGGCGCGGGGCAGGCCATCGTGAGGACGGCCCGGGCCTTGGCGGGGGATTTGTGCTGGGCCCTGCCCCTTCTGTTGGGTTGGGCGGGGGTGCTGGTGGCCTTTTCGGGCAAAGCCCGCTCCATGAAGCCCAGCCGCGTCATCCTGATCGCGCTGCTGTTCCTGCTGGTGATGACGGTGGTTCACGTCTTCAGCGCCGACCGGATTATGGAGGGCGCACGGCTGTTCAACTATGAGACCTTCCTCCAGCGCTCCTGGCAGTATCAGGAGGGCGGCGCGGGGCTCCTGGGTGCGCTGCTGTGCTGGCCCCTGCAGCGCAACCTGGGCCTGGCCGGAGCGCTGATGGTGCTTATCGGCCTCATCTTGGCCGACCTGATTCTGCTGCGCAAGATTTCCCTGCGCCGCATCGGCCAAAAGGCCCAGGCCCGGTACGACGATTTCCGGGAGGTCCATCAGCAGCGGGCCACCCAGCGAATGCTGCTGCGGGAGCAGCGCCAGGCCGAAGCGGCCCAGGCGGAGACGGTCATTCCCAAGGTGGCCTTGCGCCAGAACGAAGCGGACGATCCCTTCGCCAAATATCTGGGGGAGAACGCCGCCGCCATTCGCCGGGGCCGCGGTCAGCGCATCGAAAAGATCAGCCAGGACGATCCCCTGCCCGGCGAACCCAAGGTGACGCCGGTGATGCCCGAGGAACCGGCGGACGACATTCCGGATTTCCTGTCCGGGCGCAAGAAGAAGCGGGTCAAGGCGGAAAAGCTGAACATCCGGGAGCCCCGTCCCCTGCGGGAATCCCTGGAAAGCGCCGCGCCCATTCCCGACGGCAGCGAAGTGGCGGAGCAGCCCCGGCCCCTCAAGGGGCAGGCCCAGGTGGTGCTGCCCCAGGACCCCTGGCAGGAGGTGGACCTGGTCTCCCAATCGGACTTTTCCCAGGACGGGTCCGGCGCTTCCGAAGAGGGCTTTCCCCCTTCGGATGATGCCTCCCTGGAAGACGCGGCTCTGGAGGCCTTTATGCAGGACGAGCCCGCGCCCCAGGGCCCGGTGGCGGTGGACGGCATCCCCACGGAGGAAGCCCAGCCGCCCCAATCTCCGGTTGAGCAGCCTCTGGAAATTGATGGGGTTCTGGAGGAGGAAACCCCTCCCTTCCCCATGCCCGGCGCGCCCATCGCCAAGCCGGCCTCCCGCCGCGGTTCCATGCCGCCCATCGCCAAGCCCGCGCCTCCCGAGGAGCAGCCCTACATCTACCCGCCCATCGACCTGCTGGAGGCCACCAAGCCCTCCAAGGCCCGCAACCAGAACGAGCTGGACATCGAAAAGGGCAAAAAGCTCATCGAGACCCTGGCCAGCTTCGGCATCAGCGTGCGCATGATCGGCATCGCCCACGGCCCCACGGTCACCCGGTTCGAGCTGAGCCCGGCGGCGGGGGTGAAGGTGAGCCGCATCACCGCCCTGTCCGACGACATTGCCCTCAATCTGGCGGCGGTGAGCGTGCGCATCGAGGCGCCCATCCCCGGCAAGGCCGCCGTGGGGGTGGAGGTGCCCAACGACCATATCGAGACCGTGCCCCTGCGGGACGTGCTGGAGAGCGGCGAGTGCCGCCGCCATCCCTCCCGGCTGGCGGTGGCCCTGGGCCGGGACAATGCCGGGCGCTACGTCATCGCCGACCTGGCCAAGATGCCCCACGTGCTCATCGCCGGGCAGACCGGCTCGGGCAAATCGGTGTGCATCAACTGCATCATCTGTTCCATCCTCTACCGGGCCACCCCGGAAGAGGTGCGCCTGATCATGATCGACCCCAAGGTGGTGGAGCTAAGCTGTTACAACGGCATTCCCCACCTGCTGGTGCCGGTGGTCACCGATCCCAAGAAGGCGGCCAGCGCCCTGGAGTGGGCGGTGAACGAGATGACCCAGCGGTATAAAAAGTTCGCCCAGCTGGGGGTTCGGGACATGAAGGGCTACAACCAGCACCGTCCCGACGACGAACCCCCCATGCCCCAGATCGTCATCATCATCGACGAGCTGGCCGACCTGATGATGGTCACGCCCGGCGAGGTGGAGGACGCCATCTGCCGCCTGGCCCAGCTGGCCCGGGCGGCGGGCATTCACCTGGTCATCGCCACCCAGCGCCCCTCGGTGAACGTAATCACCGGCGTCATCAAGGCCAATATCCCCTCCCGCATCGCCTTCACCGTGGCCAGCCAGGTGGACAGCCGCACCATTTTGGACGTGAGCGGCGCGGAAAAGCTGCTGGGCCGGGGCGACATGCTCTACGCCCCCAGCGGCATGGGCAAGACCCGGGTGCAGGGCGCCTGGGTATCCGACGACGAGGTACACCAGGTGGTGGAGTACCTAAAGGTGCGCCACGACACCAGCTACGACCAGGACGCCCAGGAGCACATCGAGTCGGCCCAGATGTCCGACGCCGACCGGGAGGACGCCCTGAACGAGTTCGACGAACTGCTGCCCGAGGCGGTGGAGATGGTGATCGACGCCGGCGCGGCCTCCGTCAGCATGCTGCAGCGGCGGCTGCGGGTGGGCCATTCCCGGGCCGGGCGGCTCATCGACGAGATGGAGGTGCGGGGCATCGTGGGCCCGGACGAGGGCAGCAAATCCCGCAAGGTGCTCATCACCCGGGAGCAGTACCGCAATATGTTTGGCGACTGACCGATACCAAAAGAGAGAGTGGTTGAAATGAACCTTCCCAAGACCGTAGGCGTGATATCCCTGGGCTGCTCCAAGAACCGGGTGGATTCGGAAATGCTGCTGGGCCAACTCCAGGCGGAAGGCATTCAGCCGGTGAGCGATCCCGCCCAGGCGGAGCTGATCGTGGTCAATACCTGCGGCTTCATCCAGCCGGCCAAGGAGGAATCCATCGACGCCATCTTCGAGATGGCCCGGTATAAGGAAACCGGCTGCTGCAAGGTGCTGCTGGTCACCGGCTGCCTGTCCCAGCGCTATCCCCAGGCGCTCTACGACGAAATGCCCGAGGTGGACGGCTTTCTGGGGGTGGCCAATTACGGCCGGGTGATGGAGGCGGTGCGGTCGGCCTGCGCCGGCCAGCGCCCCCTGCTCACCGGAGAGGGGGAGCGCTTCCTCCACTGCGGCCGGGTGCTCACCACGCCGCCCTATTCGGCCTACGTGAAGATCTCCGACGGCTGCGACAACCGGTGCGCCTACTGCGCCATTCCCCTGATCCGGGGGCCCTACCGCTCCCGGCCCTATGAGGACATTTTGGGCGAATGCCGCCGCCTGATCCGGGGCGGCGTCAGCGAAATCACCCTCATCGCCCAGGATACCTCCCGCTACGGCAGCGATTTCCCCGAGAAAAAGCTGCTGCTTCCCGACATGCTCCGCGCCATCGACGCCATGGAGGGCATCCACTGGGTGCGGGTGCTGTACTGCTACCCGGACACGGTGGACCAGCGCCTGCTGGATACCATCGCCGCCCTGCCCCACGCCTGCAAATACCTGGATTTGCCCCTGCAGCACATCCACGGGGACCTGCTCAAAAAGATGAACCGGCGGGGCTCCCCGGAGTACATCCGCCAGCTCATCCAGATGTGCCGCCAGCGGGATATCCTGGTGCGCACCACCATGATCTTGGGCTTCCCCGGGGAAACCGACGCCCAGTTCCAGGAGCTGCTCTCCTTCGTCAAAGAAGCCCGGTTCGCCCGGCTGGGAGCCTTCACCTTCTCCCCGGAGGAGGGCACTCCCGCGGCGGAAATGCCCCATCAGGTACCCGAGGCGGTAAAGCGGGCCCGGCTGGACCAGCTCATGCTGCTGCAGCAGGAGATTTCCCTGGAGCTCAACCAGGCCCGGGTGGGCACGGTATGCCAGGTGCTGGTGGAGGGGTTCCAGGACGGGCGCTACGTGGGCCGCTCCTCCCTGGAAGCGCCGGAGGTGGACGGCGTCGTCGCCTTTACCGCCCGGCAGAAGCTGACCCCCGGCCAGTACGTTTCGGTGCGCATCACCGAGGCGGACGCCTACGACCTGTACGGGGGGGCGATCTAGTTGAACCTGCCCAATAAGCTCACCCTGCTGCGGATGGCCCTGGTGCCGGTGTTCGTGGCGCTGCTGATGGCCCCCGGCCCCGCCTTTCAGCTGGCCGCCGCCCTGGTCTTCGCCCTGGCTTCGGCCACCGATTGGTTCGACGGCTGGTACGCCCGCCGCCACCATATGGTCACCGATTTCGGCAAGCTCATGGACCCCATGGCGGACAAGCTGCTGGTCATGGCCGCCCTGGTGGGGCTGTTGGCCCAGGGACGGGCGCCGTGGCTGGCGGTGATGATGCTGCTGGGCAGGGAGTTTATCATTTCCGGCATCCGCCTGGTGGCGGCGGCCAAGGGCGAGGTGATCGCCGCCGGGCTCAGCGGAAAGCTCAAGACGGTGAGCCAGATGCTGGGGCTCATCCTGCTGCTGGCGGGAGGCTGGACGCCCTGGATGGCGGTGGCTGGGGAAGTGCTGCTGTGGGTCTCCGTGGGCCTGTCCGTATGGTCCTGCGCCGAATACATCGTCAAAAATAAAGGGGTGTTCAAAGCATGATCTGCGAAATCCTGTCGGTGGGTACCGAGCTGCTGTTGGGCCAGATCGCCAATACCGACGCCCAATACCTGTCCCGCCGCCTCAGCGAGTACGGCATCAACCTGTACCGGCAAACCACCGTGGGGGATAACCCGGAGCGGGTGAAGCAGGCCCTCAGCGAGGCCCTGGCCCGGTGCGACCTGGTCATCACCACCGGCGGCCTGGGCCCCACCGAGGACGACCTGACCAAGGAAATGGTGGCGGAAACCTTCGCCCTGCCCATGGAGCTGCATCAGCCCAGTCTGGACGCCCTGACCCAGCGCATGAACCGGCTGCATCCGGGCAAGCCCCTCACCCCCAACAACCTCAAACAGGCCTATTTCCCCAAAGGAGCGCGGATTCTGCCCAACCTGTGCGGCACCGCGCCGGGGTGCGTGGTGGAGGCGGAGGGCAAGGCGGTGGCGGTGCTGCCTGGCCCGCCCCGGGAATTAAAGGACATGTTCGAGCACGCCCTGGAGCCCTACCTGCGGGAAAAGACCGGCGCAGCGATCCATTCCCGGTTCCTGCGGATATTCGGCGTGGGCGAATCCAGGGTGGAGGATATGCTGCTGGACCTGTTCCACCTGGGCTCCCCCACCTTGGCGCTGTACTGCGGCGCGGGAGAAGTGCAGGCCCGGCTCACCGTGTGCCTGCCCCACGGCCAGGACCCCGCCCCCATCCTGGACCCGGTGGAGGCGGAAATCCGCAGCCGCCTGGGCGACGCGGTATACGCCAGCGGCCGGGACGAAACTATGCCCCGGGCGGTGCTGCGCATGTTGGAAGAAAAAAACCTGACCCTGGCGGTGGCGGAGAGCTGCACCGGAGGGATGCTGGCCAGCGAATTGGTGGATTGCCCCGGCGCGTCCAAGGCGTTCCGGGAAGGCTACGTCACCTACACCTGCGCGGCCAAAGCCCGGGTGCTGGGGGTTCCCCAGGACATCTTGGAGGGCCCCGGCCCGGTGAGCGCCCCCTGCGCCCAGGCCATGGCCCAGGGCGCGCTGCGGGTGAGCGGCGCGGACTACGCGCTGTCGGTGACCGGAGTGGCCGGACCCGACGGAGGCACCGAGATCACCCCGGTGGGAGACGTATTCCTGGGCCTGGCCTGGGCGGGGGGCAGCCAGGTGCAGGAGTTCCGCTTCCTGGGCGACCGGTCCTGGATACGCACATTGGCCTGCGTCAACGCGCTGAACATGCTGCGGATGCACCTGCTCTCCCGAAACTGAAGCCATAGCTCGGGCGATAGAAGGCCGTGCCACCGGCAAAGCCGGTGGCACGGCTTGTTTTGGTCTTTTTCGCCTCCGGC
>DVHZ01000137.1 GCA_018711685.1 Candidatus Excrementavichristensenella intestinipullorum | reverse complement strand
GTTCGTCCTGAGCCAGGATCAAACTCTTGCGTTTAATCCTTCACATCGGGGCGCCCGACTCGCCAAAGCCGGCCCCCCCAATGCTGCTTACTCATCAGAATCTGACTGTTCTTTCCTCGTTCTCTCGCTCTCGCTGTATCGTTTTCAAGGATCGCTTCGCGCTCTTTCAGCTCCCTCGCGGGCCCCTTCCCTTGAGCGCTTGTATATAATATCACGCCGCCCGCCCGTTGTCAACCTCTTTTTTCCTAGGTAAAGAAACCCTCCCACGTTCGCTATTTTGCATCCTTTTGCCCACATATTGGGGTCACTAGCAAGGCTTCTCCCAATAGCGTTCGGGAAATCTTCCGTTTTCCGGGGGAATTCGGCATTTAATGTTCGTGTTTTTGCCTCCATTTCTCGTTTTTGTGCATTGTTAACAGTTTGAAAAGTCGGAATATTCCCCCTGTCCTGCATGTTCTCCGGTCTTTTCTTCTATATATTATGGCCGCAGCTGAGGGAGGTGGCACCATGGGGGTGAAGCGGATAGGGCAGGGATTGTGCTGGCTACTGTTGGCGGGTATGGTTTTATGCTGGCGGCCTCTGCTGGCCGGGCTTCCGGTAGACAGCAGGGGCATCGCGGCCCAGTCTTACGAAGGCTGGGCGGGCGTGCTGCGGGTATGGGTTTGCGGCGGCTGGCAACCTGGGTACGGCAGCTTTATTCCCTGGCTGAATCAACAGGCGGCCCGGTTTGAAAAGCGCCATCCAGGGGTTTATCTGCAGATGGAGCCGGTGGAGGCGGATGTACTTTGCGCCTTCGGGCAGGCGGATCCCGCGCCGGACGGGCTGCTCTTTGCCCCGGGCATGTTGCCAAGCGGTCAGGGGCTGTGCCCTTTAGAGGAACCGGCAGGGCTGCGCACCGAGCTAAGAGGGGCGGGCTGGTGGGAGGAGGACACGGTAGCTGTGGCGGTGGCCATGGGAGGATATGCCTGGGCGCTGAATCGGACACTGGTAGATCAGGTCCCCCTGGACTGGGCCCAGCTGGAAACGCCTCAGCCGGTAAAGCAGACGCCCCGCTACCTGATGCAGGTACCGGCGGAGGAGCCCTACCGCTGCTGGCCGGCGGTTCTGGACGCGCTGTGCGCACCCAGGCGGGTAACCCTGGACGGGGAAGCTCTGGGCCAGGCAGAGGCCCAAATCGATTTGGGCCTGCCCCAAGACCCCTCGGCCTCCCCTACGCCTCAGCCCCAGACCTATCTGGCCCTGTGCAGCCTGCCCCTCTCCCTGCCGGAAAATTTCCTGGAGGGGGACGATTTCTACACTGGATTTACCCAAGGCGTCTACGGGGCCATCCCGGTAACCCAGCGGGAAATCCGGCGGTTACAGCTGTTGAGCCAGTCAGGCAGGGCTCCGGACTGGACGGTGGCGGCGGGGGGCGCGGCTTTTACCGACCAACTGCTGCTATTGGCGGTGCCCCGGACCAACCGTCAGGACGGCGCCGCCCGGGAGGCGCTAATGGAAGACTTTCTGACCTTTTTACTGGAAGAAGACGCCCAGCAAGCACTGACCAGTATCCGGGCGCTGCGGGTGACCCAAGGTGGCCCGTTGTACGTTGGGGATCAGGGCATGGAGGAACTGGAGCAATCCACCTTAGGCGTTTTGCGCCCGGTCTCCGCCTTCGACACCCAGTACCGGGCCCAGGGCAGAGCTCAGGCCCAACGGTTGGTGGCGGCGGCCAGGGCGGCGGCAGCTTCCCTGGCGGACAGCCCCTAATCTTTTCCGGGGGAAAAGCGTTCAAGAGTGCGCCTCGGCATTCCAATCCGGCCGGGCGCACTCTTTCTATAATATCATTTCATAGGTTTTGTCCTTTAGAAGGAAGGGGAGCGGAAGCGCCCGCCGCTGGGACAGGCGGCGCAGCCCTCCTCCCCGGTTTCCCGCAGGCCGGCGGGCATCATCCGTCCCACCCTGCCCATGGCGTCGATGACCTCGTCGGCGGGCAGGATGGGCGCTATGCCGGCCAAGGCCATATCGGCGGCGGTGAGGGCCACCGCCGCCCCCGCCACGTTGCGATACACGCAGGGCACCTCCACCAGGCCACCCACCGGGTCGCACACCAGGCCCATCAGGTTCATCAGCGCCATGGATACGGCGGCGGCGGCCTGCTGGGGCTGGCCTCCTGCCAGTTCCACCGCGGCGGCGGCGGCCATGGCCGCCGCCGCCCCTACCTCGGCCTGACAGCCTCCCTCCGCCCCGGCAATGCTGGCCCGGTGGGCGATGACCTCGCCCACGCCGGCGGCGGTGAACAGGGCCATCACCAGCTGTTCCCCGGTATAGCCCTTTTGCTTTTCCAGGGCCAGCAGCACGCCGGGCAGCACGCCGCAAGCCCCGGCCGTCGGCGCGGCCACAATGCGGCCCATGCAGGCGTTGAGCTCGGCCACCCCCAAAGCGATGGCCCCGGCTTGGCCCAGGGCCTGGCCGCCCAAGCCCCCATCCTTCTCCACCCAGGCTTTATATTGAGGCGCTTGGCCGCCGGTCATGCCGGAAACCGAGCGCAAGCCCGGCGTCAATCCCTCCCGGGCAGCCTGGCGCATCACCTCCAGGGCCTTGGCCATATCCTCCATCAGCCGTTCCCGGCTGACTCCGTCCTGCTCCGCCTGGTCTTTCAGCACCGCCTGGGCAATGCTGCCCCCACCGGCCTGGCGCAACAGCTCGGCCATGGAATATTCCTTCAGCATGGCGTTCCTCCTATATTCTGCGCAGCAGAGAGACCCGCTGGATGTCCTCCAAGGCGCGAAGTTTTTCTACCACCTGAGGCTGCGGCCAGCCGTCGATCTCCAACGCCATGACCGCCAGCCCCCCTGCCCGCTCCCGAAACACCTGCATGGTAGCGATATTGATGTTCGCCTCCGCCAGCAGCCGGGATACCTGGGCGATGGCCCCCGGCCTGTCCAGATGGCGCAGGATCAGGGTGTTGGCCTCCCCGGAGAAGTTCACCGGCAGCCCATCCAGCTCCTGGACCCGAATGGCCCCGCCGCCTACCGAGGCGGCCCGCAGGCTCACCCGATTGCGCTCTCCCCATACCTCCACCACTGCGGTATTGGGATGGGCTTCCCGCAACCGGGCTTGATAGAACCCCAAATCCACCCCTTGAGCCTTGGCCATCTCCAGGCTATCCTTCAGGGCCGGATCGTCCACCGCCAACCCCAGCAGCCCTGCGGCCAGGGCCCGGTCGGTGCCGTGACCCCGGGCGGTGGCGGCAAAGGAACCATACAGCCCGATGCGGGCGCCCCGGGGCGTCTCCCCCAACAATTGCCGGGCCACCAGGCCAATCCGCGCCGCTCCCGCCGTGTGGGAACTGCTGGGACCGATCATGATGGGGCCGATGATGTCAAAGACGTGCACAGGTTTTCTCCTCCTCCCTGTATCCATTATACCATCGTCCCGGCCAACCTTACAATATTATATGACAAATCCTTCCTCAAGCGTTGAAAGCCTATCCTCCCTATGTTATAATAAGAAAAATTCCATCACGCTTATAGAGGAGGAACACCCATGAACAAACCCGCCAAGATCGTCATCGCCCTATTGTGTATAGCCCTCATCGTGCTGGCCGTAGTGGCCATCAATTACAACAACGACCTGGACAACCAGTGGTACACCCAGTTGGCCGATATGCGGGCGGATCTTGAGGCCCTGACCGCCTCGGAAGAAGCGGCGGTTTCCGCCGCCGAAGCGGCTCAAGCGGAGCTGGAGCAGGTAAAAGCCGACGCCCAGGCAGAACTGGAGCAGGTGAAGGCCGAGGCCCAGGCCCAGCTGGAGCAGGTCCAGGCTGACGCCCAACTCCAACTGGAGCAGGCTCAGGCCGACGCCCAGGATCAGGCCGCCGCGCTGAACCAGACCCTCACCGCCGCCCAGGAGGCCCTGAAGCAGGTTCAGGATGAGTTGCAGGCCAAGATCAGCGAGCTGGCCACCGCCGAGGAGCGGGAAGCCCAGCTGCTGGAGCAAATGGAGAATGCCGAGGCCGAGGCCCCGGAAGGGGATGAAGAGGCATCCACCCCGGAGGCTGAGGCGGAAGCCCCGGAGGCTGAGGCCAAGGAGGCCGTCCAGCCGGACGAGGAAACCGTTTCGGAGGCTGTAGAGGAAGCCCCTCAGAACGCCTAACCATTCGCTTTTCCAAGGGCCGCCTCCCCCGTCGCGGGGAGGCGGCCCTTTTCTCGAAAAATCCCCGGGTCTGAGCGAATAACCGCTGTAGATGGATAAGCGCTGCGGGTGGATGGCCGCTGTGGGCGGATCCCCTTTGACCCGGCCGCACCGGGCTTTGAGGGGGACTTTGTTTGCGCCACCATCCAGACGCCGCCCCCGGTGCGCCGCCCGGCACAGCCCAGCTACGGCAGCTGATGCCGGCGGTCCCTGGGACGCTTCTGAAAAGGCGCAGGCAAGGAGGCGCCGGGCATACGAATGCCCCCGGCACAATGGCCGGGGGCCTATTTGGAGGCGGGAAATGTGACCGGCATTTCCCAAGCAGGCAGCCTGATATTCCTGTCCTGCATCAGTATTCCACGATTTCGCAGCTCAATACATCGTCGATCAATTGGGTATAAACGCTCAGCGTGCCGTAGCCAATATAGCGGAAGGAAAAATCCAAACCGTCGGAGTAGTCCACCGCGATAGCGTCCGCCGAGTCGGCTACATAATCCTGGTTGTAATCCCTGTACAGGGACTTGTCCACGATTTCCACGCAATCCATATCTTTCACCGCCATATAAATCGCGCTGGCTACCTGGGCCACGCCGCCGCCCACCACCTTCACGCCCCGGCCGTTGACCGCCTTCTGGTAGCCGTAACGCTGGGTGCGGGGGCCCACGATATCGTTGAAGGAAAACAGATCTCCGTTGGACAGGGTGGTATCGTAGATGCTATCCGCCGCCAGGGTGATATTCGCCTTCATGGCGGCGCCGCCGTTTACATAAATCTCGCTGTATCCTCCACCCCAACCGCTTTGGGAGCCGTAGGCGCTTTCGCTTACCAAAGAGCAATTGACGTATTCGTCGCTCACCCAAATATCGATGCGGAACTCCACGGCGCCGTCGTTATAGAAGCTGAAATCGGTATCGGCCTTGTAATCCACCACGATGGCGTTTTTCTTGCTGGATACATAGTTGTCGGTAAAATGGGAATAGGTCTGCTTTTGCACGTAGGTAATGCCGTCGATCTTTTTCAGCGCCAGGTACAAGGTGGTGGCCACTTGGGCCACGCCGCCGCCCATCACCTTCACCCCACGCCCGTTCAAGGCGTTGGCATAGCCGTAGGACGCGGTGCGGGGACCCACGATGTCGTTGAAGGAGAAGTAATCCCCTACCGCCAAGTACGTTCCGTCAATAGAAGCCGCCGCCAGTTGGATGTTGTTGATCTTGTTTTTTGAGGAGTCGTTCAGCGGCGTTTTGGCCGATGCCAGGGTCATATCCGCCCAAGCGGGGGCGCAGGCCGTCAGGGCGATTCCAAGCGCCACAGCCAGACATATCCAGGGGCGCAAACTACATTTCATGGCGCTCACCTCCTCCGTTGCCTTTTTTGGACTGGCTAAAAGCCGGTTTGGTTCCCATTTTAGGCAAAATCGGTTTCCGCCTCCCGGGGTTTCGTCCCCGGCGGTTCCATGGCCCGCGGTTGTGTCTCCCCTAGTTCCGTTTTCCGGGCTTCCTCCACCACCGCCACCGCCGCAGCCATTTCCCCCTGATGGGTAATGGACAGGCGAATCGTATCGCCCCCCATGGCCCTGAGCCGCTCCAGGGCGCCGCCGTGAAGGCGGCAATGGGGGCAGCCCAGCCGGTCCCAGTATACCTCCACCTTGTCCAGGAAAAAGCCGTCAAAGCCGGTGCCCAGGGCCTTGGCCACCGCCTCCTTGGCGGCGAACAGCCCGGCGGCGGTCTGCTCCCCCCGCTGGGCGATGCGCTCCCGTTCGCCCTGGGTAAAGGCGCGCTGGGCAAACCGTGGGTTTTCCATGGCCCGCCGGATGCGCCGGATATCGCACAGGTCCAGTCCCACGCCCAGGATGCTCAAACGCCCTTCACCTCCCGCAGGGCACCGGCCAGGTTGGAATACCGGCGGTTTACATAGCCGCTGTTCACCATCTGGCGCACGCATTCTTCCCGCCCCACCAGCACCACCAGGCGCCGGGCCCGGGTGACGGCGGTATAGAGCAGGTTGCGGGTCAACAGCATCGGCGGCCCGCTGACCAGGGGCAGCACCACCGCGTCGAACTCGCTGCCCTGGCTCTTGTGTACCGACATGGCGTAGGCGGTTTCCAGGTCTTCCAGGTCGCTCTCCTCGTAGGTGACCCGACGCTCATCGTCAAAGGCCACCAGAACCTTGCGCCCTTGGGGGTCGATGCTCTGGATGAAGCCCATGTCGCCGTTGAACACTCCCGCCCCGGTTTCCTCGCCCCGGGTCCAGTTGAGCTCATAGTGATTGCGCACCTGCATCACCTTGTCCCCCTCCCGCAGCAGCGCGTCCCCCACGGTCAGTTCCCTTTTGTCCGGGCCCGGCGGGTTTAACGCCTGTTGGAGCATCCGCCCCAGGGCCCATACCCCCGCTTCGCCCTTTTTCATGGGGCACATCACCTGAATATCCCGGATGGGGTCCGCCCCCAGAAAGCCGGGCAGCCGGGTGAGCACCAGTTCCCGCACCACCTGAGCGGCCTGTGCGGCGGTGGCGGCCCGCTGGAAGAAGAAATCCCCGCCCTTGCGGTTGACCACCGGCATCTCCCCCCGGTTGATGCGGTGGGCGCTGACCACGATATCCGATTGAGCGGCCTGGCGGTAGATCTCGGTGAGATGGGCCACGGGCACCGCCCGGCTGGCGATCATATCCCCCAGCACGTTTCCCGCCCCCACCGAGGGCAGCTGGTCCGCGTCCCCCACCAGCACCAGCCTGGCATGGCTGGGCAGCGCCCGCAGCAGTGAGCGCATCAGGGTGATATCCACCATGGAAACCTCGTCCACGATGAGGCTGTCCACCAGCAGGGGGCTATCCTCTCCCCGCAGAAAGGAACCGCTCTCCCCGGAATACTCCAGCAGCCGGTGAATGGTCTGGGCAGGTTCGCCGCTGGCCTCCTGCATCCGCTTGGCCGCCCGGCCGGTGGGGGCGCACAGCAGCACCGTGCCCTCCCGGCGCATCAGGGCCAGCATGCACCGGATGCAGGTGGTCTTGCCCGTGCCCGGGCCACCGGTGATCACCGATACCGGGCTCTTCAGGGCGGTGAGCACCGCCTGGCGCTGTTCCTCCCCCAGGTCCAGCCCGGCCTGTCGCTGATAGGCCCGGATCTGGGCAGGCCAGTCCTCCCCCTCATCCTGCCGGGCCCGCCCCAACAGCCGGCACAGCCGCACCGCCACTTCCCGCTCGGCGTCGTACAGGTAGCGGTCGTACACCACGTCCTCCCCGTTCACCTGGCGCAGCACCGCCCCGCCGGACAGGGCCAGCATGGAAACCGCCCGCTGGCACAGCGCCTGGGGAACCTCCAGCAGCCTGGCAGCCTGTTCCGCCAACTGCTCCTGGGGCAAAAACAGGTGTCCGCCCCCTCGGGTGGCCTCACCCAGCAAATATTTTATGCCGCAGGTGAGCCGGTGATCGCTGTCCCGGGGGATGCCCAGGGAAAAGGCGATGGCGTCGGCGGTCTTAAACCCTATGCCCTCCACCTGCTCCACCAGTTGGTAGGGATCGGCCCGCACCACCGATTGGGTGCGCTCGCCGTACAATCGCACCACCTTGGCGGACAGGGCGGGGCTCAAGCCGTAGGTCTGGAGAAAGACCATGGCCTGGCGGGCCTGGCGCTGCTCCTGATAGCTCTGGATAATCATGGCCGCACGCTTGGGCCCGATGCCGGGAATCTGGGTGAGGCGCTGGGGCGCCTCGTCCAGCACCGCCAAGGTTTCCTCCCCGAAGGCGTGGACGATGAGCTTGGCCGTGGCCGCCCCCACGCCCTTGATGAGCCCGGAGCCCAGGTACCGTTCGATGCCGGCGCGGGTGGTGGGCTGCACGCTTTCAAAGCTCCGTATCCGCAGCTGGCGGCCGTAGTCCGGGTGCTCGGTCCACTCCCCTTCCACCCGCAGCCGTTCGCCGGCGGCCAGGGTGGGCAGCGTGCCCACGCAGGTGGTTCGCTCGGCTCCCGCTTTCAGGCTGAGCACCGTGTAGCCGTTGCCCTCGTTGTGGAAGATGATCTCCTCCACCACCCCCTCAATCTTCTCCATGGGCCGCCTCCCACAGTGCGCCGGGCGAGAACCGCTTCTCCAGCCGCGCCCATTCCATGAGGATGGGCGCGCATACCGGGTCCTCCCCCACCAGGGCCACGGCTTGGCCCGCCGCCTCCACAAAGGCGGGGTTCAGCCCCCGGGTTCCGCTCCGGGCCAGGGGGCACAGGGGCCGCGCCCGCCGGTCCATCCGCACCTGCCAGCTCCCGGCGCGGCGCACCCCCATCAGGGGAAACAGCCGGCAAAAGAAGGGCCGCAGCGCCCGGCTGCAGGGGCCTTGGCACATGAGCATGGGGATATCGCCCGGGAGGATGCGGGCCCAATCCTCCCCGGCCAGGGCCTGTTCTTCGCCGGGCAGCAGCCATACCCCGCCCTTGCCCTCCTCGTCGGGCAGGCAGCAGGCTTTGGCGCACAGCTCGCCGCAGTCATAGCTCAGGGGCGCCGCATCCTCCAGCAGCAGCCGCGCCCGCCTTACCGATTCCCTCATGTCCCCATGCCGTCCTTTCCCGATTCCCCAAGAAATGATATTGCATTTTTACGCAAATGATGCTATAATGACCGCATCAAATAGTGGAGGTGTTTTCCATGGCCTATCAGATTTCCGACGATTGCATTTCCTGCGGCGCCTGCGCCGAAGCTTGCCCGGTGAGCGCTATCTCCGAGGGCGACGGTAAGTACGTCATCGACGCCAACACCTGCATTTCCTGCGGCGCCTGCGCCGATACCTGCCCGGTGGGCGCCCCTGCGGAAGCCTGAGTTTGTTGCAAAAAGGCGGCCTGAGGGCCGCCTTTTTTCTATCCCTTCAGCGCCCGGGCGGCCAGCAGCAGTGCGCCTGTGACCCCGCTGTTCACGCCCAATCCCGGCGGCACGATGATCTGGTCGATGTGGTTGAGCACCTTGTCGTGGGCCACGTAGCCGCCCAGAATCTCCAGCGTCCGCTTGCGGATCATGGGGAAGAGGAACTGCTGCTGCATCACGCCGCCGCCCAGCACGATCATTTCGGTGGACAGCATGGTGAGGGCGTTGGCGCAGAACTGGGCCAGGTAATCGGCCTCGATCACCCAGCCGATATGGTCCTGAGGCAATGCTTTGGAGGAGATCCCCCAGCGCTGGTCGAAGGTGGGGCCTTTGGCCAACCCTTCCAGGCAGCTGCTGTGATAGGGGCAGAAGCCCTCCGGATTGGGGTCCTGGGGATGGGGCTTGACGATGATATGCCCCGCCTCCGGGTGGACCAGCCCGTGGACCAGCTGGCCATTCACGATGACGCCCCCGCCCACGCCGGTGCCCACGGTGACATAGATCAGGTTGTTCACATCCTTGCCTGCGCCCATCTCGAACTCGGCCAACGCCGCCGCGCCCACGTCGGTATCGATGAGGGCGGGCACCTTGAGGGCCTCCCGCAGGTAGGGCGTAAGGGGACAGTTCTGCCAGCCCGGCTTGGGCGTGGTGGTGATATAGCCATAGGTGGAAGAATTCGGGTTCAAATCCAGGGGACCAAACCCGGCGATGCCCAGGGCTTCAATGTGCTTGTCCCCAAAATACGCCGCGATACCCGGCAACGTCTCATCGGGCGTCAACGTGGGCATTACCGCCCGGTCCAGGATATGGCCCTGCTCGTCGCCTACAGAGCACACCATCTTGGTTCCGCCCGCCTCCAAAGCGCCTAGAATCATGCCGCCGCCTCCCCAGCTTCAATAATCAAGGTAAATTTATGATACCATAAAACCGGTCCCCGCGCAAGGGGCCCAGGCGTTCCCCTTGGGCCTCCCGGGCAGCTTTCCCCAGACCATCCCCGTGGGAGGGGAACCCCGCCACCGCGCGCCTTTGGAGCTCTTTTCCGCCCCCGGCGGCCCGGAATTGGGCCCGCCTTAACGCTTTCGCGGTTTGACGCCATCACCCGGTTATGGTATGATAGCATAAAGCGCAGCTTAGTCCAGATACGCGGGGACGGCCGGGCCGGACATTAAACGGTGGGAGTAGTGGATATGTCTCACAGCAAGGGAAACAAGCGGGTGTGGCGGCATCGGGCACACACGGCGATTCAGGTGATACTGGATATCGTGATGATCAACCTGTCCTTTCTGGCAGCCATGTATCTGCGCTACGAAAAAGTGGTGCCGGTTTCCATCATGGACCGGTATGTAAACATCTGGCCCGTGCTCACCCTGTGCTGCCTGGCGGGGCTGGCGGTTACCCGCACCTACCGGAGCCTGTGGCGCTACGCCAGCATCGGCGAAGTGATGCGGGTGCTGGGGGGCACCCTGCTGGGCATGGGGGCCACCTACCTGTTCGCTATCCTCATTACCGCCGTTCAACGGGCCAATACCCAAATTCCCTTTATGGAGTACATGCTGGGCCTGGTAGGCAATAGCGTGCGCATCGCCCCCAACCATTTCCTCCACGGCAAGGTCATATACGGCATGGCCTGGCTCATCATGTTCGTGCTGATTACCGGCCAGCGTTTCAGCATCCGCCTGATCAATCAGGCGGGCGTGCGCCACCGGGCCATCCGCCGGGATCAGACCCGGCGGGTGCTGGTGGTGGGCGCCGGCTGGGGCGGTGCGTCTGTGATCCGGGAACTGGTAGCCCGGGGCTACCGGGAGGGGATGCCGGTGGCCGCGGTGGACGACGACCCGGACAAGGCAGGCACCCGCATTATGGGCATTCCCATCGAATTGGGCACCGAGCGCATTCCCGAATACGTCCAGAAATACCGGGCCGGGGACATCGTCATCGCCATTCCCTCTGCCTCCAACGCCCGGATGCGCCAGATCATGGCGGTATGCGCCGGCACCGGCTGTAAGCTGCGCATGGTCACCGCCATGCAGGATGTCACCGGCGGGCCGGGCCGCATCAGCCCCATGCGGGACGTGAACATCACCGACCTTCTGTGCCGGGAGGAAGTGCGCCTGGACATGGACTCCATCCGGAGCTATATCACCGGCAAAGTGGTGCTGGTCACCGGTGGCGGCGGCTCCATCGGCTCGGAGCTGTGCCGGCAGATCGCCCAATTCGAGCCCAGCCATTTGGTGGTCATGGACATCTACGAAAACAACGCCTACGAGCTGGAGCGGGAGCTGCTGTCCAAGTACGGGGGCAAGCTCAAGCTCACCGTGCTCATCGGCTCGGTGCGGGATACCGCCCGGCTGGACCAGGTGATGGACCAGATCAAGCCCCAGGTGCTGTTCCACGCCGCCGCCCACAAGCATGTGCCCCTCATGGAGGATAGCCCGGCGGAAGCGGTCAAGAACAACATCTTCGGCACCTTGAACGTAGCCAAGGCCGCAGACCGCCATGGCGTAAGCCGGATGGTAATCCTCTCTACCGACAAGGCGGTAAACCCCACCAACGTGATGGGCGCCACCAAGCGGGTCACCGAGCTGATCATCCAGTACATGGCCCGCCACTCCCACACCCGGTACATGGCGGTGCGCTTTGGCAACGTGCTGGGTTCCAACGGCAGCGTCATCCCCCTGTTCAAAAACCAGATCGCCCGGGGCGGCCCGGTCACCGTCACCCATCCGGAGATCACCCGCTTCTTCATGACCATTCCCGAAGCGGCGCAGTTGGTGCTTCAGGCGGGAGCCATTGGAGAAAGCGGCAACATCTTCGTGCTGGACATGGGCACTCCGGTGAAGATCGTGGACTTGGCCCGCAACCTGATCCGCCTGGCCGGATTCGAGCCGGATACCGATATCAAGATCGAGTTTTGCGGCCTGCGCCCCGGCGAAAAGCTGTACGAGGAATTGACCATGACCGAGGAGGCCGAAAGCCTGCATACCACCTGCCACGACAAAATCATGGTGCTGGAGCCCGTGGCCATGGACGACGCCTCATTCTTGACCAAGCTGGAGGCGTTGGGCAAAGAGGCGGCCAAAGAAGATGGGGACGTGCGCATTCCCCTCAAGGCGCTGGTGCCCTCCTTTAGCCAGAACGAGGGAAAGGCGGCGAGCTGATGAACCGGCTGCCCTACCGGGTGCTGGCCCTGGACCTGGACGGCACCCTCACCAATTCCCAAAAGCAAATTACCCCTGTCACCAAGGCGGCCTTAGAGGAGGCGGCCTTGGCTGGAGTTACCATCGTTTTGGCCTCCGGCCGGCCGGTGATGGGCATTCAGCCCCTGGCCGATCAGCTGGATCTGGCCCGGCTGGACGGGTATATCCTGGCCGCCAACGGGGGCCAGGTGGTGTCCTGCCGCACCGGTCAGGCGGTGTTCACCTCGGCGGTTCCCGGGGAGAGCATCGCCCAGATGGAGGACATCGCCCGCAGGTTTCAGGTGGCCCTGCTGTGCTATGACAGTCAGGGCGTCATCAGCAGCAGTCCCCAGGACAAGTACGTGCGCCTGGAGGCGTTCAACAACGGCCTGCCCGTGGCCTATGAGGGCGCCATGGCCCGGCGGATTACCTGGCCTACCCCCAAGCTGATGATGGTGGGCGAGCCGGACAAGCTGGCCCCCTGCGCCCAGTATGCCCAGCACTTTTTTCAGGGCAAGCTCAACGTGTTCCTCTCGGAAAGCTACTTTCTGGAATTGACCGCCCTGGGCGTCACCAAGTCCAGCGGCCTGGAGCGGCTGCTGGAGCACCTGGGGGAGAGCCGGGAAGCCCTCATGGCCTGCGGCGACGGCCTCAACGACCTGGACATGCTTTCCTACGCCGGGCTGGGCGTGGCTATGGCCAACGCCTATGCCCAGACCAAGGCGGTGGCGAAGGCCGTCACCGGCTCCAACGACCAGGACGGCGTGGCCCAGGCGGTGTACCGCTATATCTTCAATCGAAGCTAGCCGTTCATTGTGGAGTCAGCTCTTCAGCTAACGTTAGCGGCTCTCGTGGAGGGAATCCTTTCGGACAAAGCGCTATACAGTCAAGGAAGAAGACCCGGATATGAGGCGCTCCAGTCATGTATATCCATAAATCAAAGGAGGAAGATCCGTGAAACTACAAACGCCTATGCTGGTGGTCAAGGATATGGATAAGTCGGTATCCTTTTATAAGAAGGCGCTGGGGCTCGAGGTGATTGTGGATTTTGGAGCCAATAAAACGTTGACCGGCGGCCTGGCGCTGCAGGCGCTGGAGAGCTGGAAGGAATTTATCGGCGCCCATGAAGTTTCTTTTGGCGGCAACGATGGGGAAATCTATTTTGAGGAAGACGATTTCGACGGCTTTATTCAGCGGCTGAGCCTGTTGGACATCGACTACGTCCATCCTGTCAAAGAGCATGGCTGGGGCCAACGGGTGGTGCGCTTTTACGACCCGGACAAGCACGTCATTGAAATCGGCGAAAACCTGAACGCGGTATGCCAGCGATTTATCGACAGCGGCATGACCCCGGAGCAAGTGGCCCAACGAATGGGTATTCCCCTGGCGTATATCCAGAAATGTCTCCTTTGATCCTGGGGAATGACTCAAATCGCCGGGAACCGGCGAAGGAGGCCCGGCAAAGCCGGGCCTCCTTCGCGCCCGGGGGGCTCCGCCCCCCGGGACCCCCTGACGCGATAGGCGCAGCTTTGAGTGCTCCGGTGCAGCGCCGGTTTCGCCGTGGTGGGAGGCGGGGCGTATCGTTCAATCCCTGCTTTTTGGGGCGGTGGGTCATCGGGGAGGCGGTGTTCTGGCGGTCCCCCAATGCCGCCCTTTGCGGCGGCATTGGGGGAGCTCAGCGTATTCGGGAGGTGGGCTCCGCCACATTGCTGCGGCTCGTGGCTCCGCCCCGAGTTACTGCCGCCCATAGGCTCCTCGCTCCCGCTGTCCCGTTCTGTGTCCTGCTGTTGTGTCCGTCCATTTTGGGGAGCCTATGGGCGGGGAATCAGGTGACGGGGGGTACGGGGGAGCGGGATGCCGGAGAGCGGAGGTAGCGAGGATGCGGTGCAATTCGGGAATTCGATGGGGCGGCTGTTGACTCAGCGCCGGGGGCGCTGCCCCCGGGCCCCCGCCAGGGCCTCCTCGCCCCTGGACCCCCGCCAAGGGGGGATGGCCCCCCTTGGAACCGCCATCCTCGCTGGCGCGTAGGTGGGGCAACGGCCTTGAGCGGGGGCGGAAGGAGCCGTCGCTCCGCCCAAAGCTGTTGCGCAAAGGCTAAGCTCGTAATAATTCCATGAGCCGGGCAAAAAAGCGAAGGTTGTGGGCGGTGGCCAGGCGCTGGGCTTGGGCGTCGCCGGTCTTGAACAGGTGGTGCAGGTAGGCCCGGGAATAGCGGCGGCAGAGGATGCAGGAACAGTTTGCGTCCACCGGCCGCCGGTCGCAGATGTGGCGGTCGTCCAGGGCGTAGTGGAAGTGATAAAAGCCGCCCCGCCGCAGCCCTTCCGGCGTTTGGCCGTCCGGATTGAACACGTACAGCCGTTGATGCCGGGCTTCCCGGGTGGGAATCACGCAGTCGAACAGGTTATACCCCATGTCCACGCAGGCCACAATCTCCTCCGGCCTTCCCAACCCCATGGCGTACCGGGGCAGGTCCGGGGGCATGGCCTGGCAGGCCCAGTTGAGGATCTCCGGCCGGAAATTGCCTTGGCTGTCCAGCGGCCAGCCGCCGAACCCGTAGCCGTCAAACCCGATTTGCTGCAGGCGCTGCCCGCACTCCTGGCGCAGGGCCTCGTCGGCGCCCCCCTGGACGATGGCGAACAGCTTGGGCTTGTCTTCCAGCCGGGCAGTGAGCTTATCGAACTCGGCCCGGCACCGGGCCGCCCACTTGACCGTCAGCTCTACGCTGCGGCGCTGGGCCTGGGGCGGGTCGTCGGGATGGGTACACACGTCCAGGCACATCAGGATGTCCGAGCCGTACTGCATTTGGGCCTGGATGCACTTTTCCGGGGTGAAGATCAGCTTTTTGGCGTCCTGGGCGGGGCGAAAGATGATCTCCCCTTCCCGGATTTCCCCGTAGGCCGGGTTCTCCCGGATCAGGGAGTACAGCTGAAAGCCCCCCGAATCGGTGAGCAGCGTGCCGGAATAGCCGGTAAAGGCGTGCAGGCCCCCCAGCCGCTTGATCAGCTGGGCGCCGGGGCGGTTGTACAGGTGGTAGGTGTTCATCACCAGGCCCGTGAGCCCGGCGTTTTCCACGTCCTCAAAGCCGGCGGCGCGCACCGCGCCGTAGGTGGCGTCGGGAAAGAAGGCGGGCAGGGGCACGCTGCCGTGGCGGGTCTCAAGGATGGGCATGGCCGGCCTCCAATTTCTCCAGCACCCGCAGGGTGGCGCTGCGGGCCCGGGGGTTTTCCGCCAGCTCCTGGGGCGTGGCGGTGATGGGCTTTCGGGTAATCAGGCGGACGGTGGGCGTTTTGCCGCACACGCATACCGGCAAATTTTTGGGGCAGGTACAGGGGTCCGCCAGGCTGCGGAAGGTATTCTTGACCACCCGATCCTCCAGGGAGTGAAAGGCGATGACGCACAGCCGCCCGCCGGGAACCAGCAGCTCCGCCAGGTCCCGCAGCGCCTGCTCCAAGGGGGCCAATTCGTCGTTCACCGCGATGCGCAGCGCCTGGAAGGTGCGCCGGGCCGGGTGGGAGCCGTCCCGGGCCCGCACTTTTTTGGGGATGGCCGCGTCTACGATGTCCACCAATTGGGCGGTGGTCTGGATGGGATGGCTCTGGCGGCGGTCGCACAGCACCCGGGCGATTTGCGCCGCCCATTTTTCTTCCCCGTAGTCCCGCAGCACCCGGGCGATGTCCTCCTGGCTCCACTGATTCACCAGGTCCCGGGCGCTGAAGGGCTGATCCGGGTCCATGCGCATGTCCAGGGGCGCGTCGTCGTGGTAGGAGAAGCCCCGTTCCCGGGCGTCCAGCTGGTGGGAGGACACGCCCAGGTCCAGCAGCGCCCCGTCCAAGTCGGCCACGCCATGCTGGGCCAGCAGCTGTTTCGCGTGATGGAAGTTGCCCCGAATGGGGGTAAACCGGCGGTCCTGGATGCGGGCGGCTGCGGCCTGGAGGGCTTGGGGGTCCCGGTCGATGCCGTACAGCCGGCCCTGAGGGCCCAGCCTTTCCAGGATGGCCGCCGAATGGCCGCCGCCTCCCAACGTGCCGTCCAGATAGATGCCTTGGGGCCGCAGGGCCAGCCCTTCCAGGCATTCCTCCAGCAGCACCGGCCTGTGATAAAACTCCATGGCCGCCCCTCCCCCCTTTCTCCCGGAGATGGTTCCCCGGCTTCGCCCTACAGTATACCACAAACCCTGCTCCATTGCCAGGGCGGGATGGGAAAGGCGTTGGACCTGGGGTCTAGGATCAGGCTGGATTGCTCCGGGGAATGGCCTGACCCGGCTCTATGCCGCAGATTGCCTCGATGCGGGCCTGGATATGGTCCGGGGATTGGTCCAGCGCCACGGACAATTCCTGGATCAGCAGTTGGGCGGCCCGTTTAAAGTAGCGCATTTCCACCTGGTTGGGCAGGTGCGGGGCCCGGCCCGGGGTGTGATATTTTTCGTAGATACCCTTGGCGGTACGGGCAAAGGCCTCGCAGGTACCCTCCTTCAGCTGGCGGCGATAGTGTTCCGTGAGTTGGCGCTTATCTCTGGCGTAACAGGCGCTGCCGGTCAGGTGGGGCAGCCGCAGCAGCAGGGCTCGGGCCTCCTCCGCTCCGATGAGGGGGCGTATGGGCGCGTCCTCGTCCACCGGGGCGTATATGGCGCCCTTATAGGAGAGGGGGGTGAGGGTATAATAGTTTTTGGGGGCGGCGTACCGGCTGGAGATGGCCAGCGGACCTATGCCGTCTATCCGGCACACCCCGTCGTCCCCATAGGATACATACTGGCCGGTCTGAAACATGAATCCACCTCCCGCCTAAGCCAGGTAATCGCCCACGGGATAGTGGGTATAGCGCTTTTTCAGCCGCACCAACCATCCGCCTCCCGACTGGGGTTCTTGGTTTTCGATGCGGTAAGGCGTCCGGCGCTTTTCCATGCGGGCCTTATACTGTTCGTAGTCCTCCTGGGTTTCAAAGAAGATGGTCTGCTCCAGGCAGGCGCTTTGGATACGCATCATCAAGATCGCTCCTTTGCGGCTTCAAAATAGCCGGCGTAGTCGTACCCATTGTAGGGCTTTTTTAGGGACACCAGCCAACCGCCCCCCTTCTGGGGCTGCTCGCTCACCACATGGCAGGGAATCCGCTTATGGGCCAGCCCCTCCATGTACTGATCGTAGGCCTGGCGGCAGTCGAACAGCACCGTCATGTTCAGGCATGCGCTTCGGATGCGTTTCAAGGACGTCACCCCCTTTCAAAAAAGAAAGCGAGGGTTCTGACAACCGGATTTACGTTCGCCGGAACCACTCGTTGCAAGGCCATTTTATCATGTTTTTTGAATTGGATGTAAGTTAAAATATCGCGCTGTCCCGCCGGGCGAAAGGCTGATCCCAGGCGGCGGGCGGTTTCCCTCCGCCCGCTGTTGTGGTAAAATGGACGGAGCCGGGGGGAAGGGCCGCCGGCGGGAAAGGAGAGAGGCCTGTGCAGTCGGGAAGAATTGTGGTGGTCACGGGGGCGCCGGGGACGGGAAAGAGCACGATATGCGCCATCTTGGCCAGGGAATCCAGCATGGAAAGATCGGTGCATATGCACACGGACGATTTTTACCATGCCCTCAGCAAGGGGGCCATTCCGCCTCACTTGCCGGAATCCAACGGACAAAATTTGGTGGTGATCCAAGCGTTTTTGGCGGCGGCGCTGCGCTTTGCCCGCGGCGGATACGACGTCATCGTGGATGGAATCGTGGGGCCCTGGTTCATCGGGCCCTGGATGGACGCCGCCCGGGCGGGATGCCCGGTCCATTACATCGTCTTGAGGGCCGGTAAGGCGCAAACCCTGGAGCGGGCCGTTCATCGGGACAAGCTGGACAGAAAAACCAACCTGGAGCTGGTGGAAGCCATGTGGGGGCAATTTCAGGATTTGGGCGCGTACGAAGCCCATGTGATAGATACCACCCGCCTGACGATTCCGGACACGGTGCGCGCAGTTCAGGCGATGATCGCGCAAAAAACCGCCCTGCTGAGCTGACCTGCGCCCTGGGGGCGGATGGGGCGCGGCCCGGCTGAAAGCGGCCAGCGGCCCGGCGCTGTCCCTTATAGGGCGGCGCTTTCCAGCCATGCAACCGTATCCCGCAGGGTGACGGACAGCTCCCGGGCGGTATAGCCCAGCGCCCAGGTGGCCTTGGCGTGGGAGAAGTGGTCGCCGCAGCCCAGGGTGCGCAGGGAATAGCCGGTATACAGCGGGCGGCGGCCCCGCAGCCGGGCGTCCAGGCCCACGGCGGGCAGGATGGCCCGGGCCAACCACAGGGGCAGGCATACCAGCTTGCGCCCGCCGGCAATATCCCGGACCATGTTCAGCACCTGGCGTATCTCCCAATACTTGCCCGACAGGATATAGCACTGGCCCTTGGCCCCCTTGTCCAGGGCGGCCAGGCAGCCCTGGGCCACGTCCCGCACGTCCACCAGGTCGTAGCCCCCTCTCACGCAGGCGGGCAGGCGGTTTTGCAGGTAATCCCCCACCAGCTGCACCAGGTGGTTGCGGCAGCGGTCGTAGGGCCCCAGCATTCCCGAGGGATGCACCACCACCGCGTCCAGGCCCCGGGCGGCGGCGTCCAGCACCAATTGGGTAGCGGCCGCCTTGCTGCGGGCATAGCCCCCGTCCACGGCGGCGGGGGAGAAGCACTGCTCCTCGCCGATCAGCTTGCCCGAGCCGCAGCCGGACAGGGCGTGGACCGAGCTGACGTACAGCAGGCGGCGCACCCCGGCCTGCTCGCACATCCGCACCACGTTGGCGGTGCCCCCCACGTTCACCTGGCTCAGGGCGGGCAGGTCCGCCCCGGTGATATCCACCATCCCGGCGGCGTGGATTACGTCCACCGGCCTGTCCCCCAGGTTCTGAAACAGGGGCCTCAGGCTGGCCGGGTCGGTGACGTCCCCCTCCACATAGGTGACGCTTCGGGCAGCCACCCCTTTCTCGCCGGGCAGCCGCAGGCCCCGCACCGCCGCGCCCTGGGCGCTCAGCTGCCGCACCAGGGCGCCGCCCAGGTGGCCGCAGGACCCGGTGATGATATACAGCCGTTCCACCGCCATCGCCTCCGTTTTTGGACACGCTGTTGTTTTTCCTTGCACTCTGTATTATAATGGATTTGGCGTCTGGAAACCATGGACAGATGGCCGGGGCCCTGCACGTTGCCCGACAAAACCAACATTATCTGTTCAGAGGGCTTAAAAACCACAATATTGTCAGAAAGGGACGATGGCCATGGCCAAAGCGGGGGACCACCGGGTGCGGGTGACCAAGATGCTCATCCGCAGGGCCTTTACCGACATGATCGGCAAGATGAGCATTGAGCGCATCTCCGTGAAGGAATTATGCCAGCGGGCGGGGATCAACCGGGGTACCTTTTACGCCCACTATACCGATATTTACGACCTGCGGGACAAGCTGGAGCAGGAGATGATGACCGACTTTCAGCGGGCGCTGGAGCCCTTGCAGCAGGCGGAGGCAGGCATGGACATGCAGCTTGAGATCTCCACGGCCATCTTCCGCTGCGTCAAGGACAACGCGGACATCTGCGCGGTGATCCTGGGCCCCTACGGGGACACCGATTTTGCCGCCCGGGTGCTGGACCTGGGCTGGGAAAAGTGCCTGAACGTCCACGCCGCCCACTTTCCCGCCATACCGGCCAGCAAGCTGGAATACTTTTACGCCTTCATCAGCGCCGGGTGCATCGGGCTTTTGCGCAAGTGGCTGGACGGGGGGATGCGCACCAGCGTGGAGGAACTGGCCCGGGCTTCCCAGGGGCTGATGATGCGGGGATTCGGCTCCCTGCTGGAGGAGGAAGGGGGAACGCCATGAGCGTCACCATTGCCCAGGTTTTGCAGCTGCCCAGTATGCGCCGGGCCAAGGTCATCGGGGGGCAGGGCGGGCTGTCTCAAACGGTCACCTCGGTATCGGTGCTGGAGTACGCCCAGCCCACGCCCCTGCTGGAGGAGCTGTTCCACACCATCGAGTTTCGGGGCAGCGAACTGGTGATCACCGGCTTTACCGGCATCAAGGACGACGTGGAGGCCCAGCTCAACGCCATCCGCATGAGCCACATGGTGGGGGAGGTGGGCATGATCCTGTACTACGTGGGCATCTTTTTGCCCCGGGTGGACCAGCGGCTGATCGATCTGGCCGACCAGCTGGACTTTGCCCTGATCCTCATGCCGGAAAACGACAAGACCCTGCGCTACAGCGAGGTGATCACCGAGGTGGTGGAGGCCATCCAGCGGGACCGCACCAGCGACGATTACTTTCTGCCCGACGTGCTGGAGCAGGTGGCCCGGCTCAGCCCCCAGCGCCGCAGCATGGACGCGCTGCTGCGGCTGCTCAGCGACCGCACCCACGCCACCCTACTGCTCACCGACGCCTACTGGAATACCCTAAACCTGGCCAGCTGGCCCAGCGCCCAGCCCGACGCCAGCGGGGAGATCATCGCCCGCTACCGGGCGGCGGGGGAGGGGGCGGGCATCCGCCGGGCTGCCATCCAGGGTGACCGGGGGCCCGGGATGAATCTGTTGGTCCAGGAGCCCCAGGAGGGGCTCTCCCAGGAGACCGCCCGTCAATGCGTGGAGACGGTACGGCTATTCGTGAATATCTGGAGCGAGCGCCACGGGGAGGCGGGCATTCCCGAGCTCATCCGGGCCATCCTGGGGGACGAACCGGTGAAGATGCAGCGGCTGGCCAGGCTGTTCGGCATAGACGTGTCCGCCATCCACACCATGTGGGTGCTGCGCCCCGCCCCCGAGGCGGAGGGCATTCAGCAGCGCCTGGCCGAATTGGCCCGAGAGGTGGTCAGGCCCCAATGCCGCACCGTTCTGGCGGGTCCCTACGAGCAAGACGTGATCCTCTTCCTGGAGGACGAGGGCCTGGGCCAGAACGCGCCCCTGCTGGTGCGCTCCCTGCTGGAGGCCCTGGACCGGGCGCAGCTCAAGGCCCAACTGTTTTTGAACCACTTTAGCCTGACCACCGCCGACGCCCGCTCCGCCTACCTGACCTTCTGCCGCCACGGCGAGACCGCCGCCCGGCTGTGGCCCGGCCGCCAGGCCCTCACCCTGGAGCAGGCCCGCTTCGCCGGGCAGATAAGCGGCATCCTGGCCCAGGGGGAGGGGCAGACCGGCGCCTGCCTGGGGGTGCTGGCCCCCATCCGGGAGGACGGGGAACTGCTGCGCACCCTGGAGGTGTACCTGCTGGACGCGGACATGGAAGTGAGCCGCACCGCCCAGCTGATGTACCTGCACAAGAACACCATCAAGTACCGGCTGGCCCGGCTCACGGAAAAGCTGGGCTGTCCCCCGGGCCGAATGCCCGAGGCTGCGGCGCTGTACCAGGCGGCGGCCCTGCGGCGGCTGCTGGGCCAATAGCCTTGCGTGCCCGGCCCGGCGGCGGGCGCGGCGGTTCACCTGCCCATGTTCCGGCGGCGAAAGATAGGTCCGCTCACGGGCTATCGCCCATGTCCCGGCGTCGGAAGATGGGGTGCGCTCGGGGCTATCATCTATTTCCCGGCGTCGGAAGATAGGGGCCGCTCCCGGCTTATCGCCCGTTTCCCGGCGGCGGGAGGCGGTGCGGCTCCGGCGCGTCCGCCAGAGGTCCGCAGGCCCTGGCCCCTCCAGGCCCACCTGGGCGGCGTCTTTTGTCCAAAAGGACAAAAGACGGGCGGAATCTTTTGCCCGGAGCATAATGACGAAAGGGCTCGAATTTTGTATAGTTATCCCATTCTGTTGGTCAAAGGAGCGCGGGGGAGCGCTCTTTTGCCTGATAAGGAGGGGATACGGTATGTCCAATAAGCAAACCGGATTCGAGGTCAAGCCCGAACAGCGGCAGAGCTGGCTTTCCATCGCCGCAGTATGGGCGGGGGGAATGATTTGCGTGCCCTGCCTGATGATCGGCGGGGTACTGTCGGGCAGCGGTCTGTCCATCGCCCAGATCATTTGGTCCATCCTGCTGGGCTACGGCCTGATCTGCGCCTACATGATCTTCATCGGCATGCAGGCCTGCGATACCAGCCTGCCCGTTTCGGTGATGGCCTCGGGGGCCCTGGGGGAAAAGGGCGCCCAGTACGTCATCAGCACCTTGCTGGCCATCGCCTGCATCGGCTGGTTCGGCATTCAGTCGGCCACCTGCGGCGTGGCCTTCGCCTCCATGCTCAGCAGCGCCACAGGGGCGTCCATTCCGGCCTGGCCCTGCTCCCTGGTGTGGGGCGCCATCATGCTGGCCACCGCCTGCTCCGGCTTTAAGGGCCTCAAATGGCTCAACTACATCGCGGTGCCCCTGCTGGTGGTAGTGTGCCTGTACGGCGTCATCGCCGGATTGGCCCAGAACGACGGCGCGGCCCGCATGGCGGCCTACGCCCCGGAGCAATCGGCGGGCATGGTGTTCGGCATCTCCATGGTGGTGGCCTCCTTCGCCCTGGGCGGCGTCATTTCGGCGGACTATTGCCGCTTCGCCAAGAGCCGGGCCGACGTGGTGAAATCCTCCATCGTGGGCGTCATTCCGGCGGGACTGTTCATGCTGCTCATGGGCGCGGTGATGTCCATCGTCACCGGCCAGTACGACATTTCCGCCATCCTGGCCGGACTGGGAGTGCCCTTCGTGGGGCTGCTGGCCCTGGTGCTAGCTACCTGGACCACCAACGTGACCAACGCCTATTCCGGCGGTCTGGCCCTGAGCAATTTGCTGGGCTTTGACGAGAGCCGGTTTACCATCACCACCGCCATCGCCGGCGGCGTGGGCACCATCCTGGCGGCGGTGGGCCTGCTGGACCGGTTCCAGGCCTTCCTGTCCCTGATGTCCGCCCTGATTCCGCCCCTGGCCGGAGTGATCATCGCCAACTACTGGATTATGGGCCGTGGCCGCAAGGAGAACTTCGCCATCCGGGACGGCTTCCGGGCGCCGGGGGTCATCTCCTTCCTGGTGGGAGCGCTGGTGGCCTGCATCACCGGCGGCACCTTCGCCTCCTTCCCTGCCCTGGCGGGGGTGAGCTGGTTGAACCTGCCCTTCTTCGTGGGGCCGATAAACGGTATCGTGGTCTCCATGATCCTGTATTGCCTGCTGGCCAAAGCCATGCCGGACAAATAGTTTGATTCCGCTCCCCCGCTCCGCTTCCAGGCGGGGCGGGGCATACTGGCGTTCAGGAACCATTTTCTAGAGACGAGGAGTGAAGAACATTGCGCAAGATCGGTATCGCCGAGGTGGAGGACATCGCCCTGGGCGCGGCCCTGCTGGGCGCGGGAGGCGGCGGAGACCCCTATATCGGCAAGCTGGTAGCCATGGGCGCTTTAAAGGAATGCGGCCCTGTGACCCTGCTGGACCCCCAGGAAGTGCCCGACGACGCCCTGGTGGTGCCCATCGCCATGATGGGTGCGCCCACCATCCTGGGCGAAAAGGCCATCGGCGGCGGCGAATACAAGACGCTGTACGACACGGTGAGCCAGTTTTTCGGCAAGCCCATCTACGCCTTCATGCCCATTGAGGCGGGCGGCGTGAACTCCATGCTGCCCATCGCGGCGGCGGCCCGGCTGGGGCTGCCCCTGGTGGACGTGGACGGCATGGGCCGGGCCTTCCCCGAACTGCAAATGGTCACCTTCACCATCGGCGGCGTATCCGCCACCCCCATGGCCCTCACCGACGAGAAGGGCAATTCGGCCATCTTCCGCACCATCACCAATAAGTGGACCGAGGAACTGGCCCGGGCAGTGACCATGAGCTGCGGCGGGTCGGTGTCGGTGTCCCTGTATCCCATGGAGGGGGCGGTGATGAAGAAATACGGGGTGTGCGGCATCGTCACCCGCAGCCAGAAGCTGGGCGCGGCCATCCGCCAGGTGAAGCAGGTCCAGGGCATGACCCCGGAAGAGGCGTTCCTCTCCTTCACCGAGGGCTTCAAGCTGTTCAAGGGCAAGATCTGCGACGTGCTGCGGGAGACCCGGGGCGCCTTCAACTTCGGCAAAGTGGTGCTGGAGGGCATCCAGGAGGACAAGGGCCGCAGCGCCTTTGTGGAATTCCAGAACGAGAACCTGACCTGCACCGTGGAGGGCCGGATCGTGGCCACCACCCCGGACCTGATCTGTCTGGTGGACGTGGAGACCTTCGTGCCGGTGCCCACCGACGCGCTGAAGTACGGCAAGCGGGTCATGGCGGTAGGCCTCAAGTGCTTCCCCCTGTGGCGCAGTCCCGAGGGCATCGCCCTGGTGGGCCCCCGCTATTTCGGCTGCGACACCGACTACATTCCCCTGGAGGAGCGCTGCAAGGGAGGGAAGGACTGATGTACAAGCTGGGCATTGACGTAGGCGGCACCAATACCGACGCGGTGCTGATCGATGAAAATTTCAACGTGGTGGCTGAGGTCAAGCGCCACACCACTTCCGACGTATACGACGGCATCGTGGACGCCATGCGGGGCGTCATCCGCCAGTCCGGCGTGGACCCCAAGGCCATCGGCCAGGCCATGCTGGGCACCACCCAGTGTACCAACGCCATCGTGGAGCGCAAAAACCTGGCCCCCATTGGGGTCATGCGCATCGGCGCTCCCGCCACGGTGGGCATTCCCCCCATGGTGGACTGGGCCGAGGACCTGAAAAAAATCGCGGTGGACAGCGTCATCGTGGGCGGCGGCTTCGAGTACGACGGCAAGGAATTGGCTCCCTTCGACCAGGAAGCGGCCCGGGCCTTCTTTGAGGGGCTGCGGGGCAAGGTGCGCTCGGTGGCCATCTCCTGTGTGTTCTCCACCGTGCGCAACGACCACGAACTGGCCGCCGCCCGGCTGTGCCGGGAGGTGATGGGGGAGGACGTCCACATATCCATCTCCAGCGAGATCGGCTCCATGGGCCTCATCGAGCGGGAAAACGCCACCATCCTCAACGCCGCGCTCTACAAGGTGGCCAACTCCTTCACCGAGGGCTTCGCCCGCTCCTTGGCCGCCGAAGGGGTGACCAACGCCCAGGTGTACTTGTCCCAGAACGACGGCACCCTGATGACCGTGGACTTCGCCCGGCGCTACCCCATCCTCACCATCGCCTGCGGCCCCACCAACTCCATCCGGGGCGCCAGCTACTTGAGTCATTTGGAAAACGCCCTGGTCATCGACGTGGGCGGCACCACCACCGATCTGGGCGTCATCCAGAACGGCTTCCCCCGGGAGTCCAGCGTGGCGGTGACCATCGGCGGCGTGCGCACCAACTTCCGTATGCCCGACGTGATCTCCATCGGCTTGGGCGGCGGCTCCATCGTGCGCCAGCACCCCGATGGCAGCGTCACCGTGGGCCCGGACAGCGTGGGCTACCGCATCACCGAAAAGGCGCTGGTGTTCGGCGGCGATACCCTCACCGCCACCGACATCGCCGTGCGCCTGGGCATGGCGGATTTGGGGGATAAGGCCAAGGTGGCCCACATCGGCGAGGACCTGGCCTGCAAGGCCCTGGACGCCATCCGCACCCTGATCGAGGATGCTTTGGACGCCATGAAGCTGTCCAGCGACCCGGTGGACGTGATCCTGGTGGGCGGCGGCTCCATCGTGGTGCCCGAGCGCCTGGCGGGCGCCCGGCAGGTGGCGCTGCCTCAGCACTTCGGCGTGGCCAACGCCATCGGCTCGGCCATCTCCAAGGTGTCCGGCGTCTACGAGCACCTGGTGGATTACAACGAAATTCCCCGGGAAAAGGCGCTGGAGGAGGCGCGCAGGCAGGCCGTAGCCCTGGCCGTGGCTGCCGGCGCGGTGGAGGAAACGGTGGAAATCATCGACGTGGAAGACGTGCCCCTGGCCTACTACCCCGGCAACACCTGCCGGGTCAAGATCAAGGCTGCCGGGGACCTGGCCTAACATTCCTGTCCGCTGCTTCAATGGCCCTTGCCTTATCCCGGCAAGGGCCGCTTTTTTGCCCGAGGCGGTTCTCCACTTCCCCCAAGGCGGAGGTTCCCATTTTCTATCCCCCAGGCGCGGATTGACCTTTTCTACGCAGCGTCCCCCTGGATTCCAAAATCCAGGGGGACGGCTATTCGTCTGGGGAAGGGAGCCTGCCCTGAGGCGGGCCAGCGGCGCGGACTGGGGCGTCCAGATTCGCTCCGGCGGATTTAGGCGTGGACCAGGGAGCCGATATTCTCTCCCGCAGCTACCCGCAGCACGTTGTTCAAATCGTCCATGGAGAACACCCGGATGGCCTTGACGCCCCGCTCCATGCACAGCTGAAAGGCGGTGGCGTCCATCACCTTGAGGCCCTGGCGGATGCACTGGGCGTAGGTTATATCGGTGAGCAGCCGGGCATTGGGGTTGGTCCGGGGGTCGCTGTCGTATACCCCGTCCACGGTGGTGCCCTTGAACACCGCGTCTGCCCCCAGCTCCGCCGCCCGCAGGGCGGCGCCGGTATCGGTGGTGAAGAAGGGGTTGCCCGTGCCCCCGGACAACAGGGCCACGCCCCCTTCCGCCAGGCACCGGTCCGCCTCCCGGGCGGTGTACAGCCGGGTAAAGCGGTTCATCTCCTGGGCGGAAAAGGCCACGCAGTTGATGCCCCGCCGCTCCAGGGCGTCCTGGAGGCACAGGGCGTTCATCACCGTGGCCAGCATGCCCATCTGATCGGCGTTCACCGGGTTCATGTCCCGGCTGAACCGGCCCCGCCAGATGTTGCCGCCACCCAGCACCACGCCGGCCTGCACGCCCATGCCGGTGAGCTTCACCAGCATGTCTGCGGCTTGAGCCACCCGGTCCGGGTCGTAGCAGGCTCCGCCGGACAGAGGGGAGAGGGTTTCTCCTGACAGCTTGAGTATGATGCGCCGGTATATGGCCATGACATGGGCTCCTCTCGTATTTTTTGACAGGAAAAAGGGGAACGCCTGGGCGTTCCCCCTCGCAAAAGCGGTTTACTTCTTCAGCGCGCCAGTCTGCTCGGCCACCTCGGCGGCCAGGTCGTTGACCTTCTTCTCCAGGCCGTCGCCCATCTTGTAGCGGGTGAAGGCCACGATCTTCAGGCCCTTGGCCTTCTTGTCCACCATCTGGCCCACATTCATGTCGCCATCCTTGACGAACAGCTGCTCCATCAGGCACACGTCCTTGTAGAACTTCACGATGCGGCCCTGGACCATCTTCTCGATGATGGCTTCGGGCTTGCCCTCGTTGCGGGCCTGGGCAATGAGGATTTCCTTCTCGTGCTCCAGGTGGGCGGGGTCCACCTGGTCCCGGGTGACGTACTCGGGGGCCACGGGGGAAGCGGCGGCGATCTGCAGGGCCACGTCGTGGAGCACCTCGTTCACGCTGTCGCTCTCGGGCAGGCCGCTGGCCTCAACCAGCACGCCCACCTTGCCGCCCATGTGGATGTAGCTGTCCACCAGGCCGTCGCCGGCGGCGTATCGGGCGAAGCGGCGCACGGTGATCTTCTCGCCGATCTTGGCCACCTTGCTGGTGATCAGGCCTTCCACGGTCATGCTCTCGTCCTTGATGAACTTCTGGGCCAGCAGCGCTTCCACGTCGGCGGGATCGTTGAGCACGATCTGCTCGGCGATGTCCTGGCACAGCTGCTTGAACTCGTCGGTCTTGGCCACGAAGTCGGTCTCGCAGTTGATCTCCACCAGGGCGCCGGTGTTGCACTTCTTGCACACGTAGCTGGCGACCAGGCCCTCGGCGGCAATGCGGCTCTGCTTCTTGGCGGCGGCGGCCAGGCCCTTTTCGCGCAGGTAATCGATGGCCTTTTCGATGTCGCCGTCCACGGCGGCCAGGGCCTTTTTGCAATCCATCATGCCCGCGCCGGTGCGGCCGCGCAGCTCCATAACCACTTTGGCGCTAATTTCCATACTCTATTCTCCTCCTGTCGGGATAAAATGCGTTATTCCGCGGCGGCTTCCGGGGCCTCCGCCGGGGCCTCGGCGGCCTCGCCGGCCTGCTCGCCCTGACGGCCTTCCAGCACGGCGTCGGCCATCTTGCCCGCGATCAGCTTCACGGCGCGGATGGCGTCGTCATTGCCGGGGATCACGTAGTCGATCTCGTCGGGGTCGCAGTTGGTGTCCACGATGGCCACGATGGGAATGCCCAGAATGCGGGCCTCGGCCACGGCGATGCGCTCCTTGCGGGGGTCCACCACGAACAGGGCGCCGGGCAGCTTCTTCATCTCCCGGATGCCGCCCAGGTTCTTCTCCAGCTTTTCCCGCTCGGCGCACAGCTTGATGACTTCCTTCTTGGGCAGCACCTCGAAGGAGCCGTTCTTCTCCATGTTGTCGATGGCGTTGAGCCGGTCGATCCGGGTGCGGATGGTGCGGAAGTTGGTCAGGGTGCCGCCCAGCCAGCGGTTGTTCACGTAGAACATGTTGCAGCGCTTGGCCTCGCTCTCCACCGATTCCTGGGCCTGCTTCTTGGTGCCCACGAACAGGATGGACTTGTTCTCCAGGGCCAGATCCCGCACGAACAGGTAGGCCTCGTCGATCTTGCGCACCGTCTTCTGCAGGTCGATGATGTAGATGCCGTTGCGCTCGGTGAAGATGTACTGGGCCATCTTGGGGTTCCAGCGACGGGTCTGGTGGCCGAAATGTACGCCAGCCTCCAGCAGCTGCTTCATGGAAATGACTGCCATAGGGATTCCCTCCTCGTTTTTTTCCACCCCATGCCTCTCCTGAACCGGGAACCCCGAAAGGCAACCCCCGATTCATCGGCAAAGGTGCGTTTTCCGATCTATTTTAGCACAAATCCCGCCCCGCAACAAGAAATATTGGTTAAAACTTGGGGATTTTCCGTCCCCCACCGCCTGCTCCCCACAAAAAAACGCCCCCAAACGGGACGAAAGCCGCCGCGAACGTTCGAGATTAGTGCCCCATCTCCCCGCCCACAGCGGCCCTGAAGATGCGCCCGGCGGCCTTGCGGAGCCTGTGCCCAACGGCGTCAGCCTTGGCTCACGGCGGCCCTGGACGCCAGCCCGGCGATCTTGCCGGGACCTATACCGGGCACCCGGTCCAGGTCCTCCAGGGATGGGTAGGGGCCGTTCTCCGCCCGGTCCTCCAGGATGCGCTGGGCCAAGGTGGCGCCGATTCCGGGCAGGGATTGGAGCAGCTCCAGGCCGGCCTGGTTCACGTCCACCAGGGCCTGTCCGTCCCGCCAAAGAATACCCCCGGCGGAGGCTTGGGGAGCGGGCAGCGCCAACGTCTGGGGCAGGCCGGGGGCGAAGGCCCACGCCAGCGCCGCCATGAAGGCCAGGGCGGCCAGAAGCAAGGCGCCGTCCCGGTTCACTTGAGGGCGCTGCGGGAGAGCAGCAGTCCGGTATCAGCGAAGCGGGCGCTCAATTCTTCCTCCATTTGGTCCAGGGCAGCGCCCAGGGCGCTTAAGGCGCTGGTGCTGGATTGGCCCAAGGTCAAGGTGCGCTCCACCTGGGCGATAGCCGTTTCGATCTGAGTAAGGATTTGTTCGTCCACCACGCTTTCTTGATAAGTATCCAGCATCACCCGATTGCCTACCCGGGCAGCGTACAGGTACCGGCGCATGGAAGGCAAAATGTCTCCCCTCAGGTCGGCGGTGGGCAAGCTGGCGCTTTCATAGGCGCGGATGGCCGCGTTCAGGTCGCTTTGGACGCTGGTCGCCAGGTTTTGCCGGGCCAGGGCGGCACTTTGCTCCGCCCGGTCTTTGCCCATCCACACCACCGTCAGCGTCACCGCCAGGGCCAGCAGCAGCGCCAGCGCCCCGTACAGGGGATAGCGCTGGCTATGATGCACCCGACTGCGCGAGCGCTTTAGATGGAAAAATTTCATATGTGCTTCCTTTCCGCCAAGGGTATAGCCGTGGCCGGATATCTGGGATATAAGGATATGCACCTACAGACATAAATATTCGCCATGATGCGCCAAAAATCCTTCTTTTTGGCTGATCATGGCGAATAATCCCATAAATTATGGCCATTTAGACAGGCTTTTTAGGTCCAAACCCGGATTTTTCCACAGAAAAATAGGTGCGATTCCCCACCCGGCCCCCAATTTATACCCTATGGCAGGCCACGCAGTGGCCGCCGCCCACATCTTTCAGGACGGGCCTTGCCTCGGCGCAGGCGGGCAGCGCCTCGGGGCAGCGGGTGCGGAAGGGGCAACCGCTGGGCGGATCGATGGGAGTGGGGACGTCGCCCTGAAGATGGATGCGCACGCTGTTGCGGGCGGCGTCCGGGTCGGGCACCGGCACGGCGGAGAGCAGCGCCCGGGTGTAGGGATGGAGCATATTGCTGTACAGGTCCTCCACCGTGGCCTCCTCCACCAGGGTGCCCAGGTACATCACCCCCACCCGGTGGGAGATGTGGCGCACCATGCTCAAATCGTGGGAGACGAACAGGTAGGTGAGCCCCAATTTCTGCTGCAACTCCTCCAGGGTGTTGATGATCTGAGCCTGAATGGACACGTCCAGGGCGGAAATGGGCTCGTCGCACACCACGAACCGGGGCTCGTTGGCCAGGGCCCGGGCGATGCCGATGCGCTGGCGCTGGCCGCCGGAAAACTCGTGGGGATAGCGCAGCAAATGGTCCTTCTTTAGCCCCACCAGCTCCACCAGCTGGTGGACCCGGTCCAGCTTGTCCTTGGTGGGCATGTCGCTGCGCACCCGCAGAGGCTCCATGACGATGGCCTCCACCGTCATCCTGGGGTCCAGAGAGGCGTAGGGGTCCTGAAAGATCATCTGAATCTGGCGGCGGTAGGGAATCAGCTCCTTATAGCCCAGGTGGGTGATGTCGGCGCCGTCGTAGAGCACTTGGCCGCCGGTGGGGTCATACAGCCGCACCAGGCAGCGGCCCACCGTGGTCTTGCCGCAGCCCGATTCCCCCACCAGCCCGTAGGTGGCCCCCTTCTGGATGGACAGGTCCACCCCGTCCACCGCCTTGAGCAGCCGCTGGTTCTTGCCGAAAAAGCTCTTGCCCACCGGGAAATGCATCTTCAGGCCCTTGGCCTCGATCAATATCTGTTGGCTCACCCCTTGGCACCTCCCCACTCCACATCCGGTGCGCCCTCGTCGTTCAGGTAGCAGCACACCCCGTGGGTCTCCGACAGGGCGGTGCGGCCCGGCATGCCGCTCATGCAGATGTTCATGGCGTAGGGACACCGGGGCGCGAAGGGACAGCCTGGCGGCGGGGCGATCAAGTCCGGAGGCGTGCCCGGAATGGGCACCAGCTTGGCGTGGGCCCCCGCCGCGCCGGGAATGGAGCGCAGCAGGCCCCAGGTGTAGGGGTGGCGGGGCTCATAGAACAATTCCCGTACCGTACCTTCCTCCACCACCTTGCCGGCGTACATCACCACCACCCGCTGGCACATGCCGGCGATGACCCCCAAATCGTGGGTAATCATCACCACGGCGGTGTTCAGTTTTTCCTTGAGCTCCCCCAGCAAGTCCAAAATCTGGGCCTGGATGGTCACGTCCAGGGCGGTGGTGGGCTCGTCGGCGATGACCAGCTTGGGCCCGCAGGCGATGGCCATGGCGATCATCACCCGCTGGCGCTGGCCGCCGGACAGCTCGTGGGGATACTGTTTGAGCCGGCTGGCCGGGTCGGGCATGTTCACCGTCTTGAGCAGCTCCAGCGCCCGCTCCCGGGCCTGGGCCTTGCTCATCCCCTTGTGGATGCGCAGGGGCTCGGCCAGCTGTTTGCCCACGGTGAACAGGGGGTTTAAGCTGGTCATGGGGTCCTGAAAGATCATGCCGATCTTGTCCCCTTCAATGTGGCGCAACTGCTGGGAAGTGGCCCGGGTCAGGTCCATGCCGTCAAAGACCATCTTGTCGCACTGAATCTGGGCGTTTTTGGGCAGCAGGTGCAGGATGGACATCATGGACACCGATTTTCCGCAGCCGGATTCCCCCACGATGCCCACCGTCTCTCCCTCGCCCACCGTCAGGTCCACGCCCCGCACCGCCTGGACGGTGCCCACGTGGATATGAAAGGTGGTGCGCAGGTTTTTAACTTCCAATAGGGCCATAGTGCCGCCTCCTCATTTCTTCAGCCGGGGGTCCAGGGCGTCCCGCAGGCCGTCGCCCACAAAGTTCAGGGAAAACATGGTCAGGCTGATAGCCAGGATGGGGAACACCATCTGGTAGGGCGCCGAGCGCAGCGTCTCGATGGCGTCGTTGGCCAGGGATCCCCAGCTGGCCATGGGCTTTTGAATGCCGATGCCCAGGAAGCTGAGGAAGGCCTCGTTGAAGATGGCGGTGGGAATCAGAAAGGTGACGGTGACGATGATGGGGCCCATGGAGTTGGGCAGCAGGTGGGAGAGCAGGATCTGCCAGTTGCTCAGCCCGCTGAGCTTGGCCGCCATCACGTACTCTGAATGCTTCAGGGATACCACCTGGGCCCGGGTCACCCGGGCGGTGCCCACCCAGGCGGAGATGCACTGGGCCACCAGGATGGATTTCACGTTGGCCCCCATGATCATCATGATGAGGATGATGTACAGCAACGAGGGCAGGGAGATGATGATGTCCACGATGCGCATCATGATGGAGTCCACCCGCCCCCCGGCAAAACCGGCGATGCCCCCGTACAGCACCCCGATCACCATGTTGATGGCCGCCGCCACCACGCCGATGGACAGGGAAATGCGCGCCCCGTACAGGATGCGCACGTACAGGTCCCGCCCCAGGGCGTCGGTGCCGAACCAGTGCTGCTGGCTGGGCCACTGGTTGATGGCCATGAAATCGGCCCCGTCGTACTCGTAGGGGCAGAACATGGGCCCGAATATGGCCAGCAAAGTGATGATGGCCAGCGTCACCATCCCGAACATGGCCAGCCGGTCCTTCTTCAGCCGCCGCCAAGCGTCCTGCCAGTAGGACTGGGAGGGCCGGGAAATCTCCTCCCGGTTGAGAGCCGCCGTGTCGATGAATTGATATCTGGTATCCATGGGCCGTCCCTCCTCCTATTCGTCCATCTTCACCCGGGGGTCAATGATCCCGTACAGGATATCCACCAGCAGGTTGCAGGCCACCACGAAGATGCCGAAGAATACCGTCATGCCCAGGATTACATTGTAGTCCCGGGACCCGATGCTTTCCACATAATAGCGCCCCATGCCCGGTATGGCGAACAGCCTTTCCACGATGAAGCTGCCGGTGAGTAGGCTGGCCACCAGGGGCCCCAGGTAGGTGACCACGGGCAATATGGCGTTGCGCAGGGCGTGGCGCAGGATCACCATGCTCTCCTTGACCCCCTTGGCCCGGGCGGTGCGGATGTAATCCTGCTCGATGACCTCCAGCATGGAGGAGCGGGTAAGCCGGGCGATGTAGGCGATGGGGCTAAAGGACAGGCAGGCCACCGGCAAGATGTAGTGCCGCCAGGTGGTCAGCCCGTAGGTGGGCAGCACGTTCCACACCCCGGCGAACAGGTATAGCAGCAGCACCGATATGACGAACAGGGGCACCGATACCCCCACCGTGGCAAAAACCATCACCGCGCTATCCAGCAGCGAACCCCGCCGTATGGCCGATAGAATGCCCACGCCCACCCCGATGAACAGGGACACCACCACCACGATAGCGCCTACCCGGGCCGAGATGGGAAAGCCCAGGTCCAGGATCTCGTTTACGTTGGTGGAGGGCTTGATAAAGGAAATGCCGAAGTCCCCTCGCAGCGTGTTGCCCAGGTAGGTAATAAACTGCTCCATCAGGGGCTTGTCTAAGCCGTATTTGGCCTCCACCTGGGCCCGGATTTCCGCGGGCATCTTGTCCTCGTGCTGGGCGAACGGGCTGCCCGGCACAATGTGCATCAGAAAAAAGGTGACCACTAACAGCACGAACAGGGTGACCACCCCTGAAATCACGCGCCTGACGATATACCGGCCCATGTCTTCATCCCCTTACGGCCTCAAATTCTCCCATGGTTCTTCCAAAATGGTTGTCCTTACCGCTTTTCCCCCGGTTCGTACCGCACCTTCGCCACCCGCTACCGGGATTTGCCCGAGGGGCGGCGCCTGCATTCTTCTCACAGGCTATAAATGAAGAATATTTCTCTAATTTTATCAGAAACAATGGTCTTTCGCCCGTTTCAAAACATAAAATGCAGGTTAATCCTGGCCAAATTGCGTTTTTTCCCCCCACAGGTTTTGACAAAGGGGCCCGGCTATGTTATGATAGCTTTGTTCGCACCGGGAAATTCCGAAAGGCTGACAGGCGCGACGCAGTTTAAAGAAGGGGGACAAACGGATGAAGAAGCTGTTTACTCTGGCACTGGTTTTGTGCCTGGCCCTGTCCATGGCCGCGCCCGCCATGGCCGAAACGGAGCAGAAGATCATCTATCAGATGAGCAACGAGCCCCAGTACATGGATCCCACCCTCAACGAGTTTGAGGAAGGCGCTCAGGTTCACATGAACCTGTTCCGGGGCCTGTACAAATTCGATCAGTCCAACAACCTGGTGCCCGCCATGGCGGAGGGCTACACCCTGTCCGAGGACGAGACGGTCTACACCTTCACCCTGCGGGACGGCCTGGTGTGGTCCGACGGCTCTCCCCTCACCGCCTACGACTTCGAGTTCACCTACAAGCGCATCGCGGACCCGGCCAACGCCTCGGCCACCTGCTATGAGCTGTACTGCATCAAAAACGTGGAAAAGCTGTTCAACGGCCTGGACGACAGCCTGACCCTGGACGACGTGGGCGTCAAGGCGCTGGACGAGAAGACCCTGGAGATTACCCTGGAAGCGCCCACCCCCTGGTTCATCTCCCTCACCGCCTCCTCCGCCTTCCTGCCGGTGTGTAAGGCCGCCCTGGAAACCTACGGCGAGGAGTGGGTCAAGAATCCTGAGACCTACGTGTGCAACGGCCCCTTCATGCCCAAGGAGTTCTATCCCAACGAGAAGTTCGTATTGGTCAAGAACCCCAACTACTACGAGGCCGACAACGTAAAGCTGGAGACCTTGGAGTACGTGTTCCTCAACGCCGCCGAGACCGCCCTGTTGGCCTATGAGAACGGCGAAATCGACGTGCTCTACGACGTGAACGCCGACGCCGAGGCCCGCTATACCGGCACCCCCGATATGTTCAGCCAGGGCAAGATCGGCATGCGCTTCTACCACATGAACTGCAAGAGCGAGGCGCTCCAGGATCCCCGGGTGCGCCAGGCGCTGACCATCTCCATCGACCGGAAAATCCTGGTGGAGAACGTGCTCCAGTCCGACTACGAGCCCCTGTACGGCTACATCCCCCACGCCTTCCCGGACATCGTGGAGCCTGAAAAGGGCTGGCGCGAGGTAAACGGCAACGTGTTCGAAGAGGATGTGGAGCGGGCCAAGGAACTGCTGGCCGAGGCCGGCTATCCCAACGGCGAGGGCCTGCCCACCATCCGCCTGTGCTCCACCCCCACCGCCTCTCTGGTGAAGGTGGCTCAGGCCATGCAGGCCATGTGGAAGCAGAACCTGGGCATCGACGTGGAAGTGGTCACCTACGAGACCGGCGTGTACTGGACCAAGGTAAACGACGAGTCCGATTTCGACATCGCCTATACCGGCAACACCGGCTCCTACCTGGATCCCCTGTCCCTGCTGGTGAACTTCACCACCGCCAAGTGCTATGAGAACGGCTCCGACTGCGACAACGAGGTGTACGACGGCTACGTGGCCCAGCTGCAGGCCGGCATCTCCGGCCAGGAGCGGGAGGAAGTGCTGCGCCTGGCGGAGCAGGAACTGTTCAACACCTGCCCCATCCTGCCGGTATACTCCTACACCACCCTGCGCCTGGTGAAGCCCTACGTGAAGGGCTTCCAGGTGAACTACGGCGGACACGCCAACTTCGAATACGCCTACGTGGAGAAGTAATCTCTCCCACCGGGGGATCGGCCAAGCCGGTCCCCTTTTTTGTACCCGCGCATTCCCCCTTTGTGGGATCATCCTATTCTATCTAAAGGAGGCCTTTTGCATGGATATGCGCGCCAACGCCACCGGCATTCAGCACCTGGGCATCCCTACCGCCCAGGTGGAGCAGACCATCGCCTTTTATGAGAAGCTGGGCTTTGAGATGATGTGGCGCAGCGGCCCCGGCTGCCCCAACAACGTGGCCTTTTTGAAGCTGCACGACCTGGTGGTGGAAACCTACTACGAGGCCCAGCCCGCCCTGAAAGCCGGCGCCATCGACCACGTGGCCATCAACGTCAAGGACATCGAAGCCGCCTTCGCCTTCTGCAAGGAGAACGGGTTCACCCTGCTGGACAAGGAAATCAACTTCCTGCCCTTCCTGGAAAACGGGGTAAAGTTCTTCACCATCCTGGGCGTAAACCAGGAAAAAGTGGAATTCAACCAAGCCCTGTAGATCCACGCCGCTACGGCAATTTTTCAAGGCCGGCTGCCACCCAGCCGGCCTTTCGTTCTTTCCCCGTCCCTACGAACTTTCTCGTCCGTTAGAATGGGTTTTGTCCAATACCTGTTTCCCGTGTTTCCCGTTCTTCACGGTTATCTCCTTTTCCGCCTTGGAATATTTTTTTTTATCTGAGGGCTCATTGAGCCTTATCGCCCTTGGCGGTTGTTTTGCTTTTTCCCGCCTAGCATTCCAATTCCTGGCGCTAAAAAGAGGCCCTCCCAGCCCGGAGCTTTTCCCAGCCGGGAATGGCCTCTTTCGTTTTTCCTTTTGGCGCGGGAAGGGCCCGGTTATGCCTCCCGGCGAGGGTAGCGTTTCATTACTTCTTCAACCACTTCATGGTAGGTTCCCATGCCTCCTCGGGGTCCAAGCCTCATGACATTGGCCGCCCCATAGGCGTTAGCAAAAGTTCCCACTTGCGCCAGGGGCCAGCGGCAGGCCAATCCGTGCAAAAAGCCGGCGGCAAAGCCGTCTCCCGCGCCTGTCAAATCCCGCACCGGCACGGCAAAGCCCGGGGAAAAGAGCTGTTCATTTCCGACGCATATCCGGCAGCCCTTGGCGCCCAACTTGACGGCCGTCATGGATACGCCCAGCGCCTGTAAATAGCGAAGGGCTGAATCCACATCTTCCTGCCCGGTAGCCAAAGGCAGTTCTTTTATCCCCGGCAGGAAAATATCCACAAAGGGGAGCAGCCGCGCCAAGAGCTGTGGATTCAGGCGGCCGGCATCCTCGCAGGGCTCCAAAAAGGTCTTCATCCCTAGGCCCTTGGCCCAAGCATACAACCGGCAATAGCTTTCCGTTTCCTCCAAGGTATCCAAGGCGGGCGCCAACATGCCGAAGAAATCGCTTTGGCAGTCTCCCATCAGCTTTATCCAATCTACTTTCTCTTCCCTGGGCGGGGCGGGATTGGAGAAGATGGTTCGCCTGGGGGCCTCCGGTTCCGCCAGCACAAAAGCGGTATACGTAACCGGCAGGGTACGGCGCATACGGGATGCGTCGATGCCCGCCTGTTGAATATCCCGTAGGCAAGCCCGCCCTATTGCGTCCTGAGCGCAATCCCCGAATATGGATACCTGATGCCCTAGTTTGGACAAACCGTAGGCCAAATTCAGCGCCGAGCTTCCAGGCGCGACCACCAGGTCCTCCATCTGATCCTGGGGCTGCTGCGGCTTTAACCTGGGCACCACGCCGATCACATCCAAAGCAAAGCAAGCCGGGCCAATGAGAAATCGACTCACCGTAGCGCCTCCAATCTGTCCGCCATCGCCTCAACCATTTCCTGGGGCCCCGCCAACAACGCGCCGCCCATTTCCTGCAGCGCCAGAGGCGTGTGCCATCCGGTTCGCAAAAGCACCTGCTGGCGGTATTCTGCGGCGTACTCGCCATAGAGATACAAGCATCCCGGGTCCTTTCCCTTGAGGAGCGGAGGGAGCGCGCTTTCCGCACAGCCGTATACCAAGGCGATCTGCTCCGGCGCGCCGGGCTGTTCAATGGTTACCCTTAGCCCGGTTCTCCCCTGTATCCGTCCCATACAGTCTATGTCCAGGCCCATCTCCCGGAGCATCTCATAGCGCACCTCTCCCAGCAGGTCGGCGCCCACGCTTCCCCAAGGAATTGCTTGCACCCCGACCGCCGCCAGGCGGCGCAGCGTAGCCTCCATGCCGCCCATCCATTCCACCTTTAGGGCGCCCTGACTGGTGTTGCCAAAGGAAATGGGCTGGTCATAGGCGTAGCAGTAGCTCACTTCGTTGGGCAAGGGCACATACAATCGCGGCATCCTTACTTCACGCTCCCTGCCGTCATTCCCTCAATAAAGTAATGCTGCAAACAGATGAACAGCACGAGGATGGGAATGGTGGTGATAATTCCCGAAGCGGCCACCAGGGAAAGGTCTACGTCCCTGGAACTGACGAAGGACAGATACTGGGTCGCCGCGGTTTTCAGGGGATCGCTTTGCAGCAGGGTGACGGAAAACGTAAACTCGTTCCACACCCATGTGAAGATAATCAGGACCAGACTCAACAGCGCCGTCCTCGCCATAGGCAAGATGATTCGAGTGACCACTTGAATGGATGAGCATCCGTCAATCCGCGCCGCTTCCTCAATGGCCTTGGGCATACCCAGGAAGAAGGAGCGCAGGAAAAAAACCGAAAATGGAATGTATATTCCAACATACACGATGATGATGCCCAAATGGGAATTGGTCAATCCCAAACTGCTCAGGTTGCTGTATAAGGGAATGAGAAAGAGCTGAGGCGGTACGGCCATACCGAACAGCAGATAGGTGTTCCACTTTAACCTGCCGGGTACCCGCATACGCGCCAGGGCGTAGGCGGCAAAACCCGCCGACGGAACCAATATCGCCGAGGTCACCACCGCCAACTTTAGGCTGTTCAGCAGCGCCCTGGCAAATCCGCCCTTTTCAAAAGCCGTAGGAAAGTTTTCCCACGCCAGGATAGAGGGAAAGGTGATGGGGCTGGCCTTTACCTCCACATCCGGCTTGATGGCGTTTATTCCCAACACGTAAAGGGGGATCAACGTCACGACTACCATGACGAGTAGGATAATCCAGGATACGATGCTTGCCGGTGAAATTCGCCTCATACGTCCTCCATCCCCTTCTTTTGCATATAGATATACGCGGCGATACCCACCGACGAAATCAGCAGCTGCAAAACGGCCAATGCTGAACCATAGCCTGCGTCAAACTGCAAAATGCCGTTTTTGTATATGAGGGTGGAAAGCACCTCCGACGCCCGCCCAGGTCCGCCGTTGGTCATGATGTAGATGAGGTCGAATATCTGGAAAGAAGAAATAATGGTCAAGACGAACACGAAAATCAGCGTAGCCCGCAGCAAAGGCAGCGTAATGCGGAGAAATACCTGAAGCCGGTTGGCGCCCTCCAGTTCCGCCGCTTCGTAGTACACCGGATCGATTTGCTCCAAGGAGGACAAAAAGATGACCAGCGGAAAGCCCCACCAGCACCATACCCCCACCAAAGCGATGGCGTACATGACGGTAGCCGGGTCGCCTATGCCGGGAAAGCCCAAGCCAAACTGTCTCAGGATGGGCGCCAGACCGGTTATGGGATTATAGAGCCACATCCATATCCGGCAAACCACCGTGCGGGGCAGCACCACCGGGACGAAGAACAGCACCCGCAATATCTGCCGGGCCCGGCGGGATACATTGAGCAGGCAGCCGGATATTACGATGGCTAAGGTGATGTTGATGGTCACCATCAGCACCATCCACAACAGGTTGTTTTTCACGGCGCTCCATACCACCCATTGGGTAGGATCGAACATCTTTCGAAAGTTGTTAAGTCCGGTAAAGACCGCCGTGCCACCGATTCGCCAGTCGGTAAAAGCATACCCCAACGTCATGATGGAAGGCAGGCCCACCACAAAGGTGTAGATGATCAGCGTGGGCAGCATAAAGACCATGCCGTTAGGTTCCAAGCTGTGCCTGCTCCCGTCCCTTAGTGTACCCGTCCGATTCACGGCTCACTCCCCCTTGCCGTTTTACGCTCGATTTTGACGTATCCAGGCGCTAAACCGCTTGGAAATATCGCCGATGTCTATGCGGTTGACCCTTTCAATCATGGCCAGGCGATCCTGAGGAATATTGCAGGCTCCGCTGTACACGCCGGCCAAGGCGCCCGCCATACTGGCGGTAGAATCGGTATCCCCGCCCGCGTTGGCAGCGGTGAGGATAGTGCCCAACACGTCGTTGGGGCAAGCGAAGAACATGCCCAGAGAGGCGGGCACCGTCTCGTTGGCGGGCAATCCTGCGCCAATCAAATCGTACAGGCGGTCCGCCGCCTTTTGAGGCGAAGGAGCCTGGACAGCAATCTGCCAGGCCAGCTCAATGCGGCCGGCCACCGAGGCATAAATGCCGGGACGCCCGAAGCGCGCCCCAATCTCGGCGCCCAGCAGGGCCGCATCCCGTACCGCCTCCAAAGAAGGATTATCGGACATGGCGCAGGCCACCGCAGCAGCCCAGGCAGACGCTGCGGACAGCGCCACGCGGCTTCCGTGGGTAGGAAGCGCCGCGTGGGCCGCCTCCAATGCGGCGGCCTCCGGATTGGCCGGGTTGGCCATTCCGATGGGGGTGGAACGCAGCGTAGCGGCGCCGCAGGATTGACCGTCGCCCAAAGGCGACCCCGGCAGGCCGGTAGACGCCGGGTCCTGGCCCTTCATCATGCGTCCAATGGCCGCCAACGTGCTTGGCCCATAAAAGGGCGTATCCAAGATCTCCCGGATGTTATCGGTAAAAATCTGGGCTGTGGCCTCCTCGTCCATTTTGCCGTCAGCAATATACTTTTCTATGACATAGGTATTGAAATATGTATCATCCGATCCCCGGCCCCGGGGAAAGATGGGACGGTACCAATATCCGTCCAGGGCTGCCGGCGTATCCAATGTCACCAGATCCTCTACCCGGCCAAATACTTGGGCCACATGTTCTCTGGGCATCATCTCCATGGGCAGCCCATAGGCATCGCCGGCATACAGGCCGGCCAAGCCGCAAAAGACCTTCTTCTCCAGTTGGGTAAGCATCCTCATCTCTCCTCCTCACAAAATAGTTGGGAAAAAATATGTTGCTGGGCCTTTAACCCTTCCTGAGACTGGATATTCCGGCGCAGCGCCTGGGTGTCAATGCGCTGGGCAAACCGTATCAATTGATTGAGCCTAAGCAAATTGGCCGAGCATTCTTCCACCGGGTCCTCATTGACGGGGAACGTATCAAAGTAAAGAAATCCCTTAAAATTCGCGTTCTGCAAGAGCTTTAATACTTCCAGCGTGGCAAACAGATTGACCGTACCGATGGGAAGGCCGTCATCTTCCTGCCCGTAGCCGTCGTTCAAGTGCAGGCCAAAGAGTTTGTCCTTGGACAGCGCCAGGCCAACCGATTGGGCTGGAGATTCTCGAGCGATGAGCATATGGCAAAAGTCGCAGGTAATGCCCAAATTTTCCCGATTGAGCTCCTGTACCGCCGCCAGCGTCAGGCCAAAATTTCCCAACAGGCTATACTTGCGGGGTTCGCAGGGCTTGTATTCGATGCTCAACCGAATGCCTCGCCCGGCGGCGTAATCCGCCGCTTGAGCTACCCCCTCGGTTTCCCATTGCCACGCGGCAGCGTAGTCCATTTGAAATGGATAGTCGAATCCGTCGCATCCCGGCCATATGACCACATCGGTTCCCTGCAATTCGGCGCATTTGTCAATCGCCAAACAGGTTACCTGCAACGCCTGCTGCCGCACAGCGCTGTCCGGATGGGTAAACGCTCCCAGGGAAAACCTGCTGCTATACCTCAAGTTGATGGTAGATACCTTCAGCTTGGAATCGAGAACGGCCTTGGTCATTTCCTTTTCGATGGGCTGCGGAAAATGCTCGGGATAGTTCAGGCTTACATAATGTAGCCCTTTTACGCTTTCCGCCCGGTGCAGCATATCCCGTGGGTCCCGTGGGCCGTATTTCCAATCATACCCTTGGGGCTGGGCTGAAAATGAATTGAGCCGGGAGGACACGGCTATCTCTCTGGCGCAGCCGTCCGGTAGTTCCCTGGGCATGGCGGGTTCCCCTCCATTTCCAATCGTATTCTTTATAGCCATGACTATACTACGCAATCTCTCAAATGTCAATCATTATATTTCAATTTCTTTCATAACCCGGGAAATTCTGAAGATTTGCACGAATATAAATGACATTGACGGAAATATATTGACATCTCCGTTCGTTTGTGATATATTTTCACCATGCATCATACCCCCTGCGTTCAATCGCCCTGTAGGGCGTGAGGATACCGTTTATCAGGAAGGAGGGGCGCGATAACCTTTGGGTTCCATCATTCATACCGGCTTTCTTTTCTAAAAATATTGAAAGGAGTTATCCCCATGAAGACGTTCAAGGCATTCTTATCCCTTATGCTGGCGTTGGTCCTGTGCCTAGGCGTTCTGCCCGCGGCGGCTCAAGAGGAACAGCCCATCACCATCACCTGGTGGTCCGAATACACCGATGCAGACCTGATGAGCAAGATTCAGGAGCAAATCATCGCCCCCTTTGAGGCGGCCAATCCCGATATAAAAGTCGAAGCCGTAGGGAAGGGCGATTATGACCGCGTACTGCAAACCGCTTTGGCCACCAACAGCGGCCCGGACATCTACTGCACCAATGGGCCTGCTTACAGTATGCAGTTCGCCATCGACGGCCTGGCCGCCGACCTGACCGCTTACTCTGAAACCTACAATTGGACCGCTAATGTAATGGATTGGGCCCTGGATGCCTGCTGCTATGACGGTAAGCTCTACTCCATCCCCACCACCACCGAGACCGTATTCCTGTTCTACAACCCGGATATGATGGCGGAAAACGGCTGGGAAGTTCCCACTACCTTTGACGAACTGACGGCAGTTTGCGACGCCATGATGGAGAAGGGAATTTATCCCTTTGCCTTTGGCGCTTCCGACTTCAAAGCTGCCAATGAATGGTGGCTGACCCTGGCGTTCAACTATTACGCGGGCCGGGACAACGTGGCCAAAGCCCTGCGCGGTGAACTCCCCTGGAACTCCCCCATCTTTGTGGAAGCGGTGGAAACGCTGAACACCATGTGGCAAAAGGGCTACATTACCGGCAAAATGTCCCATGAGATCACCATGAGCGACGCCCTGTCCCTTTTCGGCGAAGAAAAGGCCGGCTTTGTGGGCTGGGCTACCTGGCTGCTGAAAGATTTGGCCAAGTATTCCGACAATTTCGACTTCGACTTTACCCGTTGGCCGGTGTGGAATCCGGATACCGAAGAAAGCCTGATCGTAGGCATCGGCTCTTGCTGGGCCATTAACGCCAACACTACGCCCGAAAAGCAGGATGCCGCCGCCCGGTTTATCAACTTCCTGCTGGAAGACAAACAGCGCGCCGCCGCTCTGTCCGTGACCTTAAATGGCGAACTGTGGATTCCTATGGAGTATGAATTGTCCGACTTCCCCGAAGACACCGATCCCAAATTCCTGCGCGTCATCGAAGAGTTCAATACCATCCCCGAAGACGCCCCCGGCCTGTCTATGTGGACCTTCTGGTCTCCCAGCTTCGAGTCTTATCTCTACGAGAACATCGAGCGGGTATGGCTGAACGAAATTACCGCCCAGCAGCTGATGGACGAAGGGCAAATGATATTTGAGCAAGAATTGGCAGAAGGCAAGGTTCCCCCCACTCCGGGACGCTAATCCCTGCGCGGGCCGCCGGCTTTCAAACGGCGGCCCTTTGTCTTTTTTGTACACATATGCACGACAATGATTGGCAATGATAGAATGCGGTTAAATAGCGCCAAACCGGTTGCAATTCAACACCATGTACAGTATAATTTCCATAGTGGTATGTGGGTTATTGGCTTTATAAATATAGATTGAAGGTTTGCATAATGATCGCTGAGGAACGAGCCAGTTATATTCTCAAGCGCTTACAGGAGCGGGAAACCCTGAGCTTAAAGGATATCGCCCGAGAATTAAGCGTATCCGAAGCCACCGTGCGCAGGGACTTTCAAAAGCTGGAAAAACTGGGACGGCTGGTTCGAGTACATAGCGGCGCCTTACGGGCAGAAGGAGGGCAGTCCCATCAGCCTGCGCAAACGCCCTCCATTCCCCGTAAGCCCGAGATTAACGTAGCCGCCAAGCAGGCCGTCGCCCAGCGGGCCGCCGCGTTTGTGAACGACGGGGACTGCATTTTTCTGGACGGTGGCACCAGTTTGGCTCCCATGGCCGCCTGCCTAGGCGGCAAAAAGATTAAGATCGTTACCCACAACCTATTAATTCCACAATATTTGACCGATACGCAAGCAGATGTATTTATCGTAGGCGGTTATTACCGTCCCTACCACGCTACCACGGTAGGCCACTATGCCGAAAAAATGATTGCCCAATTTCACTTTGACCATGCCTTTTTCGGCTGCTCGGGAATCGACTTACGCCAGCAAATGGCCTACAATAACGATATCGATACCATTCCCGTGAAAGAAGCGGCTATGCAGTATTCGGCCCATAATTATTTGCTCATCGACGCCAGCAAGTTTGACACCACTGCCTACTGCCGCTTTAGTAAATTGTCAGCTTTTGATCACGTCATTTGTAACCGCAAAGAGGGGATGCAGGAGTATCCTGGGAATTTCATTGTGATTTAAATATAATTACTGGAAACTATATTGTTTTTTACCCCAAAGCGCCGGCGCCTTGCCTATATGGTCAGGCGCCGGCGCTTTGAGAGATAAAGTCCGAATCATGAGGACATCAGGGGCGGGCGCGGGACAGCCAGACCATGAGCACCTGGATGTCGCCGGGAGAGACGCCGGGAATGCGGGAGGCCTGCCCTAGGTTGGCGGGGCGCTGCTTGTCCAGCTTTTGCCGGGCTTCGATGCGCAGCCCCGGCATGTTCAGGTAGTCGGCTTTGGCGGGCAGGCGCAGGTTCTCTGCCCGGCGGAAGGCCTCGATCTGGCTGGCCTGGCGGGTCAGATAGCCTTCGTACTTGATCTGAATTTCGGCCTGCTCCAGGGCATCGGCGGGCAGCCCGGCCAAGTCTGGGATTTGATCCATCAGCTGAGCGATGCGGGCTTCGGGACGGCGCAGCGCCGCCTCCTGGTGCGCCTGGGCGATGAGCTGCCGGGCCTTCTCGGTGTTCTGCGCCTTTTCCTCCATGAGCCGGAGGCGCTCCTCGCCCGCCAGGCCCGCCTGCCAGCCCAGCCGGGTCAGGCGCAAATCCGCGTTGTCCTGACGCAAGTGCAGCCGGTACTCCGCCCGGGATGTCATCATGCGGTAGGGCTCGTCGGCGCCCTTGGTCACCAAATCGTCCACCAACACCCCGATATAGGCGTCGGCTCGGGTGAGCAACAGGGGCGGCTGTCCCTTTAACGCCAGGGCGGCGTTCATCCCCGCGTACAGCCCTTGGGCGGCAGCCTCTTCGTAGCCCGAGGTGCCGTTGATCTGCCCGGCGAAATACAGTCCTTGGATGTGCCGGGCCTCCAGGGTAGGGGAGAGCTGCCGGGGATCGATGCAGTCGTACTCGATGGCGTAAGCCAGGCGCAGGAGTTGTGCGTTTTCCAGGCCAGGCACGCTGTGGTAAATCTCCCGCTGCACCCGCTCCGGCATGGAGGTGGACATGCCCTGGACGTACCACTCCACCGTGTTCAGCCCCTCCGGCTCCAGAAACAGGGGATGGCGCTCCTTGTCGGCAAAGCGCACCACCTTGTCCTCGATGGAGGGGCAGTACCGGGCGCCGGTGCCGTGGATGGCCCCGGAATACATGGGGGCCAGGGACAGGTTGTCCCGGATGATCTGATGGGTGCGGGGAGTGGTATAGGTGAGGTAGCACAGGGCCTGATTGCTCAGGGGACGGCGGGTGAGAAAGGAGAAGGGCACGATGGGCTCGTCCCCGGGCTGGGGTTCCATCTTGCCAAAATCCACAGTGCGCCCGTCCACCCGGGCGGGGGTGCCGGTCTTGAACCGGCGCAGGGGAAAGCCCAGGTCCTCCAGGGAAGCGCCCAGCGTCCTGGAGGAGAGCAGTCCCTGGGGTCCGCCCTCCCAGTGGCAATCGCCGATGATGATGCGGCTGGACAGATACACCCCGGTACACACCACCGCGGCCCGGCAGGGCACCCGGTCCCCGGTGGTGGTATGCACCGCCGCCACCCGGCCGTTTTGGGTCTCAATCCGGAACACCTCGGCCTGGCGCAACACGAGGCGGGGCTGTTCGTCCACCGCCCGGCGCATGCGCAGCTGGTAATTCTTTTTGTCCGCCTGGGCCCGCAGGGAGTGGACCGCCGGGCCCTTGGCGGTGTTGAGCATCCGGGACTGGATCAGGGTATCGTCGATGGCCCGGCCCATCTCCCCGCCCAAGGCGTCCACTTCCCGGACCAGATGCCCCTTGGCGGTGCCGCCGATGGCCGGATTGCAGGGCATCAGGGCCAGGGCATCCAGATTCATGGTGGTGAGCAGGGTATTCAGGCCCATACGGGCGCAGCTCAAAGCGGCCTCGCACCCGGCGTGCCCGGCCCCGATCACCACCACGTCATACGTTTCGCTCATAGCACATACCCCGTTATCTCCTGAATCTCCTTTGCCCCCACCCGGGCCGCAGGGAACATGGCCGCGTTGGCCGCCCCGGCGGCACAGGCGTAGGCCAGCGCGCCCCAGTCGCTTTGCCCCCGAAGCAGGGCGAACAAATAGCCCGCCACAAAGCTATCCCCCGACCCCACCGGATTCACCGCCTGTACCTTGGGCGCGGGACAGTACAGCGACTGTTCCTGGGTAAACAGCGCCGCCCCTGCCTCGCCCAGGGAAACCAGCACCCGCTGGATTCCCCGCTGCAGCAGCGCCTGGGCGGCTGCCTCCTCGCCGCCGGGCGCGATCTCCCGGCCCAGCAGTTGGCCCAGCTCCTTTTGGTTGGGCTTGATCAGCTTGGGCTTGGCCTCAACCCCCAGGGTAAGCATGGGCCCGTTGGCGTCCAGCAGCGTGGGCACCCCCAGCCGGTTGGCCAGCTGGATGAGCCGCGCCCCGGCCTGGGCCGCCTCCAGGCAGCAGGCGGAGCCGCACACGCAGAACACCTTGGCCTGGGGAATCAGCCGCGCCGCCTGGGCGTACAGCGCCTCTACCTCCTCAGGCGTCATCTGGGGCGGCCGCCCCACCACCACCCGTTGGGCATAATCCGACCCGGAGACATAGGTGTCCACGGTGCGGGTTTGCGCCTGAATGGGCGCCTCCTCCAGCCGTACCCCTTCCTGCCGGGCCAGAGCGGCAAAGGTCTGCCCGCCTGCGCCGCCTACGGGGGCTAGGGCCAGGCAATCGGCCCCCAAATTGGCCAGCACCCGGGCCACGTTTACCCCTTTGCCCCCGCTCTGCCAATCCACCCGGCCATCGGGCCACAGGGTGCGGTCCACGCAGGGATTGAGGGTTAAAGTCAGTACATCCATGCTCTTTCCTCCCAAAACGCTTTCATTATAGCGCGGCCCAGGCCCGGTGGAAAGCCGGGGATTCATCTTTTCCCGATTTTTAACCGGCCATGGCGTCCAGGGGGCAAATTAGGGTTTGACAAGGCCTGCTGCCGGGTTTATCATTATTTTTGTTTGAGGATGCAATGGGGAGGGGACGAATGTGGATGGGGCATGGCAACCGCTGAGCAGCCTGAAGATCGATGAACCAGCCACGGTGGAGCGCATTGACGTGGAGGGGCGCACCCGCCGCCGCCTGGTGGAGATGGGCATTACCCCGGGTACACAGGTGTCCATATCCCGGCGGGCACCCCTGGGCGACCCCATGGAGATACGCCTGCGGGGCTATGTGCTCACCCTGCGGGAAGAAGACGCCCAGCAAATCCAGGTATCCAAGGGGGTGCGGGCATGAACATCACCATCGCTCTGGCGGGCAATCCCAACAGCGGAAAGACCACCCTGTTCAACGCCCTCACCGGCTCCAACCAATACGTGGGCAACTGGCCCGGCGTAACGGTGGAGCGCAAGGAAGCCCGGTTTCAAATCGGGGACGACCAGGCTACCCTGGTGGATCTGCCCGGCGTGTATTCCCTGTCCCCTTATTCCATTGAGGAGAATATCACCCGCCACTTCATCGCCCAGCATAGCCCGGACGTGGTGCTCAACATCGTAGACGCCACCAATCTGGAGCGCAACCTGTACCTGACGCTGCAGCTGATGGAGCTGGAGCGGCCCATGGTGGTGGCGCTGAACCTGATGGACGAATTGGAGCGCCACGGCGGCAAGATCGACTGCGCGGCGCTGTCCAAAATGATGAAGACCCCAGTGGTGCCCATCTCGGCTAAAAAGCGCCAGGGCTTTGACCAGCTGTTTGAGGCCATCCACCAGCAGGCCCACGACAAGACCCTGCCCCGGCCGGTGGAGCGGTACGACGCATCCACCCGGCAAGCAGTAGCGGAAATCGTGGCGGCCCTGGGCGGCGCGGGCTCCCACTCGGCCTTTGACGTATCGGAGCACTTTCAACACCGGGACGAGCACGAGCGGGACAACGACCACGGTCCCCGGGCCGAGCACGGCCACATCGGCGGCTATGTGGACGAAGGCGACGTGGACTTTGCCCCCCCTGTAGACTGGGTCGCCATCAAGTTCCTGGAAGGCGACCAGACCATGTACCAGGCGGCCTACCTGACCGGCCGGCAAAAGGAGAGCATTCGCCAGGCGGTAGAAGGCTATGTGGAGCGCGGCCGCTGCATACATCCGGGCATTGACGGGCTCACCCTGGTGGCCGACTGCCGGTACCGCACCATCGAGCGGGCGCTGAAGGAAACCGGCTTTTTGCGCTCCAGCGATAAGCACGAGGATATCTCCTCCCGCATCGACAAGGTGATGATGAACAAATACCTGGCCTTCCCCATCTTCCTGGCGGTAATGGCTCTCATGTTCGCCCTCACCTTCGGCCCGGTAGGCAGCTTCCTCACCACCCTCATGGACGCCCTGGTGAACAACGTCCTGGGCGCGGCCGCTTCTGCCGCGTTAATGGCCGGCGGCGCACCCCAGTGGGTGTACTCCCTGGTGATAGAGGGCATCATCGCCGGCGTAGGCGGAGTATTGGTGTTTTTGCCCCAGATTCTGCTGATCTTCCTGTTCATGTCTATCCTGGAGGACTCGGGGTATATGTCCCGGGCCGCCTTCATTACCGATAAACTGCTGCGCAAGATGGGCTTGTCCGGCCGCTCCTTCATCCCCATGCTAATGGGATTTGGCTGCACCACCACGGCGATCATTGCCGCCCGGGGCGTAGAGAACGAGCGCGACCGGCGCATGACCATCATGCTCACCCCCTTCATGTCCTGCGGGGCCCGGCTGCCGGTGTACGGCCTGTTCACCGCCGCCTTTTTCTCCGCCAACCGGGGGTTGGTGGTATTCAGCCTGTACCTGCTGGGGATGCTGGTCATGGTAGGCTGCGGGCTTCTCCTGCGGCGCACCGTCTTTCAATCGGGTGAAACCCCCTTCGTCATGGAGCTTCCGCCCTACCGCATGCCTACGCCGGCGAACGTGCTTCGGCGGCTGTGGGATCGGGCCAAGGATTTTCTGACCCGGGCCGGCACATTGATCTTTGCCATGAGCGTGGTCATCTGGTTCCTGCAAAGCTTTTCGCCCCAATTACAGTTCGTCACCGATTCCAGCCAAAGCATGTTCGCCAAAATCGGCGGTTTTATCGCCCCGATTTTCGCGCCCTTAGGGTTTGGCGATTGGCGCAAGAGCGTGGCCTTGCTTAGCGGCCTGGTAGCCAAGGAAGCGGTGGTGTCCAGCCTGCAGGTGCTCTACGCCTGCGCGGATACCGCCTCTCTGGCGGGGACGCTTCCCGGCTTCTTCACCCCATTGTCCGCCTTTTCCTTCCTGGTATTCATTCTGCTGTACACCCCCTGCGTGGCGGCGCTGGCCGCCATGCGCCGGGAGATGCATTCGGCCAAATACACATTGCTGGGCATTGGATTACAATTGGCGGTTGCTTACACCATAGCCCTGGTGGTATACCAAGTGGGGCTGCTGCTGGGGCTATGAGCGCGGCATGGGCCCTGGCGGGGGGGTTGCTTCTGGTCCTAGCGGCCTGGATACTTATCCGGCGGCTCCGTCGGTTTATCAAGACGGGCGGCCGTTCCGCCTGCGAAAATTGCCCATACAGTGGCCAATGCAAAGGCTCCTGTCCCAAAAAATGATCCATCTAGCCCCTGGATTTGGCGATCCAGGGGCTGGATTTTATCCCCAAGAAAACGCGCTCCAGCTCTAACGCCACCACATCATTTTGTTTGAATCCGGCCAACGAACGCCACCGCGCCACTCAAGGCCGTTGCCCCACCTACGCGCCAGCGAGATAGGCGGTTCCAAGGGGGGCCATCCCCCCTTGGCGGGGGTCCAGGGGCGAGGAGTCCCTGGCGGGGGCCCGGGGGCAGCGCCCCCGGCGCCGAGTCAGCCACCTAGCCCACCGAACTTTTGCGCCCCACCGCATCCCCACACCCCCGGCAACCCCGGTCCTCCGTAGCCCCCGTCACCTGATTCCCCGCCCATAGGCTCCAGAAAGCGAACGGGCACAGCAACAGGAGCCAAACCCGCATCCGCCCCAGCGAGGAGCCTATGGGCGGCAGTAACTTCGGGCGGAGCCACGAGCCGCAGCAATGTGGCGGAGCCCACGTCCCAAATACGCTGAGCCCCCCAATGCCGCCGTAAAGGGCGGCATTGGGGACCGCCAGAACACCCCATCCTCGATGACCCATCCCCCAAAAAGCCCCGCACTCACCACAATCCCACCGACTTCCCACACCGCAGTACCCACGCTCCACCAGACCACCAACAGCCCCAACGCCCGCGTCAGGGGGTCCCGGGGGGCAGCGCCCCCCGGGCGCGGCAGGGCCGTCGCCATCTGGCGGCGGCCCTGCCGCGGGAACGCTGGGGCTATGAGTTCGTGCCGGGATGACGAGCGAAGGCTGGAGAGGACCCCGCAGCAAAGGCAAGGACAAACTGGAAAAAGCTGGGGCATGGGCGTTGTGGGGGGTCCCGGGGGGCGAAGCCCCCCGGGCGGTGAAGTGCCGCCGCCGAAGGGCGGCGGCACTTCACCAGACCGCAGGAACTGCGATCAACCGCCTTGCACAAAAATAGGCATTGCTTTTCTGCTGAAAAATTTTCTCCTTTCCAAAGTCTACCACGCAAAAAAGCCATCCGATTGTACCTGAACGGCTTGCAACGTAATGTGATAGACTTTTATTTTTTCGGATTGTAGGCTCCGAAAAGCCTGATATTTACAGCTTTCCTGTTTTTGTGGCCCTTACAATGGATCGACAAAATTATAGCCAATCCCTTTATACAAATACGGCAATATCTTTTTGCATAAAGAGATCGGTTGTGCTATTTCCCGATGTTTTTTGAGGTATGAAAAGCATTCTTCAATAGAGCAAGTCACTCTATTCCAAAAACCGGTTTTCTAACAAGCCTTCTGCAATACTCTGATAAAAAATCTTAGAAAATATGATTAAGATTATCTGTTAACATTCTCCGTATAACAGGGTTGCTGACATCAAGCCCCGGAAAATTATTTTTGAACTCATCGATAACTCTATTCATCTCTTCTATCATTTCCACGTACTCATCACTATTGGTTCCTCCAGTAACCGCTTTCAGTTCATCTTCCCTCAAGGCTGAGTTCTCATCGCCATCAGCACTCTTCTGGGCTTTGGCGAGTTCTTCGGAGGTAATTTCAAATCCCGCCTGTCGAATCTTATCCATCCGTTCTTCGACACTTCCCGCTTTGATAATTTCCCCTGCAAAAGCCGCGTCGGCTTCCAATTTTTCCATCAAAGCCTTGATTCCAGCCATTGTTCAATCCGCCTGTTTTTTTCAACGTCCCTGGATATCATCGATATTATATCTTTGAATATCAGAAATGTCAATGTGTTGAATTTATATCATTCATCGTGTTCGCTTATACAAATTTGATTGTCGTGTACTGGCCAATAGATTGCAATACAGTTTATTTCCATCTTGAATTTTTAATTCTACCGCAAATCCCATTGATTTTTCTTTATCTACGTTGATAGGAGATTATTCATACCATTCCAGCCTCTGATCCACGTATTCCGAAATGGTCTGCATGTAATGGTCCAGGGCCTGGCTGTAATCCTGTCCCGCAGCTTGCAGCAAGGCCTCCTCAAAATCGCCTTTATCGGCGGTTTGGCCCCGATTGGCCTGGTAATAGCTTTTGAAGGTATCCCACAGGGCTTGCCGGCCGACGGCCTTGCTCATCTCGTGGAGCACCGCCGCGCCGCGTCGGCGCACGATGATCTCATAGGCGGAGCGGCTGGAGAATTGACTGCGCAAGGCGTCCGGGCTCAACCGGCCGGGCAGCGTAATGTTCAGGGCGTCCAGGACTTCCAGGTTTAATTCTTCCAGAAAGCGCTGGTCCCCATACTGGTCCTGATAATACAAAAACGCCAGGTAAGCGCATACCGCCTCCGAAAGCCAGGGCGCTTGCTCCGGATCGTTTTCCACGGACAGGCCGAACCACTGCCGGGCCAGTCCCAGGGCCAAAGCCCGCTCCAGCTCCTCCTCCTTGCCCAAAGCGAACAGCGATTGGTCCACCAACAGCAGCCCATCATGGCTCTCTACCTGGCGCACACCGTCCACCTGGGCGATGGCTATCTTGTCCACTGGGCAATCCCCCAACCCGCCAATGTACACTTCCAAAATCCGGCTGGCCGCTTTCAGCGCCTTGCCCGCCCCCCAACCTGTATTGGCATAGCACGCCAGATCCACGCCCTGAACCTGCTCGCCCTGGTATAGGGTATAGCGCCTGCTCAGCGCCAGGGCAAAGCTCACCGTATCATGCAGGGTCAAGGTGGTGGTCCTCCGCCCCTGGCCGTCATCCTGGCTATGCTGCTCCCCGCCAGAAGCGATGAGATAGGTATCCGGGGCGTCTATGGTGACGGAATAATCCTGTGGCACGAAATAGGCGCATTCCCCCACCGGCCCAATCTCCACGCAGGCGAAATCCCCATCCTGAAACACGCAGGGGGCCAGGGTGAAGTAGGAGAGCCGCCAGCCTATATCCCCGGTGCCCAGAAAGCCCTGGGCCTGAGGCAGGAGCACCTGGTATTCAAATTGGAACAGCGCGCTCTCGCCCTGCTCCAAATCGCAGTCCACCCGGATGAAGGTTTCTCCATCCCCCTGCACCCCCCAATTGGCTAGCCGATCGTCTACCATCACCCGCTCCATCTGCACCCCGCCCACGTTGAAGCCTTGAGGATAGGCCTGGGCCAGTTCCTCATCCTCAAAAGGGGCGGTGGACAACCGGCGCATACTGTTTGCGCCCAGAGAAAAGATCACCTGGCTCAAGTGACCGCCGGTTTGGTTCACATAACGAGTAACTTGAAGGGCGCGCAGTCCCTGCGCGCCCTCCTCCACAGTCAAGGTAAGCTGGGTGGCATTGCCCGGCGATTCCTCCCCGTAGGCTACGGTAATCAGTACGCCTACGACGGCCATTCCCCCCAGCAAAACGCATAAAATTAGCGCCAATAGCCTGGTCAGTCCCCGCTTTCCCGAATGATGGTTCTTTGCCATAAGACCTCCTTCGATTCAACCGGTCAATTGGACCAGCACCCTGCCCACCAGCATGTCCTTCTGAACCGGCCCCACCATGCGGCTGTCCATGGAATCCGGCCGGTTATCGCCCAATACGAATACGCTGTCCTGCGGCACCGTCACGGGGCCAAAAGCGCGCTGATCCCGCACCACCCCCGGCTCTTCCTGGACCGGGTAACCGTCCACGTACAGCCGTCCCTGACGCAAAGCTACCTGCTGTCCGCCCAAGGCAGCCACCCGCTTGACGAATAAGCCCTGTTGACCTGGATAGCGCAATATGACCACGTCGCCCTGCCGCGGGCCTTGCAACCACAAATCGGGCACGGTAACCAGCAGCAGCTCGCCGCCTTGGTACGTCTCCCGCATGGACTGCCCCTCCACCCGGATTACGGTAAACAGGGTGGAGCGCACCACAAAGACCGTCAGAAGCAGGACTCCAGCCATAACCAAGCTTTCCCATCGCTTCGCCCTCTCCCATCCCATGGGCTGAAACCCCTTTCACAGGGCCGGGAAGCGCACTGGGCTAGTCCAGCGTTCCAATGGCGTTCAGCGGCCAAAGACGCAACCTGGCGTTGCCCTCGATGGCCGAAGCGCTCAAGGGACCTACGTCGCTGGAGCGGCTATCGTGGGACACGGCCCGGTTATCGCCCATGACGAAGTACTCGTCCTCGCCCAGCGTGATCGGCCCATAATACTCGTTGGTCTTAGGATGGGTCACATAGGGCTCCTCGTATACCTCGCCGTTGATGTAGGTGACGCCCCGGATGATCTGCAACGTATCCCCGGGCATTCCGATGACCCGCTTGATACACAGGTAATCCTGTCCCGGATAGGTGCAAATGACGATGTTGCCCCGCTGAGGCCCGTACAGCTTCATGTCGATGATGGTGGCCGCTACCCGGTCGCCGTCCTGGAGTGTCTCCAGCATGGATTTTCCGTCCACCCGAATCATGGTAAAGAAGAATTTGCGGATGATGAACACCACGACCAGGGCTATGACGATTGCCTTGATCCACTCAAAGATTTCCTGCTTCACGGTCTTTTTCTTTTTCTCCCCGCCTGGGGCGGTTTCCGGCGCGATGCGCTCCACTTCGCTCATGAATTTTCCGACCTTTCTGCGATTACAAACTGCCCAAGTGACTCAAGGGCCAAATCACCCAGCGCACCTTGCCCACGATGTCCTCCTGATCCACCAGGCCAATCTGGCTGGAGCGGCTGTCGTTGGTCTCGGTGCGGTTGTCCCCCAGCAGGTAATACTTGCCCGAGGGCAGCGTTTTTCCGTCAAAGGTGTCGTAGGTGGCCAGGCCGATGTAGGATTCCAGCAGCTTGGAGCCGTTGATCAGGGTTTCGCCCCCCACGATCTCCACGGTCTCTCCCGGCAGGCCCACCACACGCCTGAGCACATAGCCCTGATTGCCGCCCAGCTCCACCGCCACCACGTCGCCCCGCTGGGGCGTCTCGCTTTGGTAATCGAACTTGGTCACCAGGGCCAAATCGCCGTCCATCAGGGTCTCGTACATGTTGTCTCCCGATACCCGGACGATCTCAAAGCAGTACTCCCGAACGAAATAGCTGATGCCGAAGGCCAAAGCCAAAGCCAGTACCCAATACAGCAGCGCCGTAATGGGATTGGTCCGCCTTTTGCGGCCCTTCTTGCGCCCTGAAGGGCGCTTGGGCCGGGGCGCGTAATCCTCCTCCGGATAGCGGTGGCGAGGCTTACGGGCGGCGCCCGATGGCGCCGGACGCTTTTTCGCCCCTCCCTCCGGGGCCGGCTTGGCGGCCTTGGACGAAGGCCTGGCCTTGCCTGCGGCGGCCTTGGCGTCCCCCTTCCGGGATGAAGCGCCGGAGGAAGGGGACGCCTTGCGGGCGGCTCGCTTCTCGCCGCCGCGCTGGGCGCCCTCTCCCGCGGGCTTCTTCACCCGCCTGGCGGGTACATCTTCGTAGTCCTCATCGTAGCGGTAGCTCATGAAGGCCCTTCCTCTCCCGCCTGGCGGCGCAGGATTTTTTTCAGTCGTTTCTCAAACACCGCCCGGTCCAGCATGACCACGCGGCCGCAGCCCTGGCATTTGATCTTGATATCCGCGCCCACCCGCGTCACCGTCCAATTCAGGCTGCCGCAGGGATGGGGTTTTTTCATTTGGACCAAGTCCCCCAGCTGGATATCCATTTTACCCCCGAACCGCCGCCATTCCGGCCTCAATGGCCTTTTGGTTGGCGGGCATGAATTTCTCCTTGGAGGGACCCAGCTTATGGCGCAGGGCGCCCATCAGGGTATCCACGCTATACTCCCCGGTGACCCCGGCGTAAGCGCCCAGCATCACCATGTTGGTGGAGCGCAGGGAGCCCAAGTCGTTGGCGATGTCGTTGCAGGGCACCGCCACCACCTGGATATCCTGCCGGGTGGGCTTGACGTCGATCAGGCTGCTGTTGTAGATCAGCACGCCGCCGGGCACCAACGCCTTTTCAAACAGCTCCATGCTGGGTCGGTTCATGGCGATGACCAGGTCGGCCTCCTCCACCTTGGGGGAAGCCACCGGCTCGTCGGACACCACCACCGCGCAGTTGGCGCTGCCGCCCCGCATCTCGGGGCCGTAGGAGGGCATCCAGGAGACCTCCTTGTCCGCCAGCATTCCCGCGTAGGCGATGAGCTGGCCGATGAGCAGCACGCCCTGGCCGCCGAATCCGGCGATGATCATGCGCTTTTCCATGTCACTGCACCTCCTTCTTGACGCCCAGCGGATACTGGGGGATCATGTTGTCCACCAGCCACTTCAGGGCCTCTTTGGGGGTCATGCCCCAGTTGGTGGGGCAGGTGGACAAAACCTCAATGAGGCTAAAGCCCTTGCCCTCCAGCTGGTACTGGAACGCCTTCTTGATGGCCTTGCCCGCCTCCAGCACGTGCTTGACGTCGTGGACGCTCACCCGCTGGATCAGCGCCGGGCCGTCCAGGGTGGCCAGCATCTCGCTCACCCGGATGGGGTTGCCGTTGCGCTCCACGTCCCGGCCATAGGGGGAGGTGGTGGACTTCTGGCCGATCAGGGTGGTGGGGGCCATCTGGCCGCCGGTCATGCCGTAGATGGCATTGTTGACGAAGATTACGGTGATCTTCTCTCCCCGGGTGGCGGCGTGGACGATCTCCGCCGCGCCGATGGAGGCCAGGTCGCCGTCGCCCTGGTAGGTGAACACCACGTTCTGGGGCCGGGCCCGCTTGATGCCGGTGGCCACCGCCGGGGCGCGGCCGTGGGAAGCCTCGTACATATCGCAGTTAAAGTAGTTATAGGCGAACACCGCGCACCCCACCGGCGCTACGCCGATGGTCTTGTCCCCCACGCCCAACTGGTCGATGGCCTCGGCCACCAGCCGGTGGATGATGCCGTGGGTGCAGCCGGGGCAGTAGTGAAAGGGCACGTCCGCCAACATTTTGGGCTTTTCAAATACGATGGCCATTACAGTCCCTCCTTCATGGCGAGCGCGCGCTCCGCGATTTCCTTGACCCCGGGGATCATGCCGCCGGTGCGTCCAAAGAAGGCCACCGGGCAAGCGCCGTTCACCGCCAGGCGCACGTCCTCCACCATCTGGCCCAAGCTCATCTCCACCGTGAGCATGCCCTTGACCTGCTTGGCCGCCTGGGCGATGGCTTGGGTGGGGAAGGGCCACAGGGTGATGGGCCGGATGAGCCCCACCTTATGCCCCTGCTGGCGCAGCTTGCGCACCGCGCTCAGGGCGATGCGGGCGGTGGTGCCGTAGGCCACGATGGCGAAATCTGCGTCGTCCATCATCTCGGTGGCGTAGAGCAGTTCGTTCTCGGCCAGCTTCTGCATCTTCTTCTGGATCTTCAGGTTGTGGGCCTCGCAGGCGTCGGGCTGGATGTACAGGGAATTGATCACCGCCCGCTCCCGGCCGCAGCCTTCCTTCCAGCCGGTGGCGGCCCAATCCTTTTCGGGCAGGTCCCGCTTTTTATAGTCGGGCATGCGCACCGGCTCCATCATCTGGCCGATGACGCCGTCGCCCAGCACCATCACCGGGGTGCGGTACTGGTCCGCCACGTCGAAGGCCCGCTGGGTGAGCTCCACCGCCTCCTGCACCGTGCTGGGGGCGAATACGCACAGGTTATAGTCCCCGTGGCCGCCGCCCCGGGTGGCCTGCCAATAGTCGGACTGGGCGGGCTGAATGGAGCCCAGGCCCGGGCCGCCCCGGACAATGTTCACGATGACGCAGGGCAGCTCCGCGCCCACGATATAGCTGATGCCCTCCTGCTTCAGGGAGATGCCCGGGCTGGAAGAGCTGGTCATGACCCTGGCTCCGGTGCCCGCAGCGCCATACACCATGTTGATGGCCGCCACTTCGCTCTCCGCCTGGAGGAACGCGCCGCCCACCTCGGGCAAGCGCTTGGACATATATTCGGGAATTTCGTTCTGGGGGGTGATGGGGTAACCGAAGAAATACCGGCAGCCCGCCTGGACGGCGGCCTCGGCGATGGCCTCGTTGCCCTTCATCATGACTCGATCCGCCATTGTGTTTCAGCCTCCTCGCCCTTTACTTCTCCACCGTAATCGCGCAGTCCGGGCACATCCGGGCGCAGAACGCGCAGCCGATGCACTTGTCCGGATCCACGCACTCGGCGGGGTGGTACCCTTTTTGGTTGATCTTGCCGGACAGCGCCAGAATGCCCTTGGGGCAGCTGTCCACGCACAGGCCGCATCCCTTACAGGTATCCTGGGCGATATGTACGCTGGCCATCTTCCACACACCTCTATTCGCTCAATGTATCTATTGATTATATCGGCTTCCCGCGTTAAGTTCAACCACATTCTTCGCCTATTTTCCTACACAAAACCTGGAAAATACCTGATCGATGACGCTCTCCCGGGCATTTTTGCCGGTAATGGACCACAGCGCCTCCAAAGCGCCCTGCAAATCCACCGCCGCCACGTCGGCGGGAAAGCCCGCTTCCAGCCCCGTCCGGGCGCTTTCCAGGCGCTGAAGGGCCTGGGCGCACAGCGCCAGCTGCCTTTCCCCGGTGATCAGCGCTTCCTCCGACGCCGCGCCGGAAAGCCTGCGGCGGATCGCGGCGCGCAGCTGGTCCATCCCCGCCCCGTTGAGGGCGCAGGTGCTTACCCGCTCCAGGTGCTTCACCAGGTTCACGTCAAAGACCAGGGGCCTGTCGCATTTGTTGATCACCGCCAGGTACCGCTGGTCCGCCCGGGAAATCATGTCCAGATCCTCCGGCTGGGCGCTCTGGCTTCCATCCAGCACCAGCAGCACCAGATCGGCCTGTTCCTCCGCCTGCCGGGCCCGGTCCACCCCGATGCGCTCCGCCTGGTCGGCGCAGTCCCGCTGGCCGGCTGTATCGGTCAGCGCTACGGGCAGCCCCTCCACCTCCATGGTCTCGGTGAGGGTGTCCCGGGTGGTGCCCGGCTGGTTGGTGACGATGGCCCGCTGGTATTCCAGCAGGGCGTTCATCAAAGAAGATTTGCCCGTATTGGGCCGGCCGCACAGCGCCGCCACCGCCCCGCTGCGCACCAGCCTGGCCCTCGTAGGGTCCCCCGCCCGCTGTAGCGCCCTGTACACCTGGCGGATGTCCCGCAGCAGCTGGTCCCGGGCGGCCTGTTCCTCCACTTCCTCGGGAAAATCGTTGCCTGCCTCGATGAGGGAGAGCATGTCCAATATGCCCTTGGCCGCTTCCTCCACCAGTTGGGAGACGCCGCCGCTCATCTGCCGGACCGCCGCCCGGGCCGCGGCTTGGCCCTTGGCCCCCACCAAGGCCATCACCGCCTCAGCCTGGCTCAAGTCCATCCGCCCGTTTTCAAAGGCGCGGCGGGTAAACTCCCCCGGCTCCGCCAGGCGCGCTCCCGCCTCCAACACCCGGCGCAGCACCCGCTGGGCGTTCACCTCTCCGCCGTGGCACTGGATTTCGGCCACGTCCTCCCGGGTATAGGAGGCAGGCCCCTTCATGAGCACCCCCATGGCCTCGTCCATGGCCTCGCCCTGGCCGTCCACCACGTGCCCATAGCAAAGCCGGCCCGGCGCCACATTTCCCCGGGCCGCTTGAAAGCATTCCCCCAATATCCGCTGGGCTTGGGGGCCGCTGATGCGCACAATGGCGACTCCCGCCTCGCCTCTGGCTGTAGCGATGGCCGCGATGGTGTCCCCCATCAGGCGTTCACCCGCACCGGCAGCATCAGGTACAGGAAATCGTCCCCTTCCGTGGGACACACCACGCAGGGACTCACCGGGGAGTTAAAGCGCATGTAATGCCTGCCCTCGGGCAACACCCGCAGGATATCGGACACGTAGGTCACGTTGAAGGCGATGGTCAGGTCGTCCCCCTCTACCTCGGCTTCCAGTTCCTCGTAGGCTTCCCCGTTCTCCGCGTTGGAGGTGATCACCATGCGCCCCTGGCCGATTTCCATGCGGATCAGGTTGTTCTTGCCCTCCCGGGCGATGAGGGAGCAGCGCTCCACGCACATGGCCAATTGGTCCCGGTCGAAGGTCACCCGGGTCTGCCAGCTGCCGGGCAGAATCTGCCGGTAATTGATGTACTCTCCCTCAATGAGGGTGGCGTAGAGCTGGGTATTTTCCAGGTTCATCAGCAGTTGGTTGCCGCCGATGAGCACCATGGCCATCTTGTTTTCGTCCCCCTCCAGCACCCGGGCGATCTCGGTGACCGCTTTGCTCGGGATGATGGCCTTCAAGCTGGGCGCTTCCGCTCCTACCCGGGCCAGGCGCAGGGCCAGACGGAACCCGTCCAGGGCCACCATGCGGGCTTCCCCGTTGTCCAGCTCCAGCAGGCATCCGTTGAGCACCTTGCGGGGGTCCTCTACGGCGATGGCGAAGCTGGTCTGCTGGATCATGTCCCGCAGCAAGGTCTGGGGCAGCACGAAGGAATTTTCCGCGCTGACCAGGGGCAGCGACGGATACAGCTCCCCGGCTTGGCCCGAAAGGGTCATGCGCACTCCCTGAGAACTCAGCTTGGCTACCCAATGCTCGTTGACGGTTACTTTTAGCTGGGCCTGGGGCATTTTGCGTACCACGTCCAGGAACAGCTTGCCCGGCATCACCACCGTCCCTTCCTCGCTAATCTGGGCGGGTACCGTGGTGAGTACGCTAATGGCTCCGTCGGAGCAGGTGAGCTGCAATCCTTCGTCGGTGGTTTTCACCAGCACCCCTTCCAGGATGGGCTGAGTGGTGCGGGCGGACAGCACGCGGGTGACGATGGACAATCCGCCCAGCAAAACTTGGGCCTCGCAGGAAAATTTCATGGCGTTCCTCCTGTTTTCCCGGGCGCTTTGCCGCGTCCGTAGAAGTTTTGGTGTTCGCTGTAGAAAGAATAGTTATCACAGTCGCCGTAGTAGACGTGTGGAAACTGTGGAAAAGGGGGTGAAGCCCAGGCGGGGCGGGATTTTTCCCCGGGAATATTTTGGGGAAACCGGTGCGTCAACCCCCTGTTTCATCCCCAAATTATACCCAGCGGGCGCCCTGACGGCCATGGGCCCGGCGCCCTTTGTCCGGCCGCCTACCGGTCCCGGATGGCGGCCCGGATGTCGTCCAGGGTCTTGGCCATCTGGGGCAGTTCCCGGGCGGTGGCGGCGATCTTGTCGCAGCCGTGCATCACCGTGGTGTGGTCCCGCCCGCCGAAGGCGTCCCCGATGCGGGTGGTGGACAGCCCGGTCAGCTCCCGGGTCAGGTACATGGCCACCTGGCGGGGCAGGGCGATTTCCCGGCTGCGGCGCTGGCTGGTCAGGTCCCCCTTGTCTACCCGATAATAGTCGGCCACCGCCTGCATGATGGCTTCCGGGGTTACCCGCTTCACCGACCGGGCGCTTACCAAGCTGCTTAGAGACTGCTGGGCCAGTTCCAGGGTGATGCTCTTTTGCTCTAGGCTGGCCTTAGCCCCTACCCGGATCAGAGAACCTTCCAGCTCCCGGATGTTTGATTCCACCTTTTCGGCGATGAAGTTGAGCACCTCGTCGGGTACCTCCATGTGCTCAGTGCTGGCCTTACGCCGTAGGATGGCCACCCGGGTCTCATAGTCCGGCTTTTGGATGTCGGCGATGAGCCCCCACTCGAACCGGGAGCGAAGCCGTTCCTCCAGGGTGGGAATATCCTTGGGCGGACGGTCCGAGGAGATGATGATCTGCTTGCCCCCGGAATGCAGGTGGTTGAAGGTGTGGAAGAATTCTTCCTGGGTGCTGGTCTTTCCAGCGATGAACTGGATGTCGTCCACCATCAACACGTCCACTCCCCGCAGCCTGTCCCTAAGTTCCTGGGTTTTGCGGTTCTGGATGGCCTCGATCACCTCGTTGGTGAAGCGTTCGCTGGTAATGTACAGCACGCTCATCTCCGGGCTCTCCTCCCGCAAATAGTGGCCGATGGCGTGCATTAAGTGGGTCTTGCCCAGTCCCACGCCTCCGTACAAAAACAGCGGGTTATAGGCTTCCCCCGGAAGTTCCGCTACCGCCAGGGAAGCCGCGTGGGCAAACCGGTTGGATTCGCCCACCACGAAGGTGTCGAAGGTATATTTGCTGTTCAGCTGGCCGGCCGGGTCCACGTTCCCCGTCGCTTCCGGGGGTATGGGCTCGTTCACGTTGGTCAGCACCACGTCTAGGTTGCGGCCGTAGGCCTCCCGCACCGCTGCAATCAGCATCTGGCTGTACCGTTGGCGCATGATCTGCACCCCGGTCACATCCTGTATGCCCAGTACCAGCCGGTTTTCGCTGACGGCCATCACCTGGGACGTGCGAATCCAGGTATCATAGCTGATCTTCTGCATTTGTTTCTGCATGATTTTCAGCACCTGGTCCCATGGATCTTGTACGCTCATTTGTATCCCCCGGCAATTCAGAATCGTATTTTCTTCCATAAAAAGACTTATCCACAAATTATCCACACAAGGTGGAGAAAAAGTATACATTGGGGATAAGTTCTTGCTTATCATATCAAAAAACCCCCGGTTCATCAAGCATGTGACCCCGCTTTTTTCCCCATTTGGCGCCGAAAATATTACGGCTGGAAATTGCGGCAAATTTTGGGCTATTTCTTCTGGAAAACCACAAAATATGGGAGTGCGCCGGGCCCTTTTCCCCTATTTGCCTGGATTGCCGCCCACAACCTTTTTTGGGAAATTTTTGCCGAAATCCAGCCCAATTCCGGCATCGCGGAATTCAATTGCCATTTTCGGCGCTATGCGCTATAATGGTCCAAACGGCATGTAAAGGAGCGGGACGACATGAAGCTGGGCGTGGTCGGATTGCCCAACGTGGGCAAGAGCACACTGTTTAACGCCATTACCTGCGCGGGGGCGCAGGCCGCCAATTATCCCTTTTGTACGATAGAGCCCAATACCGGGGTGGTGGCCGTGCCCGACCAGCGGCTGGACGTGCTGGCCAGCATGTACAATCCGGAAAAGTATACCCCTGCCGTGCTGGAATTCGTGGATATCGCCGGACTGGTGAAGGGGGCCAGCCGGGGTGAGGGGTTGGGCAATAAGTTTTTGAGCCATATCCGGGAGGTGGACGCCATCGTCCACGTGGTGCGCTGCTTTGAGGACGAAAACGTGATTCACGTGGACGGCAGCGTAGACCCGGCGCGGGATATCGATACCATTCAAACCGAGCTCATCCTGGCCGACCTGGAGACGGTGGGCAAGCGGGAAGGAAAGGCCGCCCATTTGGTGAAGAATGGCGAAAAGCGCTATCAGCTGGAGCTGGAAGCCGCCAGGGCCTTGACCGAGCACTTGAATCAGGGGTTGCCCGCCCGCACCTGCCCCCTCACCGAGGAACAGCGCCAGGCTTGCGCTGATTGGTTCCTGCTCACCCAGAAAAAGGTGGTCTACGCTGCCAACATCGCCGAGGCAGACCTGGGGACCGATGTGGAGAACCTGCCCATGGTGCGCCAGGTACGGGAAATCGCCCAAAAAGAGGGCAGCCAGGTGTTGGTGATTTGCGCCAAGGTGGAGGAAGAGATCGCCCAGCTGCCCTTGGAGGAAAAGCAGCTCTTTTTGGAGGAGATGGGCATCGGCCAGTCGGGTCTGGACCGGCTGGTGAAGCTATGCTACGCGCTGCTGGGCCAGATCAGCTTCCTCACCGCCGGCCCCAAGGAAGTGCGGGCCTGGACCATTACCCAGGGCACCAAGGCGCCCCAGGCGGCGGGCAAAATCCATACCGACTTTGAAAAGGGCTTTATCCGGGCCGAAATCGTGGCCTACGACGACCTGGTGCGGGAGGGCTCCATGGCCGCCTGCAAGGAAAAGGGACTGGTGCGCAGCGAGGGCAAGGACTACGTGATGAAGGACGGGGATGTGACCTTGTTCCGTTTCAACGTATGAACGGAGAGCGCCTTCAGGATAGGGAGTATATGGCTCAGGCACTGGTTGAGGCGGAAAAGGCGTTGGCCGCTGGAGAAATGCCGGTGGGAGCTTTGGTGGTCAAGGACGGCCGGGTTTTGGGCCGGGCTCATAACCTCAGGGAAGCGTTGGCCGACCCCACCGCCCATGCCGAAATATTGGCCCTGCGCCAGGCCGCTCAGCTGGTGGGAAACTGGAGGCTTCAGGGTTGTTCGCTGTACGTCACCCTGGAGCCTTGCCCCATGTGCGCCGGGGCCATTCTCCAGGCGCGGTTGGAGCGGGTGGTGTTCGGCGCGTTCGATCCCGCCGCAGGATGCGCGGGCAGCGTGTACCGCATTACCGAGGATCCCGCCTTTAACCACTTTTCCCCCGCTGTGGGCGGCGTATTGGAAGCGCCCTGTCAGGCCATTTTGGACCGGTTCTTTCAGGATAAGCGCAGTAAAAGCGCTGAATGCAATTCCGCCAAAGGCTGCGGGGAAAATGAGCAGAATTGAGGAGAGGGAAAGAGAAGAGGAGAAAAAATACGGATTCCAAGTGTAGAGCCCAAGGGATATCGTAGAGATCACGGATAGAGAGGGAATAAAGGCCCTTTTCGCTGCTTTTTTCAAAACCAGTAACGGAAAAATAGAACGGAAGCAACAACAGGGCGTCTCATGGCGGATTTGTTCTGTAGGAAGTCCTTCGCCTTTTTGAAAATCCTTATCGTAAGGCTCGCCTTTCGCTGGTTTGCACAAGGGCCGCCGCCCTTCGGCGGCGGCCCTTGTGCGCCCGGGGGGCGCTGCCCCCCGGGACCCCCCGCAACGTCCTTACCCCAGCTTTTTTCGGTTTGTCCCGGCCTTTGCTTCGGAGTCCTCTCCAGCCTTCGCTCATAATCCCGGCACGAACTCACAGCCCCAGCGTTCCCGCGTCAGGGCCGCCGCCATCTGGCGGCGGCCCTGACGCGCCCGGGGGGCCCTGCCCCCCGGGACCCCCTGACGCGGGCGTTGGGGCTGTTGGTGTTCTGGTGGGATGTGGGTGCTGCGGTGTGGGGAGTTGGTAGGGTTGTGGTGAGAGCGGTGCTTTTTGGGGTGTAGGTCATCGGGGAGGCGGTGTTCTGGCGGTCCCCCAATGCCGCCCCCTGCGGCGGCATTGGGGGAGCTCAGCGTATTCGGGAGGTGGGCTCCGCCACATTGCTGCGGCTCGTGGCTCCGCCCGGAGTTAGTGCCGCCCATAGGCTCCTCGCCTGGGCGGATGCGGTTTTGGTTCCTGCTGTTGAACCCGTCCGCTTTCGGGAGCCTATGGGCGGGGAATCAGGTGACGGGGGCTACGGGGTTACGGGGGACGGGGTTGCTGGGTGTGGGGGGATGTGGTGGGGCTCTATAACGCGCCGGATAAAATGGCTGACTCGGCGCCGGGGGCGCTGCCCCCGGACCCCCGCCAGGGACTCCTCGCCCCTGGACCCCCGCCAAGGGGGGATGGCCCCCCTTGGAACCGCCCACCTCGCTGGCGCGTAGTTGAAACAACGGCCTTGAGCGGTGCGGCGGTGGTAGCCGCTGCGGTGTTTGGGGCCCTTGCAGGGATGCGGTGGGGCGCTATGACGCGCCGGATGGGGTGGCTGACTCGGCACCGGGGGCGTTGCCCCCGGACCCCCGCCAGGGACTCCTCGCCCCTGGACCCCCGTCAAGGGGACGCCCCCTTGGAACCGCCCACCTCGCTGGCGCGTAGTTGAAACAACGGCCTTGCCTGGGGCGGTGGTGGTGGGCGCTACGGTGTTGGGGCTGTGGGGGGATGCGGTGGGGCGTAATAATTCGCCCGGTGGGGTCGTTGAATTGGCGCCGGGGGCGCTGCTCCCAAGCCTGTAGGATAGATGACCCGCTCCCGGCGCTCTCGGTTAAATTATCCCCATCGCCCTTTTTCCCCAATTCTTCCCCCAATTGCCCCCCATTTCCATTGTGTCCTTGTTGACGAACGGAAAAAAAGCGCGTATAATAGGTTGTAACAAGGAGCAAAATCGCCCCTTTCTTCGTCTAACAGATAGTGTATAAAGGTATGGGAGGGACCCTTTCGTGAAAAGAGCCATCGCGTTCCTTATGGCCCTGACCCTGGTGGCTGCGGCGCTGTCCGGCTGCGGCGCTAAGGACGATCCTCAGACCACCAGCAGCCCCGCTCCTGATCAGGCTACTGGCGTGTTTACCCCCCTGGACCCCAACGACGATAACCTGGACGATTCCCTGACCGCCGCCCCCACCGTATCCCCCAGCGCTTCCATCAACCCCGCCGATACCACCGGTGACGCCTTGGAAGACGGCTTGAGCCTGGAGGATGGGGACAACGCCATGGGGCTTGATGGCTTGGACGACTGGGACGAGCCCCTGACCGAAGATGAGGATCCCCTGTCCACCGCCGCTCCCACCGCCACCCCCGCCCCTGTGGTGGGTTTGGCCATTAAGGATTATCAGTATGAGACCTATACCTCCTCCGGGATGGGCCTGTCTTTAGAATATCCCTCTCACTGGATTGTGGATGACCAGACCAGTACCTCTACCATTACCTTTACCGAGCCGGTCAATTCCGGCGTACCCATGCGCCTGGCCCTTACCGTTAAGGGGTATGAGGATACCCTCACCAACGCCCAGGCAAAAAAGGAATTTACCGACTACTTTACCAACATCAAGACCGAGGGCGGCTATGAAAAGTTCAAAAAGGGCACCGTGGATACCAACATGTCCTTCATGAACCGGCGGGGCTGGGGCTGCCAGTATAAGGCCCAACTCAACGGCGGCATCATTCGGGGCTATGTGGTGATGACCAACGTAGAGCAGAGTAAGCAGGTGGTGGTGCTCCACTTCTCCGCTCCCAAGAACAAGTATAACAAGAATAGCCGTAGCATGTTCCAAAAGGTGCTGTTCTCGGTGAAGCGGCTGGTCAACAATACTTGATTTTTCCCTTTCCCAGGCTTCTTCATTTACACTGCGGTTTGGGCAAGCTCGGCTTCCCCGGCCGCAGTCTTTTTGTCCATCCCCATTTTCCGCTCCAGACCGGGTTGCCTCGCCTTATCCCTCCTTCATAGGATGGTTTCCAGCCAGCCACCCTCCCCACGGCGGTTGAGAAACGCCGGGGTTTCTGCGGGTCGAAAACCTTTGGTTTTCGGCCCGCCCTGAACTCGCCTAAAGTGGCATCCCAAACAAACGTGCGAAGGGATATTGGCACTGAATACGGACAAAGGGAGTGGGAAGGCGCTCCAATACAATAGGAGAAGGAGCACGGACTGGACGGTGGAGGCCCGTTTGACAGCACTGAGGCCTCTGACCTGCGTCGAGGGGAATGATGGGCCTCTATCGCCCGAATCCTATCTGTCCTCTGGAGGCGATGGACATGGAGCGTTGGAGAAATTTCGCGCAAAAAACATGACCCCACCGCGACGAAAGCCATAAAATCATTAGAAAGGAGGAGGAAAGCGGGGAAGGCGCGGCGGGGAGCGGATGGGGCGAAGGGCGTGGCCGGCGGTTAAGGGGTTGGATTTAGGGGAAGGGTGACGGTAAAACAGGCCCCTTGACCGGGCTGGCTTTCCACCTGAATGCTGCCGCCGCATAGGTCCAGGATGCGCTTGACCAAGGGAAGGCCTAAGCCGTTGCCGCCCATATGGCGGCTGGGATCGCCCTGAAAGAACTTTTCAAAGATGCGCTGGCAGGTGACTTCATCCATGCCGGGGCCGTCGTCGCACACGCGCACCTGGATTTGGGCGCGGTTGGGCTTGGAGAGGGACAGGCTCAAGCGCCCGCCCTGGGGGGAAAACTTGATGGCGTTGTCCAGCAGATTTTGCCACACCTGATTGAGCAGCTCCTGGTCGGCCAAAATCAGCACCCGGGGTAAATCGGCCTGGATGCTCTGGCTTTTTTTCTGAATCTGGGGGTATAGGCTGGTGACGCAGCGGCGCAGCTGCTCGTCCAGGCAGAATTTTTCCAGGGCCAATTTGGGGGCTTGCCCTTCCAGACGGGTAAGGCGCAGCAGGTTATCGGAGAGGCTGCCCAGGCGCTGGCTTTCGGCGGCGATGGCGGATACGTATTCCTGGCGTTGTTCGGGGGATAAGCCCTCCATCTGAAGGAGGCGTGCGTAGCCTCGAATGGAGGCTACGGGAGATTTTAATTCGTGGGACAGGTTGCTGGTAAAATCCCGGCGCAGGTATTCCACGCTTTTGAGCTCGTGGGCCATGCGATTAAAATCGTCGGCCAGCTGGGCGATCTCTCGAATGCCGCTGCCCAGCCGGGATTGGGGCAGGCGCACCTGGATATCGAAATTGCCCTTGGCGATCTGCCGGGTGGCTCGGGTGAGGTGGACCAGGGGCAGGGCCAGCTGGCGGGACAAGGTGTACACCGCCACGAATCCCAGCACGATGACGATGAGGTTGCCCAATAGGCTGCGCAGCACGGTGGAGACGATGAGGTTGGCGGCGGGATACGCCTCTACGGCCATGAGCTGGCCGCCCAGAAAAAAGTACAGCACCCGATTCATGAACCCTCCGGCCACCACGGGCAGCCCCGCCTGGGCGTCCTCAAGCTGCTGCGGAGTCAGTTGGGCCGGGTCCTGACTGCGGATGAGGTAATCGGCGCTGGTGAGCAGTCCGGCTACCTCCTGGGCGGTAAGACCGGCCTCCTGGTATAAGTCCAGGGCGGTGTTGCGCAGGGAGTGCTGGCGCAGCAACAGTTCTCCGTCCACGTATCCAGCGCACATGGCGAAAGTGATGGCGGTGGACAGCAGCAGACAGATGAGCAGCACTCGGAAGGACAGCCCCGCCAGTTTGCGTCGGAACAGCTTGGGGGTAAATCTAGCCATGGCGCACCTCCGCCCTGTACCCCAGCCCCCGCTCGGTGACGATGGCGAAATCGGCTACGTCCGCCAAACGTTCCCGCAGGCGGCGGATGTGTACGTCCACGGTTCGCTCGTCGGTTTCACAGGCCACGCCCCACACTTCGTCCATGAGCTGGCGGCGGGTGAGCAATTGGCCAGGATGGGACATAAGCATGAACAACAGGGCGAATTCCTTCTTGGGCAGCCGCCGGACCTCGTCTCCCACGGTAAGGGTCCAGGCCACCCCGTCCAAGGCGGTGCGCCCTACCCGGATTACCCGCTCTGCCTGGATGTTGGCCCGGCGCAGCAGCGCCTTTACCCGTAGCAGCATCTCGTCCAGGTCCACCGGCTTGACCATATAGTCGTCCGCCCCCGCCAAAAAAGCCAGCTGCTTGTCGGAGAAATCTCCCTTGGCGGTGACCATCAGAATGGGCAAGTGCTTATCGTACAGCCGCAGCTGCTCCAGCAGCTGGTACCCGTCCATCCGGGGCATCATGATGTCGCAAATGGCCAGGTCGATCTTGCTTTCGCTCAAGCGCTCCAGGGCTTCCACGCCGTCCGCCGCCCCGCAGGCCAGGTATCCGTTGAGCTGCAAGAAGGCGCACATCATCCTGCGCTGATTGCCGTCATCTTCCGCCACCAGTATGCGCGGCATGGCCCAACCTCCCTTCTTTTTTTTAGCATACCACAAGAATATGAACGGAATATGAACGGTTTGCCGCCCGAAATGCTAATGAAAGGCGGGCTTGCGTTCATGTTGGGTTCATATTGACCTTGTACAATCAGGGCAAAGATGGGAGGATGAACCATGTTGGCGGAAAATTACCGCATTTTTACGGATGCTACCACGGATTTCCCTGCTGGGCTGCGGGAATGGGTCCAATTGCTGCCCATGCAAATCACCTTTGGGGAGGAGACGCTGGAGTACGCTGCGGATTGGGACCAGGCGCGGTTGGACGGTTTTTACGCCCGGCTGAAGGCGGGAGAACTGCCTACCACCTCTCAAATCGCTCCCTTTGCCTACGAGGCCGCCTTCGAGCCCATTCTGGCGGAAGGACAGGACGTGTTGTATCTGTGCTTTTCCTCGGGCCTGAGCAATTCCTACGCCTCGGCCCAGGTGGCGGCGGCCAATTTGGCGGAAAAATATCCCCAGCGGCGGGTGGCCCTGTTCGATACCCGCAGCGCTACCTTTGCCCAGTGCCTGTTGGTGGAGAAGGCCGTGGCCAACCAACAGGAAGGCATGAGCCTGGAAGAGAGCCTGTCCGCCCTGGAAGCGGAGCGCCGCCGGATCGCCTGCTGGTTTACGGTGAGCGACCTGATGTACCTGCGCCACGGCGGGCGCATCTCCGCCGCCGCCGCGGTCATCGGCACCACGCTTCGCATTATGCCGGTAATGCGGATAGACGAGGCGGGCAAGCTGCCGGTGGTGGATAAGGTCCAGGGCCGTAAAACCGCCCTGCGCACCCTGCTGCGCCGCTTCCAGGAAACGGTGGATGCCCCCCAGGACCAGGTGGTCTATCTGGTGCATTCGGGGATCGAGGACGCCTTGCTGATGGAAAAGATGGTGCGCCAGGCGGTTCCCCAAGTGAAGGACGTCCACGTGGGCACGTTGGGCCCGGTCATTGGCGCCCACACCGGGCCGGGGACTCTGGGCATCATATTCAAGGCCAGGGTCTAACCGGCATACCTCGGAACCGAGGAATTGTTGGGGAAATATGGGCCTAGAGTGGGGAATGAAACGGGAAATAGCGGAATGTGATGAATGGAACTGGGGAAAAATGGTTTTTATGGGCCTGAATTCCTGAAAATCGGCTGAGATTCCGTAATATTAGGGAATAATGGGCCGGTTTATGGGCAATAGAATAAAATAATAGGGAAAAATGAGCATCATTCAGGGGCGTTCTCCACGTAGATAGGAGGACGCCTTGTCCATATACAGAAGCATTTCATAGCAGAAGATATAGGACCGGAACCGCTCCAGCCTGGGACGGTTCCGGTTTCGCACGGAACGGGGCCCTGTCTGGATGGGATGGGGAAACCCCCGAAAGGGAAGAAAGGTGCAACGTGCGCAGCATGAAATGGGCAGCCTTGAACCAACGGGGGAGGCCGGTCTCGCCTGCGTAGGGCGGAGCCCTTGATCCAGAGGCCGAGGCCTAGAAGGGGCCTTTATGCGGCCTTAATGTGACGGCTTGGTTCTTCATGCCGTTTTCATGGCGGGCGTGGGATAATGAAAGCGGAGAAGGAGAACCTGTAGGTTTACCGGGGAAAAAACGAGGAGAGAAACGCCATGAAGAACGTTCTGCTCATCGGCTTGGGCCGGTTTGGCTGGCATGTAGCGGTGAAACTGCACGAGTTGGGCCATCAGGTGATGGCTATCGACCAGCGGGAGGAGCGGGTGCAGGCCGCGTTGCCCTATGTAACCAACGCCCAGATTGGGGACGCCATGGAGGAGGATTTTCTCAAGTCCTTGGGAGTGGGAAATTTCGACGTGTGTGTGGTGGCTGTGGGGCACAACTTTCAAAGCTCCTTGGAGACTACGTCGCTGCTGAAGGAACTGGGGGCCAAGGTAGTGGTATCCCGCGCCACCCGAGATATCCAAGCCAAGTTTTTGCTGCGCAATGGGGCGGACGAAGTGGTGTATCCGGAAAAACAAGTGGCTTCCTGGGCCGCGATCCGGTACACCGCCGACCACATACTGGATTACATCCAGCTGGACGGGGACAACGCCATCGTAGAGGTAAGTCCGCCCAAGGGATGGGCGGGCAGGACGGTAGGGGATTTGGACGTACGGCGCAGGTATGGGCTGAACATCCTGGGAATGAAGCGAGGCAAGCGGCTGGATATGGCCGTTAGCTCCACCACGGTGCTGAATTCAGAAGAAACCATCCTGGTAGTGGGCAGTAACCGGGATATTCAGCGCTGCTTCCACATCTAGCCGGGCCGGCGCTGGAAAGGGGAGGGTTGACGTGAAGGAAGCCTTGTTGCTCGCCGCCTTTTTGCTGATGGCGTTGGCCGGCCTTGTGCTGATGGAGCGGGTGGACGGCTTCATTCGAGACCACGTGGGGGAACCGGAGGAAGGAGCGGAGGATCGTTCCCCCAATGGGAATGGAAAAGAGGAAAACGGCAGGACCCTTAACGCCATGTTTGCCAAGAAGTGGTATAATCAAGGGGTGGAGGGCCTTGCTATGCAGAGAAGAAGATACGCTCCTATGGCGCTGCCCCGAGTCGTGGAAGAGGAAGCGGAGGGGGACAAAGGCGGCCGGGGACGGCTGCGCATCTACCTGGGCTATGGCGCCGGGGTGGGGAAGACCTATGCCATGCTCAAGGCGGCCCATCAGGCGCGCAAACGTGGGGTAGACGTGGTAGCGGGCTGGGTGGATACCCACGGTCAGCCCAAGACCCAGGCCCTGCTGGTCGGCTTGGAACAGTTGCCCCGAAAGGGCCCGGGCCCGGGAGCGGGAGAGCTGGACCTGGATGGCGCTCTGGCTCGCAGACCCCAATTGATCTTGGTGGACCAGCTGGCCCACGCCAACGGACCGGGCTGCCGCCATAGCAAGCGCTACCAAGACGTGGGGGAACTGCTGGGCGCAGGGATAGACGTATATACCACCTTGAACGTGGAGCACATTGAGAGCCTCAACGACGCGGTAGCCGTCCTCACCGGCGTGGTGGTGGGGGAGCGCGTTCCCGATCAGGTGTTCGACCGGGCCGACCAGGTGGAATTGGTGGATATGGAGCCCGGCGACCTGATCAAGCGCTACAAGGCGGGGGAAATATGCCTCCAAGGTCATGGGCGCCAGGCGGCGGAGCGTTTTTTCACCCTGCAGAGCTTGACTGCTCTCAGGGAGATTGCCCTGCGCCGGTGCGCCGACCGGGTAAACCGGTTGGCCGGGGGCGCCGGCAGCTTGGGAGAGGAACATGTGCTGGCATGCCTGTCCTCTTCCCCCTCCAATCCCAAGATCATCCGCACCGCCGCCAGGATGGCTGCCGCCTTCCATGGGCGGTTCACCGCGCTGTTTGTGGAGACGCCAGGGCTGAAGCGAATGGAGGAAGAGGACAGGGAACGGCTTTGGGGCAATATCCGCCTCGCCCGCCAGTTGGGCGCGGTTGTGGAAACCGCTTATGGGGACGATATCGCCTACCAGATCGCCCAGTTCGCCAGGCTGTCTGGCGCGTCCGCCATCGTGCTGGGCCGTAGCGCCGCCCCCCGAGGGCGGCTGTGGCGTAAGACGGCCCTGGCGGATCAGCTCATCGCCCGGGCGCCGGGCCTGGATGTCCACGTGATCCCCGATGGGCGTGAGGACTACGGTTACCGGCCCCGGTCCGGGCGCCTGGCCGCCTTCTCCTGGGTGGACCTGCTCAAGAGCGGCGGCATCTTGCTATGCGCCACCGGGCTGAGTTTGGCCTTTTACCAGATGGGCTTTACTGATGCCAACATCATCATGGCCTATATTCTGGGGGTGCTGGTTACCTCCATTCTTACAAACCATTGGGCCTACAGCATGGTGTCGGCCATCGCCAGCGTGGCCATATTCAACTTTTTGTTTACCGAGCCCCGCTTTACCCTCCACGCCTACGAGATGGGGTATCCAGCCACCTTTTTGGTCATGTTCCTCACCGCCTACATCACCGGCACCCTGGCGGTACGACTGAAGGACCAGGCCCGCCAATCGGCCCAGGCGGCTTATCGGACCCGCATCTTGCTGGACACCGATCAACTGCTCAGCCGCGCCAAGGACCGCCAGGCCATCGCCGGGGCATTGGCGGGGCAGATGGTAAAACTGCTGAAGCGGGATGTGGTGATCTACCTGGCAGAGGAGGGGGAACTGGGTTTCCCCCAGGTGTTCGCTGCGGGAGAGCGGTCGGGGGAGACCCTGACCACGCCCCAGGAGGCGGATGTGGCCCGGTGGGTCTTTAGGAATAACAAGCAAGCTGGGGCCACTACGGACACATTGTCCGCCGCCCAAGGCCTATACTTGGCCATCCGGGTGCAGCAAAAGGTATACGGCGTGGCCGGCGTGGCCGTACGGGAAGCTCCCTTGGACGGCTTTGAGTACAGCGTGCTGCTGTCCATCCTGGGCGAGGGAGCGTTGGCCCTGGAAAACGAGAAAAACGCTCGGGAGAAAGAAGCGGCTACCGTGCTGGCCAAAAACGAGCAGTTGCGAGCCAACCTGCTGCGGGCCATCTCCCACGACCTTCGCACCCCCCTCACTTCCATCCTGGGCAACGCCAGCAACCTGATGTCCAACAGCGTTAGCTTGGACGAGGCCAACAGGCGTCAAATTTGCGCCGGCATCTACGATGACGCCATCTGGCTGATTAACCTGGTGGAAAACCTTCTGTCGGTGACCCGTATCGAGGAGGGGCGGATGAACCTGCACCTGTCGGCGGAGCTGATGGATGAGGTGATCGCCGAAGCGCTGCAGCACATCAACCGCAAGAGCGTGGAGCATGAGATTCGCACCAGCAGCCAGGAGGAATTCATCCTGGCCCGCATGGACGCCCGGCTCATCGTCCAGGTGGTCATCAATGTGGTGGACAACGCCATCAAATACACGCCCCCCGGCTCACACATCCTCATCGAAACCCGCAAGGCGGAGGGCTGGGTTCACGTGCGGATCAGCGATGACGGGCCGGGCATCCCCCCAGAAGCAAAGGCCCACGTCTTCGATATGTTCTATTGCGGCGGCGCAGTAATATCCGACAGCCGCCGCAGCCTGGGGTTGGGCTTGGCCCTATGCAAGGCCATTGTGGCTGCCCACGGGGGCAGCATCTGGGTGGAGGATAACCAACCCCACGGCGCGATATTCGAGTTCACCTTGCCCGCCGAGGAGGTAACACTTCATGAATAAGCTGCTCATCCTGGTAGTGGAGGACGATAAGCCCGTGCGCAACCTGATCTGCACTACCCTGAAGGCTCACGATTACCGCTACGTGGAAGCGCCTACCGGGGAGGCCGCCATCATGGAAGCCACCTCTCACAATCCGGAGGTAATCCTGCTGGACCTGGGCTTGCCCGATATGGACGGCGTAGAACTGATTCACAAGATACGGGCCTGGTCCATGGCTCCCATCATCGTCATCAGCGCCCGCAGCGAGGATAGCGACAAGATACAGGCCCTCGACGCCGGGGCGGACGACTACTTGACCAAGCCCTTTTCCGTGGAGGAACTGTTGGCCCGGCTGCGGGTGACCCAGCGCAGATTGTCCATGATGGAGGGAGAGCGGTTGGGGGAAACGGCGTTCGTCAACGGAGACCTGCGCATTGATTACGCCGCCCGGTGCGCCTACATGAAAGGGGAGGAGATGCACCTGACGCCCATCGAGTACAAGCTCCTGTGCCTACTAGCCCAGAATACCGGCAAGGTGCTGACCCACACTTTTATCACCCAGAAGGTGTGGGGCAACGGATGGGAGAACGATATCGCCTCTCTGCGGGTATTCATGGCTACTCTGCGCAAAAAGCTGGAGAGCGCTCCCGACTCTCCCCAGTTCATTCAGACCCACATCGGCGTGGGCTATCGGATGATTAAGGTAGGCTGAGCTCCAATAGAGCCTGACATCAATCTTTTCCCACAAAGGGGAACAGGCGCGGCGGGGAAGGAACAACTTTCGAGAAGGCGGTTATCGGGCGATGCCGCTGGATAATCGCCGTCTGGAAAGCGCACCCTTGCGATGGGACAAATCCCCCCGCCTACGGGAAATACCGTTTCAAACTTGTCCGGGCCAAAGTAAATCACGGCCTACGCGATGTGCGCATGGTTAACATTGCGAAGGTGCGCGGGCAATGCTTCCCGGACCGCAGCAATGCAGAATATCAAGCGGATCATCCGCTTTCTGATTCGGCTTCACGCATTGACACACCCCGTATGCCATACAAATGCGGGGTGTGTCAGTGCGCTGAGGGCCTAAACGCGGCCGGTATCATGCCCTTATAGGGCGGAGTCAAACCGCCTGCTTAGCCGGTGGCCATGATGGAGGACGCTGACGCCCGGATACCGCGGTGGGGGATCCGGGCGTTGGGGGCGGGCGTTATTTGAGGAATAGCTCGATCACAGGGACCAGAGTGTCGGGTTTTACCGGGGGAAGTTCTAGAACGAACAGGCCGCTGGCTTGTGAGGCGCCTACGCTGAAGTGATCTACTTTCCCTTCGGTGAACAGAATCTCGCTGCCGTCGTGGAGGAACTGGGCGTATTCTACCTTGCCCGCCAGGCCCTGGATCTGCAGGTGGGCGAAGGGATAGGCGAACAAATGGATATAGAGGCGCTTGCCGTCCTCGCTTTGGGTATATCGGCAGTCCGGGGGACAGGTGGGCAACAGTTCCGGCTCGGCCATGGTGCAGCCGTAGATGGAGCGGCTGTTGTACTTCATCCAGTTCTCGTAGACGCCCAGGGCGTCGCAGGCCCGCTTGTCCAGGTAGCCTCGGGCGGTGGGGCCCACGTTCATCAGCAGGTTGCCACCCAGAGCCACGGTGTTTACCAACATGCGAATCAGCATTTCCGGGCTCTTCCAGGTCATCTCGTCCCGGTAATAGCCCCAAGAGCCGGAGAAGGTCTGGCAGGCCTCCCAGTTGACCAATTCGCCGGTATTGGGGTGGCGCAGCCATTGAATGGGCTGGTACTGCTCCGGGGTCCACAGGTCCTGCTCCACGTCGGCCCGGTTGTCGATGATGATGCCGGGCTGCAGTTTCCGGGCCAGTTGGATTAGCTTTTCGCTCTCCCAGTCCTCTTTCCCCTTGCCCTTCATCCATTCCTTGCCCGGCTCGGGCACCCGTTCTGGATAGGAGAAATCGAACCACAGGATATCGATTTTCCCGTAATGGGTGAGCAGCTCGGTGACCTGGTCCCGCATATACTGGGCATATACCCGGACGTCCCGGCCTTTGCTCTGCTGGAAGGCGTCGGGGTCGTCCCGGCGGGGGTGGAGCATGTCGATGGGGAACTGGGGGTGATGCCAGTCGATCACCGAGTAGTAGAAGCCCACCCGCAGGCCCTGGGCGCGGAAGGCGTCCACGTACTCCCGCACCAAATCCCGCCCGGCGGGGGTATTGGTACACTTATAGTCGGTATACTGGCTGTCGAACATGCAGAAGCCCTCGTGGTGCTTGGTGGTGAACACCGCGTACTTCATGCCTGCGGCCTTGGCCCGGCGGGCCCAGTCCTGGGGGTCGTACAGGTCGGGGTTAAAGTATTTCAGGTACAGGTCGTACTTTGCTTCGGGGGTTTTCTCCCGGTTCTTGATCCACTCGTGCCGCGCAGGCAAGGAGTATAGCCCCATGTGAATGAACATGCCGAAGCGGTCGTGGCGAAACCACCGGATATCTCCGGGGGTGGGCCGGATTTGATAGCTGCTCATGCTTTTGTTCGTCCTTTCCCTATTCTTTCTGCGGATCATGATGGGCTTGCGCGCAGTCCAGGATATCCATCAGGGCGTCCACCGTGCCTACGCGATAGTTGGCAAAGGCGAACAGCCCGCGGCCGTCGCGGGATATGGCGGCGCAGAAGGGTTTGCGCGCGTCGCCGCAGCGCATCAACAGCCGCCAGGCCCGAAGCCCCTGGACGTCCACGCACAGATAGGCTTTGGCCCTTTTCACTTGAGCCAGCGCCCGCCGTATCCGCTCGTCGTCTAGGGCGGCCGGTTCGTTCACCATCAGCGCCACGCTGTAATCCAGCCGGTTTACCCAAGCGGCCCGCTCCACCAACTCGTTGAGGAAGTGCTCGGTGGGTTCCTCGCCTGGGGACACAAAGGCCGCCATGCCGCCCCGGGGACACAGGCGCAGGGGGGAGGCCCGGCCGCTGGTGAGGCGAATAGGGGGCAACTCCGCCCAGATCAGCTTATCGGCTATGCGCTGGGGTGGCGGGGCGACCCGTAGGCGGACCTGACCTCCAGCGGGCACCTCCACGGGGATGACCCAGCCCTCCACAGCGCCATCGATCTGCCGGGTCGCTACGTTGACGTGATAACGACCTGCCTTGACCGGAATGGATAGCTGATCCTCCAGGGTTTGACCCAACAGGCGCAGGGAATAGTCTCTGCCCTCCCGCACCTGGGTTACGCCCAGGCTGGGGCCGAAGGCCAAGGGAGAGCCGGTTCCGTTTTCCAGCACCAGTGCGCCCTCTCCCCCGGACTGGGGCTCTACGGCGGTGAAGCCGTCTTCCCGCCAGTATTCCTTTTCCCAGGTGAGAGGGTTCAGGCGGGCGGGAATGCCCAGGCACCGGCAGGCGTCCACGAACAGCACATCCCGGCCGGTGGGAGAGGTGAATCCCCGGCGTAAGGCGGTGAGAGAATCCGGGTAGACGGTGGCGGGCATCATGTCCCTACAGGCTACGGTTGCGGCGATATGGCGCCACAGGGCGGATGCGTCCCGGATATCCGGGGGCAGCGCCGCGCGTAGGCCGGAACGGATGGGCAGCCGCATTTCCCAGGCCACCCGGGGGCACAGTAGATACTTCCGCCAGATGTCCGAGGGCCAGCCGCCCTTAAAAGGCAGCGCGACGGCCAGGGCGTCGGCAAGGGTATTCGCCGTCATATCGAAAAAATCCTTTTCCGGCAAGCTGTTCAGCAGGCTTTCTTTGTCCTCCCGGAGAAAAGCGGGATTATTGAGAAAGTCCATGATCTGAGAGGCGTTGCCCAGCCCCCGGTCGGCCAGAGGATGGCCGGTGAGGCAAGCGGCTAGACGGGCCTTGCGTTCCCCCTCGGCGGCGGCCAGCTTGGCCTTATGGGCGCGTAGGGCCTCCCCAGGCAAAAGGGTGGGCTGCACCCGGGTTTCGGCAGGAGGCGTCAGGGAAAAGAAGGTGGGCTGGCTCTCCCATTCTACGGCATCCTCCAGTCGCAGCTCCACCCAATCTTGGCAGCGCACGTCGGTCTTGGCGCACACCCAGCGTCCGCCCTGTATTCCCCGAATCCACAGTTCACCCAGTCCTGTGAGCAGGTCCGCCGTACCTGCCGGGCCGGTAACCTTTTCGCAAATGGCATAGAATTCCCCGTGGTTGAATACCTCAAAGCGCACGCTCACCCCAGCCGCCGGCTTGCCCTGGCAGGTGACCCTTACGGTGAGCACCCGGGCCAAGGCGTAGGCGCCGGTGCGGTTGATCTCGTAGGCGCCGTCCCGCACCCATTCCACCCGTTCGCCCTGAGGGAACAGGCCGTAGCACCGGGTATGCACCAGCATGGCTTTGCTGGCGGCGGCGGTAAACCATCCGGAATCCAGCACGGGCTCCGGCTCGCAGGCCCCCATATAGTGCCAAGCGCCCTCCACCCACACTTCTACCCAGGCGTGGTTGTCATCGCAGTGAGCCCAGCGGGGCACGTAGGCTTGCCGCGCGGGAATGCCCACGCTGCGCAGGGCGCTCACCGTCAAGGTGCTTTCCTCGCCGCAGCGGCCGTAGCCGGCGTTGATGACGGCCCGGGGGGAGGCGGTACGGGGGCTGGTGGAGCGATAGGTTGCCATCTGATAGCACCAGTAGTTCACCGCCAGGGCGGCCTGGTCCATGGGCAGCCTTTCCAGGCCGGGGGAAACCCGCTCCCACAGCCATGCCCGGTCTTCTTCCCAATATTCATTGTTGACCCGGGGGAACAAAACCCAGGCTTTGAAGATATCCTGGGGGATGGACCCGCCCCAGGGCGCCCAGTCCCGGACCTTAAGGGCCTGAGCGGCTACCCGCCGGGGCATGTCCCCGCCGGCCTGGGCTATGTCGCTGGAGGGGAGTGCCTGGCGGAGGAAGGCTTCCGCCTGCTCCAAAGTGAGTTCCCGGGCAAGCTGTCTTGTGTAGGTGTTTATTTTGCTCATATGTTTTTTCGCTGCCCTCGCCGGAGTGGTTTCCGGCCGTCTCATGAAGAAAAAAGGAGGCTGCCTGGGGATTTAGCCTCAGACAGCCCCTTCCAACTGCGGGTTTATTTGTACTGGGCGTCGTAGGCGGCTTGATAGTAGTCAATCAATTCATACAGGCCGTTGGCTTCCAGGGTAGCCATCCAGGAGTCATAGTCCTTTTCGATGGTCATGGTGCCGTTGAAGAAGCCGAACATACCCTCCTTGATGGTGGTGGCCAGGTTGGCCTTGATCACGCTCATGGCGGCGTTCTCGTCATCGGTGAACTTCAGCGGCGGGATTTCCATATTGTCGTGGGTGAACTCCTTGTACTCCAGACTGGCCTGATACAGCATGGTTTCCAGACCCTCGCTGCTGTACAGGTCCACGTTGGGATCGGAGGGCTCGCCCAAGCGGTACTTGGCGTCCCGGAAGCTGTTGCACAGCTGCAGTACGCACTTGTTCTGGGGCTTGGACTCGTCCCACGGTACCAGCAGCTTGTAGAAGGCGGGCTCCCCGTTGATGCCTACGGCGCCTTCATCGGCGTCGGTCCAGTCCTCGCCGTATACGCCGTAATAGCTGCGCATGGAGGAGGCGTAGGTATACATTAGGTCCGCCAGCTTGAAGCACTCCACCGGATATTGGGTATCCACGGAAATGGTCACCACGTTGCCGGTAACCGAGTCATAGGGGAAACCGGTGACGTTCTGGAAGCCGTCGGGACCCTTCAGGGGCAGCAAGTAGGTGTACTGACGGTAGACGTCGCCGCCCAGGTTGGCGAAGAGGATATAGCCGCCGGCGGAGGCGCCCAACCGGCCGCTCTCGGCCAACTGGGTGAGGCCGGCCAGGTCCTGGGTATAGGAGCCCACGTAGTACAGCCCCTCGGCGGTGAGCTTGGCCATGAACTCTACGCCCTCTTTAAATCCGTCGGCGATAAAGGGCACGGTCACCTGGCCATCCTCGGTGAGGTACAGCCCGAAGGCGTCCGCCAGGGAGGTGGCGGTGGTGTCCAGGTCCAGGTTATAATAGGTAAAGCAGTTCATGATGAACCGGTCGCCGTTGGTCAGCCAGCCGTCCTTATAGTCGCCGGCAAAGGGGATTTCATCGTTGGGGTCGCCGTTGCCGTTGGCGTCCTGATCCCGGAAGGCCACCAGCACGTCGTAGAACTCGTCCAGGGTGGTGGGCATCTCCAGGCCCAGGTTGTCCAGCCAGGTCTTGTTGATCCAGAACTTGTTGGGCACGGAGCAATGATAGCACTCGTTCACCACCGGCAGGGAATAGATGTTGCCGTCCAATTGGGTGATCTGGCCCTCGGAGCCGGGGTACTGCTGGAACATCCGCTTGGTGTAGGTGCCGTACTCCTCGATCAGGTCGTTCAGGGGCAGGAACATGCCCTCGTCCACGCCGTACTTGGCGATCATGGCGTCGTTCATGCCGCAGGAGAGGAACATATCCGGATAGTCGCCGGAGGCCAGCACCAGGCTCAGCTTCTCGGTCCGGTTCTCGTAAGGGATCAGCTGGAAGGTCAGGTCCACGTTGGTGACCTCTTCCAGCCATTTTACGTAGGCGTTGGTCTCCCAGTCCTCAATGGAGGAGTGGTCGGTTACCGCGATGGTCAGGGTAATATCGCCGAAATTCTCGCACAGCTTATAGTCCGACAGGTCCTCGTCGTGCTCCCATTGGGGCTCCCAGGCCAGGGCGGCGCTGGAAAAGCTGACCAGCAGCGTCAGGGTGAGCAGGATGCTGAGCAGTTTTTTCATCAAAGAATCCTCCTTTATGCTGTCATTTTATGCGCCTGGGGCGCAAATTACCCATTCCGTGGCGCCCCGGGTTAGCCCTTTACCGAGCCGATCATGACGCCCTTGACGAAGTACTTCTGCACGAAGGGATACATGCACAGCAGGGGCACCGAGGAGACCACGATCACCGCGTACTTCAGCAGGTTGCTCATGCCCTGACGGGATGCCATATCCCGCAGGTCGGCGGTAACGGTGACGTCCATCTGGTTCAAGATCAGGATATTGCGCAGCACCACCTGCAGGGGGAACAGCTCCTTGCTGGACAGGTACAGGAAGGCGTCGAAGTAGCTGTTCCATATGCCTACGGCGCAATACAGGGCGATTACCGATACGATGGGCCCCGACAGGGGAATGACGATGTTCGTCAGCTGCCGCCACACGCTGCACCCGTCGATGCTGGCCGCCTCGTACAGCTCCTCGGGAATGGAGTTGGAGAAGTAGGTGCGCATCAACAGCACGTTCCAGGCGCTCATGGCGCTGGGCAGGATGATGGCCCAGCGGGTATCCAGCATCTTCAGGTCCTTGATCAGCAGGTAGTTGGGCACCAGGCCCGCGTTGAACAGCATGGTGAAGAGCACCATGGCCCCTACCACCCGCCGCCCGTAGAAATCCCGCCGGGACAGGCAGAAGGCGCACAACACCGTGAGGACCAGGTTGAGCCCCGTACCGGACAGGGTGTATATGATGGCGTTGATGTAACCGGTGAGGATGGAGTCGTACTGGAACACCGCCTCATAGGCCGCCAGGGAGAATTCCACCGGCAGAATCCACACCTTGCCCGCCATCACCGCCGTGGTGGAGGAGAAGGAGGCGCTGACCACATAAATCAGAGGATAGGCCACCACCAGCACCGCCAGCACCAGAATCAGCGTGATGACAAAGTCGAATAGGTTGTCGCTTCGGGTCTGCGCCACGTGGCTGTGCCGCTTGAGATGCGCACTCGCTTTGTTGGAACTCATCATTGCCGTCACCCCCTACAGCACGCTTACGTCGCTGATCCGCTTGGCCGCCTGGTTGACGACCACCAGCATGACCAGGTTCACCACCGAGTTGAACAGGCCCACCGCAGTGGAGAAGCTGAAGGAGGAATTGACGATGCCCAGCTTGTACACGTAGGTGGAGATGACCTCGCTCACCGGGGTGTTGAAGTTGTTCTGCATCAAGTAGATCTTCTCGAATCCCACCGACAGGATGGAGCCGGAATTGAGGATCAACAGGGTGATGATGGTGGGGGCGATGTAGGGCAGGTCGATAGACCAGATGCGCCTGAGCTTGCTGGCGCCGTCGATTTTGGCCGCCTCGTACAGGTCCATGGGCACCCCGCTCAGGGCTGCCAGGTACACGATGGCCGAGTACCCGGTGCTCTGCCATACCCCCGTCCACACGTACAGGCTGCGGAATGCGCCCTGGTTGGCCATGATGTTGGTGGATTGCCCCCCTAGGGCCACGATAATCTGGTTGACGATGCCGCTGGATACGTCGGTGAACTGCAGGATCATGCTCACCAGCACCACCGTGGAGATGAAGTAGGGCATGTAGGTGACCATCTGCACCGTCTTCTTGAAGCCGGCCCAGCGGCACTCGTTGAGACATACCGCCAGCACGATGGCCAAGGGGAAGCTGGCGATCAGGTAGTAGACGCTCAGAATCAGGGTGTTCAGGATGATGGTCCAGCTCTTGCCCGAGGTGAAGAAGTCCACGAAGTGCTCGAATCCTATCCAAGGGCTACCCCATATACCCAGGCGCACCTTGTAGTCCTTAAAGGCGATCTGCGCCCCCAGCATGGGGTAATACTTGAACAGCAGCAGGTAGATCAGGGGAAGGAGAATCAGGACGTAGTAGGGCAGACTCTTGACGATCTTCTTGCGCCGGACCTCCCAGCCTCGGCCCGGAACATGCAACTGGGTTCGAGTCACGTTGGTCACCCGCCTTTATTAACACGATGGTATTATATTATACGATATTAACAGTGATTGCAAGTATCCACGCAATATTTAACAATATTTTTCGTGCAAAACAGCCTCTATTGTGATGATGATGGCCTACTTTATCGTTAATAAATACCATTGCGAAAAAATAAATGCGTTGTATTTTGCCCCGGGCTGTGGTATACTGTGCTTGTCTTTTTCCCATCTTCTGGACAGAAAGGCGGTCCGGCCATGCCGGGGGGCAAAGCGTACGATCAAGCGTATATCAGAAGGCGCAACAGCTTACAACTTTTAGAAGTGCTTACGGCCTGCCAGGGGCTTTCCCGGACAGACCTGACCCATATTACCGGCATGAGCGCCACCAGCGTGGGGCGCATCGTAGGGGCGCTCATGGAACTGGGGCTGGTGGAGGAGAGCGCCAGCGCCGCCGGCGCCGGACGGGGGCGGCGGGCGGTGCGGCTGCGCACTTGCCCCGACGGGCTCTATACCCTGGGTATTCATCTGGATACCCAGGCGGTGACGTTGCGGGCGGTGAGCTTCGACGGAAAACAGGCCGCTTCCCTTTCGGCCCCGGCGCCCCGTCAGCTGACGCCCCAGTCCTTTGCCCGGTGCGCCAGGGAGATGTGGGCCCGGCTGCCCAGGAAGGTGGTGGCGGACCCCTCCCGGGTACGCATGGCCGGGGTATGCCTTTCCGGCACGGTGAACCGCCGGGCGGGGCGGGTTGCGCGAAGCGATCAGATGGACTGGACCGATGCTCCCCTGGGGGAGGTGTTTTCACAGGCGCTGGGTATGCCCGCGTTGGTGGAAAACGACGTCAAGAGCAGTCTGATGGGGGAAAAGGCCCTCCAGGGCCTGGCTCCGGAGGAGGATTGCGCCTACCTGTTTATCGGACAGGCCGGCATCGGCACCGCCATGATCGTCAACCACCGCCTGGTGCGGGGGCGGGATGACGCCTCCGGCGAGATCGACGGCATTCCCTTGGTGGGAAACGACGTGATGCAAAAGCATCTGTTGGGCAAGAACCTGGTGGCTCGGGCTCAGGCGGTCTCCCCGGGGGTGCGGGACGTGGAGGATATCCTGTCCGCCTACCGGCTGGACGTGCGCTGGGCCAGGCTGTTGGTGGAGGACTACGCGAATCATCTGGCGCTGCTGCTCAGGATGATCGACAGCCTACTGCGCCCTCACAGGATCATCCTGGGGGGAAAGACTATCATGGATTTTGCCTGGCTGGTGCCCAGGCTGTCCGTGGAACGGCTGAGCCTGGGGGGCGATTTCGCCGCCTCCTGCGCCCATGGCGCGGCAGTGATCGCTCTGGAAGAGGCCACCCAGCGGCTGCTCAAGGAGGCGCTGAAGGGATAAGGACGTTGCCCAGAGAGGACGGCCTGGCCCGGAAGCCAGCCTCCCTGCGCGGCGGTGGACTGTTCCCGCAGGTTCGTCCGGCGGGGATGGGCCCGGAACATGGCTGAAGGGATAGGGGATAGGATGTTTTGGCGAAAGAAAAGGCTCAGGGCCATGATGGCCCTCGCCGACGAGGCCGGGACCCCGCTGTACCAGGGGCCCCAGGATCAGTACATCCTGCCTGAGGCGGAGGTGGTGCGCCTGAGCATTTTGTACTTCAACGACCCGGAGCCCTGCGCCATCCACCGTGGCGCGGTGTGCCAGCGGGTGTTGATGGAGATGGGCGATCGCTATGGCAGGGCTTTCACCCCCCTGATGGAGGACGACCGGGCCTATTTTCCCGGCGCCGCGGCCATACGGCTGTGGGAGGAGGAGGTGTGAGGCGGGCGGCGGATTCCTCTGCCCGGAGTCGCCGGGCCGGGCTGTGGCCCTGGCTGGGGGCGCTCTTGTGGCTGGGGGGCCTTTGGGCGCTGCTGTGCCCCGCTCCCGCCGCCGGGGAGCAGCGCCATCAGGTGGAGTACTATTTCGTCAGCTACTGCGAATCCTGCGATCCGGCGGAGGACTTTCGCCGGGATTTCCGCACCCTCACCGGCTTGGATGCCGCCCAGACCGACTTTCGTGCCTATAATACCGCCACTGCTTCGGGCCGCGCAGCCCTGGAGCAGGTCCAGACTAGCCTGGACTTGGAGCAAGTCAGCCTGCCCATGGCGGTGGTGGACGGCGTGGCCTATCAGGGGGCCGGGCAGATCGATCGGGAGCTGCCCCAGGCGGCCCTGTCCTGGGGACTGCCCACCCAGAGCACCGTGGTGTACCTGTATACCCCCGCCTGCGAGAGCTGCCAGGCCGCCCGCCAAGCGGTGGAGGCGCTGCCGTCCTCGGTGGAGATCCCCCGGGGCTCGGTTACCCTGAACTCCCCCGTGGAGGTGATCCGGCTGGACGCCACCGCCCAGCCCCAAACCGCCCAGGCCCTGTTCGACGCCTACGGCATCGGCCAGGACCGGCGGGTGACCCCGGCGGTATTCCTGCCCGAAATGGCCCTGGTGGGAGCGTCGGACATTCAAAAATACCTGGCCGCCGCGGTGGAGCAGGGCATGGCCGTGGGGATAGTGGAGGCGGCCGGGGCGCAGCGGTCCGGGCAAGCTGCCGGAGCCGTGGGGGTGGCCCAGGTGGCCGCCGCCCTGGGCGCGGGGCTGGCCGCCGGGCTCAACGGCTGCGCCTTGTCCATGCTGCTCATGTTCCTGTCCGTCCTGGTCAGCGCCAGGACCCACGCGATCCCCTGCGCGGCGGCCTTCCTGCTGGCTAAGCTGGCGGTCTACTTGCTCATCGGCTTTGCCCTGTTGTCCCTGATGCAGCGGGCCAACCCGGCCTGGCTGACGCCCCTGGCCAAGTGGCTACTCACCGGGGTAGGCGCGGCGCTGGCTGGGCTGAACCTGTACGACGCGGCAAAGGCCCGCAAGGGCCAGCTGGGGGCCATGAAGAACCAGCTGCCCCAGGGGCTGCGGGGCAAGCTGCACCGGGCCATCGCAGGGCTCACCGGGAAAAGGGTGTTGGTCCCCGCCAGCGCCGCCCTGGGCGCGGTGGTGGCGGCGGGGGAATTTCTGTGCTCGGGGCAACTGTACCTGGCTACCTTGCTCAGCCAGGCGGGTTCTCCGGGAGGCGCTTTCAGCGTGACCTCATACTGCGCCGCCTTCCTGATCCCCTCGGCGGTCCTGGCCGCGGCGGTGGTGGGCGGCGGAAGCGCCCAAGGGGTGAGAGCCTTTATGGCCAGGCACATCGTGGGGGCCAAGGTGGCCGCCGCCGTGGCCATGGCGGCCTTGATCGCCCTAGCCTGGCTGGTGTAACCGGCCTGGTTTTCCCGGGAATCCCTTTATTCCCATAAATGCTATAAAGAGAGAAACGGAGGAGACACGCCATGAACAAGGTTTTGCTGGAGATCTGTTGCGGCAGCGCGGACGACGTGTTGGAGGCGTACCGGGGCGGCGCGGACCGGGTGGAGCTCAATTCCTGCCTGTTCTTCGGGGGGCTGACCCCTTCCGTGGGGGAGCTGACGGTGGTCAAGCGCCGGGTGCCCATCCCGGTGATGACCATGGTGCGCCCCCGGCAGGGCGGCTTCTGCTATACCCAGGCGGAGTATGAAACCGCCCTGGCCGACGCCCAGGCCCTGCTGGAGCGGGGGTCCGACGGGCTGGTATTCGGCTTTTTGAAGGAGGATGGCTCCCTGGACGAGGGCCGCTGCGCTCAATTGGTCAAGTTGTGCAAGGAGGCGGGCAAAGAGGCGGTATTCCACCGGGCCATCGACGTGGCCCAAGACTGGCGGGACATGCTGAGCCGTCTCATCGATCTGGGGGTGGATCGGGTGCTCACCAGCGGCCAGGCCCCGGACGTGTCCTACGGAACCGATACGGTACGGGAAATGATCCAGTTCGCCGCCGGGCGCATCCAGATTCTCCCGGGCGCCGGCATCAACGCCAAGAACATCCGCCGGGTACTGGAGCAAACCGGCGCGAGCCAGCTCCACCTGGCCCGGCACACCGCCCGCACGGACAAGTCCACCCTGAACAACCGGGACATCTTCTACGGCGGGTGCCTGTACCCCTCGGAAACCACCTATGATGTCACCGACGGCGACTATATCGCGGGCCTGCGGGATCAACTCCTGTAGCACGGCCCCCATCTCTGGCACGTTTCGCCTGTGCTCCCGGTACAAAGGGCTGGGGGCGCAGGCGGTTTTTCGGTGTTCTGGGTATAAAACGTCGGAAGTTCCGTCGGTCGAGGGAACGAAGAGCGCCCCCGGACCTATACCGGGGGCGCGAAATGGGGCTGGAATGGGATTACAGGATGTCCACCCAGTCGTTCACGGTGTCGGTGTTGAACACGTTCAGCTTGTTCAGGTACAGGATGGTGGCGCCGGAATCGTCCTTGGCTTCCACGGTGAGGGCGTAGTCGCCCGCGTTGACGGCGTCGCCCACCGCGCCGGTGATGTCGCCGTTGATCAGGGACACGGCGGCGTAGGAGGCCACGTAGCCCAGGTCAATGGGGTTCCACAGGAAGGTCTCGTCGCAGATGCCCGCGTCGATGAAGGTTTTCATGTCGGAGGCCAGGGTCAGGCCGGTCACCTTCACGTCGCGGCCCGCGTCCTGGATGCACTTGGCCACGGCGGGAGCGCCTACCGTGGTGGGCACGATGAGGCCCTTCAGGTCGGGATACTGGTTGAGCAGGGCCTGGGTCTCGTCAAAGGACTTCTGGTACTCGTCGTCGCCGTACACCACGCCCAGGTACTCCAGGTTGGCGTAGGCCTCGTTGGCCTCCAGCTCCTCCTCGATAAAGGAGATCCACAGGTTCTGGTTGGGGGCGGTAGCCATGGCGGATACGATGGCGATCTGGCCTTCATAGTCTACCGACTTGGCGATGGACTCCAGCAGGGTGAGGCCGATGTTCTTGGCGGAGGAGGGCTGCACATCCAGGTCGCGGCCGGGATAGGACACTTCCGCGTCGTAGGAGATCACCTTGATGCCCTCTTCCATGGCCTGGGTGCACACGTCCACCAGGGCGTCGGGATCGTTGGCGGAGATGATCAGGGCGTCCACGCCCTTGGTGATGTAGTTCTCGATGATGCGGATGGCGCCGTCGTTGGAGCCGTCGTCGGGTCCGTCGTGCTCAAAGGTGAAGCCCAGTTCGTCGGCCGCCTTCTGGATGCCTTCCACGGAAGCCTGGAAGTAGGCGTTGCCCGACTGCTTATACACCACGCCGATGTACAGGCCGTCGCCCGGCTTGGCTTCCGCCATCGCTACGCCGGCTACCAGGAACAGAGCCACCAGGACCAGAGCTAGGGTTTTTTTCATGGACCAATAACCTCCTTGTATTTTTTTGCCCGAAGGCAAAACCGGAATCATGATGAAGTGAGTTTCCTCCGGCCTGCCCGGGGAGAATTCCCTGGGCAGGGAAGGCGGCCTACGCCTTTTGCATGGCGGTTTGAGCCCGCTGCTTGCGCACCCGGTTGGCGTTCTTGATGTCCTGAGAGATGTTGGGAATCAGCACCGATAGGATCAGGATCACGCCCACGGACAGGTTCACCGAGCTATCCGGGAAGCCGAACAAGGTGCCCAGGCCGATCTTCAGAATGCCGAAGATGAACAGGGAAAGCACCGCGCCGATGACGCTGCCCTTGCCGCCGTCGGTGGAGAAGCCGCCCAGGATGGCCGCCGCGATGGCGTACATATGGTAGCCGTCCATGATGTCCGCCTTCACCGAGGAGGACGTGGCGCCTACGAAAAAGATACCGGTGACCGCGCTCATCAGCCCGGCGATCACGTAGCAGATCATCTTAATCCGGTCCACCTGAACGCCGGAATACCGGGCGGTGGTGGGGTTGGTACCGATGGCGAAGACCTTGCGCCCGCCGGAAGTCAGGTGCAGCCACACGAAGAACACCGCGGCAAAGGCCAGGAAAATGGGAATCATTACCGGCAGCTTCACCCAGCCCAGGTCGATCAAGCTGTTCAGCTCCTTGAGCAGGGCGAAGGTGTCGTCCTTAAAGGTAATGGTTTCTCCGCCGATGAGCAGGTAGCTAAAGCCCCGGAAGAACAGCTGGGTGGCCAGAGTAATAATCATGGGGAACAATTCCTTGAACCGAGTGACCAGAAAGCCGTTGACGCCGCCGCAGAGCACTCCGGTGACCAAGCAGGCCAGGATGGAGAGCACGAAGGCCAGCATGTTGTTCATGCCGCTCTGGGTAAAGAAGCGGTACACAATGGCCAGCATCACCACGCTGAGGGTGGCGATGGCGCCCACGGAAATATCCATATCCCCCAAGGCCAGGATCAGCATCATGCCCAGGGTCATAAAGGCGTAGAGCAGGTAGGGCCGCAGGGAGCGGACGATGTTTACGAAGTTGAACACGTCCTTTTTGGCCAGACCCGCAGCCAGGTTGGCCTGGTCCTTCAGTTCAAAAATGGCGCAGGTCACCGCCAGCAGGCAGATCAGGAAGAACTCCCAGCTCTTGAAAAAGGAAAGCACTTTTTTCATCAGATATTCCTCCTAGCCAGGTCCCGCCGGTTGGCCATGCGCTGCAGGATCACGTTGAGCAGGATGGCGAACAGCAGCAATATGCCCTTCACGAACTCTGTAATCATGGAATTGCCGATGCCCAGCATGGGGATGGCGTTGTCGATGAGGGCGATCATCACCGCGCCGATCACCACGCCGGTGATTTTGCCGTAGCCGCCGGTGACGCTGACGCCCCCCAATACGCAGGCCGCGATGGTGAACATTTCATTGCCGTTGGCGGTACTCTTTTCCACGGCGTTGTAAAAGCTCAGCCACATGATGCCCGCTAGGCCCGCCGTGGCGCCACAGATCACGTGGGCCAGCACCTTCACCCGGTTGATGGGCACGCCCCGCATCTGGGCCGCCTCGGCGTTGGAGCCCACGGCGTACAGGTTACGGCCGGTGCAGGTGTATTTGAGGAACACGCCGGTAATCACCGTCACCGCGACAGCCATCCACACCAGCAGGGGAAGGCCCAGGAACTGATTGCCCGTGAGGAAAAAGGCGAAATCGTTGGTCAGGTCGGTGGGGTTGATCTTATTCATGCCCATCAGCCACTCCATGGGGATCAGCGCCCGCACGATGTAGCTGGTACCCAAGGTGACGATGATGGCGATGACCCGGCCGTAGCTGGCCAGCACCCCGTTCACCGCGCCGATGGCCGCGCCGATGACCACGCCCAGCACAAACATCAGCCAGGTGGCCTGGACGATGCCCAGCCCCATCAGCTTGCCCGCCACGCATCCCACGAAGGCCAGTATGGCGGTGATGGAGATGTCGATGGAGCCCACCAGCAGCACGCACAACATGCCGCAGGCCATCACCATGTTGATGGAACCGTTTTTCAGCACGTTCATATAGGATTTGGGAATGTAGCCCGGCACCCGGATGCTGATGGCCACCAAAAGCAGCGCCAGCACCGCCAGCAACGGAATTTCCCTATGCTCGATCAGCAGCGCGTACAAGGCCTTGCGCTCTTTTTTTGTCTGCATGGTGTGCGCTCCCTTCCCTCATTCCTTGCTCTTGGGCATGGCGGCTTTTAAAATGACGTCCTGGGTCAGGCCCTGGGCCTGGAACTCGGCGGTTACCTTGCCCTCGCTCATCACGTAAACCCGGTCGGACATATTGATGACCTCCGGCATCTCCGAGGAAATCATCAAAATGCCCATGCCCTTGGAGGCCAGGTCGGACATGATCTCGTAGATCTGGGCCTTGCTGCCCACGTCCACCCCCTTGGTGGGCTCGTCCAGGATGATCAGCTTGGGCCCCGCCGCCAATTGCTTGGCCACCACCACCTTTTGCTGGTTGCCACCGGATAGGGCGCCGGTGAGGGTGTCGGTGTCGGGCGCTTTGATGGCCAGCAGCTTTTTCAGGTCCTGGGAAATTTCGTATTCCCGCTGCCGCTGCAAAAAGACGCCTTTCCGGCACCGGTCCAGCACCGACAGGGAGATGTTGTAGTTGATGGACCAGGGAAGCAGCAGGCCCTCCTTTTGCCGGTCCTCCGGCAAAAGCCCCAGGCCCATCTTCATGGCCTGAGCCGGTGAACAGCCGGTGACCCGCTTACCCTGGAAGTATACCTCCCCCGAGTCCGCCTTGGTGACGCCGAACACCGCCTGCATCACCTCGGTGCGCCCCGCGCCCACCAGTCCCGTAAGCCCCACGATTTCCCCAGCCCGCACGGTTAAGCTCACGTCCTTGAAATAGCCCGTGCGGCACAATTTGTCCACCCGAAGCAGCTCTTCGCCCACCTGGGCCGCCTTCTTCGGGAACAGCTGGGTGATCTCCCGGCCCACCATGTGGTTCACCAGCACGTGTTCGTCCACCGGCATATCCCAGGTGCCGATATACTGGGCGTCCCGGAACACGGTGACCCGGTCGGCCAGGCCGTATATGTCCTCGAAGCGGTGAGAGATGAGGATGATGGCGGTACCCTGGTCCCGCAGCTTGCGGGAAATGGCATACAGGTCCTCGCTCTCCCGCCGGGACAGGGCGGCGGTAGGCTCGTCCATAATCAAAATCTTGGCGTTCATGGACAGCGCCTTGGCGATCTCCACCAATTGCTGCTGGGCCACCGACAGGGACCCGACGGAGGCCGTGGGGCTAAAGTCGGCGCCCACCGCGTCCAGCAGCTTCTTCGCCTCCCGGTTGGCCTTGCCCCAGTCGATAAAGGGTCCCGACTTGAACTCGTGGCCGATGAAAATGTTTTCCGCCACAGATAAGTCGGGATAGGAGGCCGCGTGCTGGTAGATGGCCGCGATGCCGTACTTCTGGGCCACGATGGGATCGCTCATGACCACTTTTTTGCCCTCCAGGATGATCTCACCCCCGTCGGGCTGGTGTACCCCAGTGAGCGTCTTGATGAAGGTGGATTTTCCCGCGCCGTTTTCCCCTACCAGCGCGTGGATTTCGCCCCGCTTTAGGTTAAAACGCACGCTGTCCAGAGCTTTGACGCCGGGAAAAATCTTGGTGATGTCATTCAGTTCCAGAATGTACTCCGACATGCGATTACCTCCGCCTCAGGATCTACCGGGACAGTTCCTTGGGTTGGGCAGTTCCGGAAATTAGCCGGAAGGGTTTTAACGGAATTTTTGCCGCCGGCGCCCTGCCGCCATGCCATCCAAGGGGATACGCCCCTTGAATGTTTGAACAATTCAATATATAATAGTATAAATCGTTAAATCCGAATTTGTCACTTCCCATCATTGGCGCATAATTACGGGATATTGGCCTATTCCTTGGGGATAAGGCTTTGGGAAGGAGGGGTTATCGTGCCCCAGGTGAGGCTGCATTTTAACTTGGACATCGACCGGGAATCGGTGTGGCTCACGGTGACGGCGGCGCAGCCAGCCCGCGCCTCCATCGCCTATGTCCAGGAACTGGGGGATTTTCGCTGCGGGCCGGATTACTTTACCGACCGGGAAAACCTGCCTTCTTATCTCATCAAGCTGTGCCTCAACGGGGAGGGGACGCTGGATTACGAGGGACAGCGCTATGGGATCCGGCCGGGCCAGCTGTTCTGGATCGACTGCATGAAGCCCCAGTACTACCGCACCGCGCCGGGGCGGGACCATTGGCACGTGCTGTGGGTCCACTTTACCGGCGCGCCCTGCGAGGCCTATTACCGGCTGTTCCTGGCCCAAAACGAGGGCAAGAATGTGATTCATCCCGGCTCGGACATGGCCATACGCAGTACGCTGGAGACGCTGCTCAACCTATACCGGGAGGGGGGCAATACGCTGCTGGACGACGTGCAGGCATCGGCCATGCTCATCCAGTTGATGAGCCACTGTATCCACGTTGCGGGCAGCCCCAGTGGAGTCAACCGCCTGCCGGGTTACGTCATCGACGCCCGCAGCTACATCAACCTGCACTACGCCCAGCGCATCACCCTGGACGGCCTGGCCCACGCCCTGTCCATCAACAAATTCTACCTGCAGAAGCTATTCAAGCGCTGTATCGGCCTGTCGCCCAACGAATACCTGATCTATACGCGGCTGACCAAGGCCAAGCAGCTGCTGCGTACCACCGCTAACCCCATCAGCCAAATTGCCCTGGACGTAGGCATTCACAACATCGGCCACTTCATCACTCTGTTCAAGCGGTACGAGGGCATCACCCCCGGCGCCTACCGCCAATACTGGTACGACTCCGATTCGGCCGCCGGCCCGTGATGCAAGGGGCGCCGGATAGGAGCGCTATCATAAAACTGCGTTTTGAAATACAGGAAATACTTAAGGGAGGACTTTCCAAATGGTTGCTTGGATACATCGGCAACGCAAAGCCGCCGGCGACGGCGGTGACCCGGCGCCGGCTGCCGCAGTAAACATTGCGGAAGAAGGCGGTTTTCACCCACTGAGTTCGGCGGTATCCATGCGGTAGAGTTTCTCCTTGCGCGATGGAGCAAGCTTCAGCGCCTGGGCCATTCCGCTGCCGTGTACCGTTCTGCTTGCTGACAGCTCAACTTTTATGATAGCATTCCAACGCCGCCGGGGAGGACCGGATATGACGATGGGCGCGGTCTGGGGCAAATCAGTTTGCACACCGGCCTTCGCTGCGGGGATATGCAGAACCCTGGCGGTTGAAACCCGCATTCTTCCTGACGGCTCTGTATAGCCTGACGCTCCACGGCGGAAGGCCATGACTGCCCAAAATGGGCCCGGCCCCCGGCGGAAATCTCCGCTGGGGGCCGGAAGGCCGCAGGGATAAGGGGGATTAGCCCAGGTACTCGGCTACCTTGCCGCCGGCCACATAGCCGGACATGAGGGCCCAGCCGTTGTCGGCGCCGCCATAGGTGACGTAGGCCTTCTCGGGGGAGTAGACCACGCCCTGGCCGTCGGCGCCCACGGCGTACAGGCCGCCGATGGCGGTTTCGCCGTCAGCCTGGAGAACCTGGAAGTTCTCGTTGATGTCCAGGCCGGCGCAGGTGCCGTAGCAGTGCATACCGGCATGGATGGCGTAGTAGGGCCCCTCTTCCATGGACTCCAGGAACTCGGCGGGCTTGCCCAGGGGGTCCACGCCGGTGGCGCAGGCCTCGTTGTACTTGTCCATCTCCGCCTTCAGGGTGTCGGGATCCAGGCCCAGCTCCACAGCCAGCTCCTCAATGGTGTCGGCCTTGCTGATGAACCCGGCCTTCACGCCGTCTTCCATGACCTGGATGGCGTTGGGCAGCTTGGTTCCCCGGGGGATGGGTACCTTGAAGAGCAGGTTGTCGAAGTTGCTCTTGATGTGCTGGGCGGTGTCGTCGATGTCGATGCCGTTGACGGCGATGTCCTGGATCTGCTTTTCGGTGACGATGACGCTGATGTCGGGGCCGCCCTTCCAGGCGTCAAAGGTGGCCAGGGAATTCTCGGGCAGATAGCGCACGCCCTCGGAATTGACGGCGAACACCTTCTCCCAGAAGCACAGCATGGTGGGCAGGTCGCCCTCGCTCCACACCGCGGGCAGGTTGGTCTTGGTGGTGAACTGGCCGGGAATTTCCACGTTGGGGTAGTTGTTCAGGAAGCCGTCCGGCCCGAACAGGTGGCACACGGGGGTCATGCCGATGTTGAAGGTGCCGGCGCCGATGTCGATGGCGGCCTGAATCATCTTGCCGTCGTTCTGCCAGGAGCCGCACACGTTCCACTTGCCCTTGAGGGGATAGTACTCGTCGCTCAAGTACTTGACGCTCATTTCCTCGCTGCCGGCAAAGCCGCCGGTGGCCAGGATGACCGCCTTGGCGTTGATGGTGTAGGTGGTGTTGGTGACGGGGTTGTAGGCGATGACGCCGGTGACCTGGTTGGTGTCCGGGTCATAGATCAGGGACTGGCCCTCGGTCTCCAGCAGGTAGTCGCCGCCGTAGGCGGTGAACTTGTTGTACAGGTGATCGAAGCACTTTTGGAAGGTATCCTTGGAGATACGGTTATTGGTTTGCGTGGGGGCAAAGCGGTATTTTACCAGGAAGGTCTTGGTTTCTTCGGTGTTGCCGCCGCTGAGGCCGCCGGCGGGGGTATTGAAGTCAAAGCCGTTGTGGCGCAGCCAGTCCATGGCGTTGCCGGACTCGGTCATCATCAGGGAGATCATTTCGGGCTTGGCCATTTGCACTCCGTCGCTGGAGGTGGTGTAAGCGGTCCAGTCCTCATAGAGGGCGTCGGCGTCCACGTAATCCTGGCCGTCGTTGTACTCCTCCTGGAAGGTCTTGGGGTTGATCACCATGGCCTCGCTGGTGAAGATGGTGGTGCCGCCGTAGTTGCCCGCCTTGTCGATGGCCAGCACGCTGGCATCGGCGGCGGGGTCCTTCAGCCGCATTTCCTGGGCCACCCGCAGGGCGGCGTAGGAGCCGGAGCCGCCCATGCCCACCACTACCACGTCGTAGTTCAGCGTCTCGTTCTTGGCCTCCTTGACGATGGGCTGCTGGAAGTTGATGATGGCGCTCTCGCCGCAGCCGCCCGCCGCCAGCGCCTGCTGCACCGCCTGGGTGACGGCGCCGCGAATACCGGCGCTGGAGCCGGTGGCGCCGGTGATGGCGTCCACCGCCAGGCTCTGGCTCTCCAGGATGCGGGGCACCATCAGCTGGGCCGCGTTCTCCAGCTTCACCGAGGATTCGTACAGGTTGTCCATGTCTACCTGGATGTCCAGAATTTCGTTTTCGGAAACTTCTACGGTCGCTTTGATTTTTTCTACTTTGTTAAAGCCCCAGGCCTCGCCGGTGTAGGTGCCGGGGGCCATTTTGATCTGGGCCTGGCCGGCCTGCTCGCCCTGGGCCTGCTTCAGCGCCTGCTCCACGGCCAGCTGGGCGGCGGAGGAGGTAATGCTGGCGCCGGTTACGCCGTCCATTTCCGCGCCCTGGGCCAGGGCGTTGGCCGCCAGCTGCTCCAGAGCCGCGCCGCCGATGGAGGGGGTTTCCTCGTCACCGGTGATCTGCACCGCGGTGATGCCGGTGCCGTCCACCGTCACGGTGGCGGTGACCTGCCCGCCAAAGCCCATGGCCGAGGCGGTGTAGGTGCCCGGCGTCATCTGGGCGCTGGCTAAAGCAGCGGGGAACAGGGACAGGGCCATGATCAAAGCGAGCATGGCCGCAAAGATACGGGAACCTTTCATACATACACGTCCTTTCATCTAAATACCAGAGATATCATCCATGCCCCGTAACGCATGTATCGTAGCACTTGGGCTAGACCGCGTCAAGGGAAAGACTTGTTGACAGCGCAATATCAAACGGCAGAAGGAATGTTAACCGTGTCTACGCATTAGATAAAACTATGGATATCTTCAATGCCCGCCGCGCCCTGTTTGGGCTGAAGGCCCGGGCGCTGTGAGAACCGTCCGGTCCAGATGCGGAAGCGGCTCATGCCGGCGGACCCGGCAAAGAGGACTTTGCCGGGCTAGCGGCGCCGGACTAACCTCGTAGCGATGAAATTGCCGTAACCCAGCGCGGGCCCGGCCCAAGCCCGAAGCGCTTCCTCAGGGGCGGCAAAAGCAGTTATGGCCTTATGGATTGCGGCGCGGCGTGGGCGCAGGTGGAAAAGCTACTCCTAGCAGCCACGGCGGAGGACTGGGCAGCGTCGAACATATCTCCGACAAATAGGGGCCTGAATACATTGAGGACTGATTAAAATCCCGAGGGCCGGCATTTTCCCGCCTTGGTTGTGCTCGGCTATCCCGCTAAAAATGCGTTGCTGCAGTCCCGGGTCAAGGCTATGGTGGAAAACAAAAGCCATTGGAATAAAGGGTGGCCACCGCCCGGGAGGCATTCCCCGGGTTGCCATCACCCAGCGAAAAGAGTGCGCCGCCGGTCCAAGGGGCAGGGGAGAGGCGTATGGCCCAGGGTCATTTCAGGGCTTCGCTGGCCGCTCATGGCCTGGCTGGGCGAGGGAAAAGGCTTGCCTTGTTCCGCAGGCAAAGAATAATCCGGGAGCGTGGACAGTATGCACCCTCTCCCAATCCGCGAGATAAGGGCCCGGTGCGCGGCGGCAAATTCAACCTGAGCGTATATCAATACCCGGTAAACCCTTGCGTGGGCCGTAAGAACGACGGGGACGGCCCGTCCAGCCGCCGGCGCAGGGGCACATGGCGCCCAAAGGGCGCCTAGGCCCAGGGCCGTCCTGCGGTTGGCAAGGGCGTTATTTGACGGCCCCAGCCGTCATGCCCTGGATGAAGTACCTGGACATGGCCAGATAGAGGGCCAGCATGGGCAAGATGGCGATGGAGAGGCCGGTAAAGAGCAGGTCCCATTGGGTGGCGTGCTGCCCGATAAAACTGGACAGCCCTACCGGCAGGGTCTTCAACCTGTCGGACTGGATGAAGACCAAGGGGAAAAAGAAGTCGTTCCAGATGGGCACCGCGTTGTAAATGGTTACCAGGGCGATGGACGGCGCGGACATGGGCAGAATGATTTGCCGGTAGATGCGCAGGTCGTTGCACCCGTCCATGCGGGCGGCTTGCTCCAGGGAGCTGGGGATGGTCTTCATAAAGCCGCAGAGAATAAACACGGTAGAGGGCAGACCCATGGCGGTAAAAACCAGGAGCAGGGACAGGGGATTGTCCATCAGCCCCATGCCCTTCACGATCTGGAACAGCGGAATTACCGCCGCCTTCAGGGGCAACATCAGGCCGCTGAGGAAAAGCAAGGATAAGAGGGTATTCCCCCGGAATTTGTACCGGGCAAGGCCAAAGGCGGCCATGGAACCCAACAGCACCACCAGGAGCATAGAGCCGCCGGTAATCAGCAGGCTGTTGAGAAAGTAGCCCCCAAAGCCCTTGCCGGACCAGACCAGGGCATAGTTGTCCCAGGAAACCCGCTGGGGTAGGGAGAAGGCGTCCAGCATGATGTCCCGGGGAGATTTCAAGGAAGACATGACCATGTGAAACAGGGGGTAGAGTATGAGCAGCGCGTAGGCGGTGAGCCCGCATTGAACCAGCAAGATAAACGCCTTTTTGCCTGGACCTGCCTTGCGCAGGCGCATTGCGGATTTCATAGCTCCACCTCCTTGGACTTTGCCAAGCGGATGGAGATCAGCGAAATGACAAAGGTCATGAGGTAGATGACCACGGCGATGGCCGAGCCCACGCCGATCTCCGGCGCACCGGAATCCACCGAGCCAAAGGCGGTGCGGTAGAACAGCGTACCGATGGTATCGGTGGCGTAGTTGGGCGGCCCATCCAGCCCCGCCATGGTGTACACCTGCTCGAATACGTTCAGGCTGCCGACCACGGTCAGAACCGAGACGATAGCGATGGCGGGGACGATCAGGGGCAGGACGATCTTCAAAAAAATCCGCCATTCCCCCGCGCCATCCAGATAGGCCGCCTCCACGCAGCCTTCCGGCACGTTATCCACGGCGCTCATGAACACCAGGGTGGGAAAGCCCACCCAGCGCCAGATGTTCACCGCGATGAGGGCGTAGGTGGCGATGGCGCCGTCTCCCAGCCATGCACGGCGCAGGTCCGGGCGTCCGAGCAGGATGAGCAGGTTGTTGACCATCCCCTTAGGTTTTAGGTACAACCCCCAGAGGGAACCAACCGCAATGAGAGAAAACAGCACCGGGATGAATAGAATGCGGATGTAGGCGCCGCGGCCGGCGATGCGGCGGCTGAGCGCGTATCCAAAGAGAAGGCCCAAGGTGTTTTGCACCAGCATGGAAACCACAAACCATTTGAGGTTGTTGCCCAGCGCGTTGATAAAGCGCTGCCGGTAGGGGTAGCCGTTGAAGAGCTTATGAAAGTTTTCCAGCCCCACAAATTCGCCGCGAATCAGCTGATTCCAGTCAAACAAGCTGTTGAACAGCGACATAAACAGGGGCAGTAGAATAAACACGAACACCACGGCGGCGCCGGGCAATACAAAAAAGGTAATCCAGGCCGCCTTTTTCCCGTCGGATGCCTTGATCATCATCATACCTCCTAGCGGCGAAGGCCGCCGGACCCGTTCTCGGGAAAGCGCCAGGGCCTTTGCGCCCCGGGAGCAAAGAGGTTACGCCCAAAAGGGTTCATAGTAGACGGCCACCCCCTCTTGAACGATTTGGCAGGTCTGCTCAGCCGTGGCCTTTCCCACCATCAGGTCCTGGGCGGCGGACTGGAATAGCGATGAACCGGTGGGCTGCTTGTAGCGAAAGCCCACCAGAAAGACGTAGGGGGTGGCGTTTTCCTGCAGCGCCAGCACCTGGGCGATGAAGGGATTGGCGGACACGTCCACGCCGGGCACCGAAGAAACCATGGCGAGCTGGTCCACCATCTGCTGGCCAAACCGGGGGCTGGCCAGGTATTTGAGAAAGCGCAGAGCCGCCTCCTGCTTGCGGCTGGCGGCGGAGACGGAGAAGTTCATGTCCGCATACACGGACACGTAGGCGGGGTCTTCCGCCTTTTCCCCGGGAATGGCGAACACGCCGTATTCTAGCTGGGGGTTTTGAAGGCTAAAGTAACCGGCTTCATAGGAGCCGCCAATAAAGTGAACGCCGATTTCATAGATAAAACTGGCCTGCATGTCCGCGTAGTCCACGCCTTCAAACAGGTCGGGCATATAGGGCGCCAGGTCCTGGACCTTCTGCACCGCCTCCACAAAGGCGGGGTCCATGAAGGTGGTTTCGCCCCGTATCAGCCGGTCGTAGAACCCGTCGCCGCCGTAGAAGGAGGGCCCCACCCCGCCCAGGAGGGACTCGCAGCACCATCCGTCCTTGGTGCCGTTGGCCAGGGCGTCGTAACCCGCCGCCTGGCAGGCTTCCAGGTTTTCCAAAAATTCATCCCAGGTGGCGGGCACGCTCAGGCCCAACTCCCGGTACACGCCAGCGTTGTAAAAGCAGAGCATGGTCTGACTCACGGCGGGTACGCCATACATCTTGCCGTCGGTAACCGATAGAGCGCCCCCTCGGGCGAATTCGGAAAACAACATGAGCTCGGGCATCAGCTGGTCCAGCGCCAGAATATAGCCCGAATCGGCGAAGGTTTGCAGCCCGCCGTAGGCCCGGCTCATGAACACGTCCGGCGCCCCATCTCCCGAGGCCAGGGCAGCGGCCAATATGGTGTTGTACTCGGTGTTTTTGATGGCGTTCTGAACCACCTTGATATCCGGATTGAGCGCCTCGAAATCCGCGATGACGGATTCGTAGAACGCCGTATCTTCCGGACGCCATGTCCAGAAGGAGATTTCGGTGACCCCTTCTCCCCGGGCGGATGGGGAGCCAAGGGCGGTCAGGAACAGGCACAGCGCCAGGCAAAGGTACTTTGTCACGGGAAGGCTCCTTTCGCCTCAATTTTCCGGGAAGGCCGGAAAGACGATTTCAGCATAACAAACCATTCGGCTTTCGTCAAGTCCCTTTCCTTTTTATGGCAACCCATTCTTCCCGGGTAACGAGGCGGCGCCTTGGGCCGCCTGCCGCCTACCGGCGAGCAAGGGCCGGGATGGACGGCCTGGACAGAGTGTCGGATGCCTTGCCCCCATTCTTGCAATCTCGCCCGAGGAAGCGCTCCTGTCCCCCAAATGCTTAGCGGGCGCGGGCCTGTGATTGATCCTCCCAATACCTCCAACGCCACATATTTTTTGCCGCCAAGGCCAGGCGGATGCCTGGCCTTGACGGCTAGAGAATGCCTCGGGCGCAACTGGAATGGGGGAGAGGCGCCAGATGAAAGAGCCCGAAGCCTTCCAGGGTCGACGGCGTAACCCTACCTGCCCAGAATCTGGGCGGCGTTTTCCGGACCGTACTGGATCATGTGCTGGGCGATTTCTTCCAGCAGATCCTGGTTGGAGATGTTGCCGCTGTGGCCCACCCGGGGGAAGGTAACGCTGTAGCCCTCGTAGGCGGGCTGGGTGGTGCTCTCCAGGAAGTCGCCCACCAGGTACTGGGACAGGTTCAGGTAGTAGTTGTCCATGTCGCCGCCCCGCAGGTGGATCTTGCCCACCAGTTTGGGCCCCAATTCCTCCCAGTTGGCCTGCATATAATGGTTGAGGTCAAAGTGCTCCTGCCAATAAGCCACGACGTCCTTATCGATATCCCCGGTTATGGGGTCCCACACCCGGGCGGGATAGCCGTCCTCGTCCACCGGACCGTACACCGCTTCCCAGATGGCCCACTGGCCCAGGCTCACCGCATCCAGGCCGCCCAGGGCGATCTCCCAATGGTTCTCCTGCTCGATGGTCCAGCGCACGTTGCCCAGGGTATCCCGGGAGGAGGGGCGGGCCACCTGGGTCCAACCGTTGTCGATGTAGTAGGCGTTGTCGTCCTCGTACAGGTTTACGATTTGATAGGCGTGGAAGTCCATACCGTCGGGGCACATGGGCCAGGTACCGCCGAAGAAGTCGGGATAGAACAGCTGCATGGCCATGGATTCCCAGCCGCCGGTGGAGCCGCCCGCCAGGGCTCGGGCCCAGGGTTCGCCCACGGCGTTAAAGGTGTCCTCGATGTAGGGGATGAGCTCGGTGACGATGGCGTCGCCCCAGGGGCCCAGGTTGGCGCTGTTCACCGAATAGGAGGTATCGTAGTACATGTTGGCGTCCCGGATGGTGACCACGATCATGTCCGGCGCTTCGCCGCTATCCCAATAGGCGTTGAAGGCTTCATAGCTTTCGCTGCCGGTACGGCCGTAGTTTAGGGGTGCGTTTCCGCCCGGCCAATGGCCCTGGTAGTACAGAACCGGATATTCCTTGGCGGCGTCGTAATCCTTGGGCAGCAGCACGTTAGCCCCGATGTACATATCGCAGCCCCAGAAGTCGCTGAGCAGCTGGCTCTTGATCTTCACGTACTTCACCATGCCGGTGTCCTCGTAGTTGCCCTGCTGATCCACCTGGCCCTCCTGCAGCTCGTAGCCCAGGGGGATTTCGTGGGTCAGGCTCAGGCGCACCGTGCCGGAACCCACCGTGGCCATCTGGGCGTCGCTGTACAGGTTATAGGGGTTGTCGGTGATACTGCCGCCGCCGCCGTGGTCGGCCATGCCCCAGATGCTGGCGCCGTCGGCCCGGTTGAACTGGGTGTAGCGCACGAACAGCGCCTGCACCGCGTATTCGCCCTGAGGGACCTCGCCCAGCTGCATGGGATAGCCATATACCTCCGGGTCGCCGGCGGTCATGGTGATTACGTCCCCCGCCTTCAGCCCGTACACCGTTTTGCCGAACACCGGGCATCCGGTCACGTCCAAATTGTCGAACACCTGGCCGCCCTCTTCGGGCATCTGGGCGTCAAACATGAACAGGAGCCGCCCGTTCAGCTCGCCCTCAAAGTCCTGGGGAACGCTCACCTCCACGGTGAACCCGCTTTCTTCCGCCATCGCTGCCGGCGCCGCCGCCGTCAACGCCAGGCACAGGATCAATAGCCAAGCCAACCCTTTCATGGGACCCCCTCCAATTTATAATTATGCGTGAATTATACATCTTGTCCCATAAAGTGTCAAGAGATAATGGCGATTATTTTGCTGAATATGCATTATTTTACAGCGAAAGGGGATAAAAAGGCCCGGCGCCGGGCAACGGCGCCGGGGTTGGGCGAGATTAAGACGCGCCCTCCATCCACGCAAGAACTTCTTGGGTATCCATAGAACCAGAACGGTTAAGGCGGCCCAGGGATTGGAGGCTGGAGAGATGGGGGGAGATTCGGTTCACGTGCTCCTCGCTGGTCATGGTGACCAGGAAGCCGGATTGTTCCAGGATGCTTTGCGCCAAGGCGTCCAGCTGGCCATAGGGATAAGCGAAGGCGGGCTGGAGGGAGATTTGGGCCTGGCCGCATAGGCTGGTCATCCGTTGGATATCGTTCAAAAGGACCTGGCGGTAAGCGTCTTCGCTTTCGCAGGGCAACCGGGCGGCGCCGGGGCGCTGGTGGTAGACGTGCAGGCCGGCGGAATGACTTTGGAGCGCCACCAGCCCGGACTTAGCGACGTAGCGCAGCTCGTCCCAGTTCATAAAGGCACCAGGTTCGGCGCCAAGGTTCTGGGCGGCTTCAGCTTGTTGGCCGATAACGGATACCACCGCAGGGACGTCATGGGCTTGGAGCAGTGGAAAAGCCAAGGTAAGAAAGCTGCGGTACCCATCGTCGAAGACCAACAGCACCGGTTTGGGGGGAAGATCCCCCTGCCCTTCGCCGTAAGCGATCAGCGCCTGGAGGGAAATGGGCGTCCAGCCAGCCCCTTTCAGGGCGGTTAGGTCCTGCTCCAACTGTTGAGGGGAGATGGTATAATCATCCAGGGCCTCGGAGTTTTGGGACAGGTGATGGTACATGAGGATGGGCAGGCGCAGGCTCTGGGCCGGTTGATCCTGGGACAACCGGGCGGTATCCGTCGCGGCCGCTTCCGATTGGGCCCGAGCGCTTTGAGCCAGGGCCCAGGGCAGCAGCGCGTAGAGCATAGCGGCCAGAATGAACAGAAAGAGCAGCATACCGATCAATCCCTTTTTATGGGACATGAAAATACCTCCTTATTGCTTCCAGGCGGGAGCACGTCCGGTCAACGCCCGAGCGTATCCCCACAGGGAACAGATCGATTGAATGGGCTGAAACAACAATAGAAAACCGAAAAAGCCAGTCCAGCTATTGTGAAAAGACACCATCGGAATGTGTTTCTGGAAGCGATAGGTTCCTGCTAGCGTGACGAGCACCCCAGGCAGCAGCAGAAGGGTGAGCCACCCGACAAAATAGGGCAGTCCCGCCAGCGCCAGCGCCACTCCGGCCAGAAAGCCGAACACATACGCCAAGTCTAAATACACGACGGACAGGCTAAGCGCTTGAAAATAACCGCCATATAGGGAGGGTTGCTGCCAGGGCTTTACGGCGCGCAGCCCTTCAAACAGGCCCTGGGCCCATCGGCTGCGTTGGCTGCATAGCGCCTTAAGGGTAGCCGGTACCTGGGTGTAGCCCACTGCCAGCGGTTGGTATAAGGATTTTCTCCCCGAGGCCAGCAGGCGGTAGGTGAGCACGATGTCCTCCCCCACGCCCTGAGTCCAGCCCCCCACGGCGCGTACCGCTTGAGTCTCATAAGCGCTCAGGGCGCCCTGGGCTACCAGTGTGGCGCCATAACTGCCTTGATAACGCTTGACCGCAGCAATGGCCAGCAGATAATCGTACAACTGCATCTTCTGGACCCAGGTATTTGTCTGGGCTACAAGCAGGTTACCCGCCACGCAGGCAGCCTTGCCGGACACCATTTTATCCATCAGAGCGGCTACGGCAGTGGATTTAAGCTGCGTATCCCCATCCACGGTGAGAAAATAAGGCGTTTGGATGTGTTCCAAGCCTTGGTTTAATGCATAGGTCTTCCCGGGAGTAGGGCAGAAAAGCAGACGAATGGTCCGCCCCGGCCCCTGAAAATCGGCGGCGGCCCGGGACATCTCGTCCTAGGTCTGGTCAGAGGAACCGTTATCCACACACAAAATACGGATAGGCCCCGCATAGCGCTGGGAGGCAATGCTTTGCAGGGTGTGATAGATGCTTTTTGCCTCGTTCCGGGCGCAGACCAGGACGGTAACCGGTTGACGGCAGGAACCATTGACCGGAGCCGGCAGCGCCTGGTACAGGGAATTGGAGAGAAACATGGCGCACATCAGGTAGCCCGGGAGCAAGGCGATACCTGCCACCACCCATACTGTGTAGCCCAGGGGCAGGCTTAAAGCGGCCTGACGCACCCAGGGCCGGGCCAGAAGGGCGGATAGGGCCAACCAGGCTATGGCGCCCGCCACGCTCAGAAAAAAAACCGCGAGACGGTTTCACTCTATAAACCACCTCCCAGCCATGGTATGGCGGGGAGGTAAAAGGTGTGCAGCGGGTGGAAGAATTACCGGGAGGCTTCCGCCTTCACCAATTCGCGGTACATTTTCAGGTAGAGCAGCAGGGAGAGGGCCACCGTGGCGGCGTCGGCCATCAGCTGGGTCCATACGATGCCGTATAGGCCGAATATCCCGTTCATGATGAACAGCAGGGGGATATTCACCAGCCCCTGGCGGCAGGACGTGAGCAGCAGCGATTTGGCGCCCTTGCCCATGGCCTGGAAGGTGTAGCTCATTTGAAAGTTGCAGATCATGAAGGGGGTGGCCAGCACGGCGATGCGCAAGAAGTCGGTGCCGTAGCGGATGGTTTCGGCGTCGCCGATGAACAGGGCGATGATGGCCGGGGCGAAGGACTCGAACACGGCGATGCAGCCCAGAGCGAAGATGATGCCCGCCAAGCGGGCCGCGTTGGCGAAGGCGTGCATCCGCTTGTAGTGCCGGGCGGCGTAGTTGTAGGCCACCAAGGGCACCATGGCCTGGCACAGCCCCATGCCCACGTTCATGGGCAGCATGTCCAGCTTTTTCACGATGCCCATGGCGGCCAGGGCAAAATCGTTGTAGCCCGAGGTCAATTTGTTGATGACCGTGTTGGACAGGCAGGCCAGCAGCGTGCCCGTGGCCGAGGGCAGGCCCACGGAAAACACCGACACCACCGAGCTGCGGGTGGGCGGCAGCATCACGGGGGACAGGCACAGCACCGTCTTTTTGCGCAGGCGATGGAACACCGCCAGGAAGAACAGCAGCGAGGCGCAGTTGGACAGCATGGTGGCCACCGCCGCGCCTAGCACCTCGTCGCCCGGCGGCATGATGACGAACATGAACAGGGGGTCCAGCAGGATGTTCAGCAGCCCGCCGCCGCCCAGGCCAAAGCTGGCGTACTTGGCGTAGCCCTCGCTGCGCAGCAGGTGGGCCATGGCCATGCTCAGGCAGGAGGGAATGCCCCCCGCCACGATCACCCACAGGGTGTACTGCCGGGCATAAT
>DVHZ01000136.1 GCA_018711685.1 Candidatus Excrementavichristensenella intestinipullorum | reverse complement strand
GGGGGAGCGGTGCGGGGGGGATGCGGCGGGGTTCGGGAACCGAATAGGGCGGCTGGCTGACTCGGCGCCGGGGGCGCTGCCCCTGGGCCCCCGCCAGGGACTCCTCGCCCCTGGACCCCCGCCAAGGGGGGATGGCCCCCCTTGGAACCGCCATCCTCGCTGGCGCGGAATCGAAGCAACGGCCCGAAACGGTGCGGTGGCGGTAGCCGGTGCGCCGCTGTGCAGGGGGAAAGGCGGCCGGTCCCCGCGCCGGGAAAGCCTATCCGCCACCCTGTTCCGCTATAAGGCTCAGGGACCGGTAAGCCGCCCTATACAGTCGTCGTTTACCTCGATCACCCGAGCCCCCGACTGCCGCGCTGCGTCGGGTAACGCCGCCGCCGGATAGGTGGTCAGCGATGTGCCTACTACCAGCATCACGTCGCAGGACTGCGCCAGCGCCCAGGCCCGGTCTAAATGCCGCACCGCGTCGCCATAGAGCACCACGTCCGTATCCCAGGTCTGCCCGCAGGGACAATGGTAATCCCCGTCCCGCAGAAACTTGGCCGCGAATGCCTCGGCGTCCATCGTCCTGCCGCAGCGGCGGCAGGCTACGTGGCGCAGCGTGCCGTGCAGCTCCAGGATCTCCCCCTTGCCCCCTGCCTTGTGGTGCAGCCCGTCGATGTTTTGGGTGATGATGGGCAGCCCCCACTTGGCCAACTGTAAGTGGGCCGGGTTGGGTTCCTTCCGGCACCAGGATACCATCTCGCAGTAAAGCTCAAAAAACTGCCGGGGATGGGCCTCAAAAAAATCTCGCGACAGAAAATCCCGTATGGGCCTGCCCCGCCATGTGCCCTGAAACGTGGGGATGCCCGATGGCGCCGATATCCCCGCCCCCGTAAGGGCTACCGGCCGTTTCGCCGATAGCACCTGTTCCTCAATCCTGTTCATTATGCGGCCTCCTTTCCCGTGTGCCTCGCCCTTTATGGGATGAAAAAACCCCCGCCGGCATTGCCGGAACGGGGGATGCGCGCTTACTTCGCCAGCGCCTTCTTGGCGGTGTCGGCCAGCTGCGCGAAAGCAGCGGGCTCGTTGATCGCCAGGTCGCTGAGCATCTTGCGGTTGATGTTCACGCCGGCCACCTTCAGGCCGTTCATCATGCGGGAGTAGCTCAGGCCGTTCTGCCGGGCGCCCGCGTTGATCCGGGCGATCCACAGGCGGCGGAATTCCCGCTTGCGCAGCTTGCGGCCAATGTAGGCGTAGCGCAGGGAGCGGCGAACCTGCTCGCTGGCGGCGCGATACTGCTTGCTCTTGGCGCCAAAATAGCCCTTGGACAGTTTGAATACCTTGCGACGCTTCTTCAGGGCGTTGACAGCCCTCTTAACCCTTGCCATTTCGATTCGCCTCCTTACTTATACGGAATCAGCTTTTTCATGACCTTGGCTTCGCCCTTGGCTACGTATGCGGCCTTGCGCAGGTTACGGGTGCGCTTGGTGGGCTTCTTGGTCAGAATGTGGCTCTTGTACGCCTGGGCGCGCTTGATCTTGCCGCTTTTGGTCACGGAAAGGCGCTTGGCCGCGCCCCGGTGGGTCTTTTGCTTGGGCATGGAAAACTTCCTCCTCTCATCCTTGGGTGGGCTTCTCCTTGGCCTGCTCCTTGGGGGCGACGATCATGATCATGTTGCGCCCCTCCAGCAGCGGCCGGCGTTCCACAACGCCGTACTCGCTGATCCGCTCTGCGAAATCCTTCATCACCTGAGCGCCAATTTCCGAATGGGTGATCTGCCTGCCGCGGAAGCGGATGGTCACCTTCAATTTGTTGCCATCCTGCAAGAACTTCACGGCGTTTTTGTATTTCACGTCCACGTCGTGGTCCTCAATGGTGGCCGAGAGGCGAACCTCCTTGATGGTGATGATCTTTTGATTCTTGCGAATCTCACGTTCGCGCTTGGATTGTTCGAAGCGGTACTTGCCGTAATCCATCAGCTTGCAGACCGGCGGGCGGGCTTGGGGCGCAATCTTCACCAGATCGAGCTGCCTCTCCTCCGCCATCTCCAGCGCCTGCCGGGTGAGCATGACCCCCAGCTGCGCGCCGTCCTGGTCGATCAATCGTACCTCGCGGTCGCGGATCTCCTCATTAATCATCAGATCGTTAATGCCGATACACCTCCTGAAAATTGGCTGATAAAAAGAAAGAGCGGCGCAGAATGGCCGCTCTCACGCACAGAAATAGTCTTTCCATACTAACCGCTGCTGGCGATGCCGCAGGGTGAGAAGCGGGCGCTTCTGCTTGACTGAGATAGTATATCACGTCTCCCGGCCTACGTCAAGGTTGGCGGGGAATTTTACACAATCCCCCTCCATGTCAGGCGCTAGGCCCCTTCAAACAGCCGGGCGGCCTGGGCCATATTCTCTATAACATCCACGCCGAAGGGACAGCGCTGCTGGCACCGGCCGCAGGACAGGCACTGGCTGCCCTTATGCTCCAGGGCCATATAGTGGGCCCGCACCGAGGGCGGAACATGGTCCGGGTCCAGCCGGGCGATATCCAGGTACTTGTTGACCGCGGCGATATTGATGCCGGCCGGGCAGGGCTGGCAATGGCCGCAGTACACGCATTTGCCCCGAAAATCGCTGCGCAGCGTGCCCAGCACCGGCGTATAATCCCGCTGAGCCTGACTGGCGGACAGGTATTCCATGGCCTTCTCCACGTCCTGGGGGGACTGATAGCCCAGCATGACGCTGGCCACGCCGGGCCGGGTGAGGGCGTAATGCAGGCACTGGTTCACGGTCATGGGCTGGGCGAAGGGGGTATGCTCCGGGGAAATCAGCTTGCCCGCTCCCAGGGTCTTCATGACCGTAATGCCCACGCCCTTGCTGGCGCACAGCTGGTACAGCGCGGCGCGCTGGGGGTCCAAGCCGCTGAACGCCTCATTGCTGAGGCCCTGGTTCAGCTGGTCCAGGGCATTGACCTGGGCGGGGTACAGGTCGAAGGCCAGGTTGATGCTGAACATCATCATTTCCACCAGTCCGGTCTGGATGACCTGCCGGGCCATCACCGGGTTATGGCTGCTGAAGCCGATATGGCGGATATCGCCCTTTTCTTTCAGCTTCAAGGCATAGTCGATGAAGGGGGTTTCAAACACGCCCTGATAATCCTTCTGGGAATCGATGAAGAAGAGCATGCCAAAGTCGATGTAGCCGAAAATGCGCAGCAGGTCCTCGAAGTACTTGCGCACGGTGGGCATATCCCGGCTGATATCGTACTGCTGGCCCACGTCGGTAGAGCCGATATGGCCCTGGATGGTCACATCTTTTCGCCTATCGCCTAATGCCTTGGCGATATTCCGGCGCACTTCTTGTCCCGGCATAAACACGTCCAGGTGGTTGACGCCTACGTCCAGGGCGGCGCGGACCGTAGCCTCCACCTGGGGATAGGGTTTACCGTCCAGATGCTCTCCGCCCATGCCCAGGATACTGGCCATGACGCCGGTATTGCCGATTTGCCGATATTCCATACAACCGCCACTCCTTTGCGCCGGACCATGCTCCGGCCCCCATTCTCCGGTTCCATTATAGCAATCCGGGCAAAAAATAGCAATACAGGCACTGCGCTTGCGGCCTTCCCGGCGCCGAGTCGGCCATCCGTCGGATTTTTGAGCCGCACCGTATCCCCGCAGCGGCCTGAACCGGCGCACCGATTACCGCCACCGCAACGTTTCAGGCCGTTGCTTCGATTCCGCACCGGCGCGGATGGCGGTTTCGAGGGGTGCGGGAGCAGCCGCTCACCCGCCGCACCGCATCCCCCACGGCGCACCGGCTACCGCCACCGCAGCGTTTCAGGCCGTTGCTTCGATTCCGCGCCAGCGAGGATGGCGGTTCCAAGGGGGGCCATCCCCCCTTGGCGGGGGTCCAGGGGCGAGGAGTCCCTGGCGGGGGTCCGGGGGCAGCGCCCCCGGCGC
>DVHZ01000135.1 GCA_018711685.1 Candidatus Excrementavichristensenella intestinipullorum | reverse complement strand
CTGCCCCCGGACCCCCGCCAGGGACTCCTCGCCCCTGGACCCCCGCCAAGGGGGGATGGCCCCCCTTGGAACCGCCCACCTCGCTGGCGCGGTGGTGGGGCAACGGCCTGAAACGGAGCGGCGGTGGAAGGCGCTGCGGTGTTTCAGGGTGTGAGGGGATGTGGTGGGACTCAAAAACTCGCCGGATGGGGTGGCTGACTCGGCGTCGGGGGCGCTGCCCCCGGATCCCCGTCAAGGGACGCCCCCCTTGGAAGCGCCTTCCGCGCTGGCGCGGAATTGGGGCAACGGCCTGAAACAGTGCGATGGTGGTAGGCGCTGCGGGGCTGGGGAATAGGCGGGAATGTGGTGCGCTCCCCAGTCCTTCATTAGCTGCGCCAGGAGCGGGGGCGCGAGTTCGAAAAAACCGGAGGGCTTTTGCCCTCCGGTTGGTGGATCGAGATCGGGCCGGGGCGGTTATCCCCGCTCCAGCAAGGCCACGGCGGCCTGACTCATCTCTTCCAGCATGGCCTGGGTTTCCTGGGCGCTGCCGGAGACCGCGTTGACGTACAGCTTGATCTTGGGCTCGGTACCCGAGGGGCGAACGCATAGCCAAGCGCCCCGGTCCAGCTCGTAATACAACACGTTGGAAACCGGTAGGCCCAGATGGGAGGCCTGGCCGTCTTCCAGGCGCAGCCCGGTCTGGTAGTCCCGCACCGCCAGCACGGGGAAGGAGCCAAAGGCCTGAGGCGGGTTATCCCGCAGGCCCTTCATGAGGGCCTTCATCTTGGCCAAGCCGTCCTTGCCCGACAGGCTGAAGGAGGTTACTTTCTCCCCGTAATAGCCGTAGGTCTCGAACAGCTCCATCAGGGCGTCGTATAGGGTCTTGCCCCGCTTCTTGTACCAGGCTGCGGTCTCGGCGATGAGCATACAGGCGTTGACGCCGTCCTTATCCCGCACGTCGGTGCCGGACAGGAAACCGTAGCTCTCCTCAAAACCGAACAGGAAGGTATGGTCGTGCTCCATTTCGAAGCGATGGATCATCTCGGCGATGAACTTGAACCCGGTGAGCACGTCGAACAGCGTGACGCCGTAATGCTGGCAAATGGCCCGGGCCATCTCGGTGGACACGATGGACTTCACCACCGCGCCGTCGGCGGGCAGCGTGCCCCGCTCTGCCTTCTGGGACAAAATGTAGTTGAGCAGCAGGCAGCCGATCTGGTTGCCCGACAGGATGTGTACCTGGTTCTGCCCGTCCTTCACCGCGATGCCCACCCGGTCGCAGTCCGGGTCGGTGCCGAACACCACGTCGGCGTCCAGGCTCTCCTGCAGCTTCAGCGCCAGGGTAAAGGCAGCCGGGTCCTCCGGATTGGGCAGGCGCACGGTGGAGAAGTTGGGGTCGGGCAGCTCCTGCTCCGGCACCACGTATACCTGCTTAAAGCCCAGCTCCTTCAGGATGCGCCGCACGGGCACGTTGCCGGAGCCGTGGAGGGGGGTATAGACGATCTTGAGCTTATCGCCCATCTCCCGGCACAGCTGGGGATTGACGCACAGCTTTTTCACCGCGGCGATGTAGGCGTCGTCCACTTCCTTGCCGATGATGCGCACCAAGCCCTTGCTCTGGGCCTCTTCCGCATCCATGGGCTGGGCCTGGGCGTAGTCGATCTGGTCGATGAGCTTGGTGATTTCTCCGGCCCTATCCGGAGGCATCTGCCCGCCGTCCTCCCAATACACCTTATAGCCGTTGTATTCCGGGGGATTGTGGCTGGCGGTGATTACAATGCCCGCGATGGTGCCCAGATGCCGGATGGTGAAGGAGAGCACCGGCACCGGGCGCAGGGACTCGAACAGATAGGCCCGCACGCCCCGGGCGGCCAGGGTGAGGGCCGCCTGCCGGGCAAATTCCTCGGAGAAGCGACGGGAGTCATAGGCAATGGCCACACCCCGTTCCGCCTGGCCGGGAGTGGACAGAATGTACTGGGCCAGGGCCGCTGTGGCCCGGCGCACGTTGTAGACGTTCATGCGGTTGAGCCCGGCTCCCAGCACGCCCCGCATACCCGCTGTGCCGAAAGACAGCATGGTGTAAAACCGGTCCTCGATCTCCCGCTCGTTGCCCTCCAGGGCCAACAATTCCTCGTGGGTGGCCGCGTCGTCCTTGAACTCCTCAAGCCATCTCTGGTACTCCTCCTGGTAACTCATGCTTCTTCCTCCCTCAGCATCTGCGTCAGCGCCGCCAAGTGGCCGCGCTCCTGCCGGATGATCTCGGCAAATACCGACCGGGACTCCGGGTCGCCGGTCTGCTCCATCAACGCCCCGTAAAACAGCAAGGAATCCTTCTCCGCCTGGATGGCATAGCGTAGGATGGCCGCCGGGCTGTCAAAGCCGTTGTCCATCCCCATCTCCACCAGCCCACCGGGGAACACCACATCCGCCGCCATGGCCGATAGGTACGCCGACTGTTCCAGGCTGTAGTCGGGCCATACCTGCCTGCGCGCCGACTGCAACTGATACAGCCGGAAGAATTCCCCTTGATGGCTCCGCTCGTCCGCCTCCAGTTGCCTGAGCAGAGCCTGGGCCCGGGGCGCTTGGCAGATGCGCAGCGCCCGCTGGTACAGCTGTGCGCCCCGCTTCTCCATCTCCACCGCGATGCGCAGTCCTTCCAAATCATTGAATGCGTGGGTCATGGCTTCCCCTCCCCTGACCGTCCGCCACTGCCACCCCAACGCTGCCCTCAATTTATCCACATTATCCACAGAAAACGCTCGTTCGTCTGGGGATAACTATCCACAGCGCTGAGGAAAGCTACTATTTGCCCTCCAGAAACGCGTTGAGTTCATCCACAAGTTTATCCACATCGATACCATGCACCAGCCCCGCGTCCTCCAGGGATTCCGCCGTGGCATGGGGACAACCCAAGCAATGCATACCATAGCGCAGGAAGATGGGGATGGTCTCCCGATCGATGGCGAGAACCTGTCCGATGCTCATGTCCTTGGTTACCATAGCCATATGCCTCCTTTGGATAAATGGAACCTGGCCGCCGGCCATTCCAGAATCGTCCATATTATATCATGATTAAGCTCAACCCGCAAGTGGGGCACGCAAATGGAAAGGAGGAACAAAGGCTCTTTAGCTCAAACAATTTACCTGAGCCACTTTGACGGAACATATGTTTTATGTTATCATGGTGACCGGCCGGGTATGATAGAGGATAGAACAGAAAACCGGCGAGGAGCGCGCAGTAATTCATGAATGATACCATTCGCATCCGCGGCGCACGCGAGCACAATTTGCAAAATATAGATTTGACCCTGCCTCGGAACAAGCTGATCGTGATGACGGGTCTGTCCGGGTCGGGCAAGTCCTCTTTGGCCTTCGACACCATTTATGCCGAGGGACAGCGCCGGTACGTGGAATCCCTGTCCAGCTATGCCCGGCAGTTTCTGGGCCAGATGGACAAGCCCGACGTGGACAGCATTGAGGGGCTTAGCCCCGCCATCGCCATCGACCAAAAGACCACCAGCCGCAATCCCCGCTCCACCGTGGGCACGGTGACCGAGATCCACGATTACCTGCGCCTGCTCTATGCCCGGGCGGGCACGCCCCACTGTCCCCAGTGCGGCCAGGTCATTCGCCAGCAGTCAGTGGACCAAATCGTGGACCGGGTCACCACCCTGGGCGAGGGGACCAAGATTCAGGTGCTCTCTCCCCTGGTGCGTGCCCGGAAAGGAGAACATCAAAAGCTGCTGGAGGACATGGGCAAGCAGGGCTACGTGCGGGTGCGGGTGGACGGGCAGATGTACGAAATCGGCGATACCCCCGCCCTGAACAAGCAACAAAAACACACCATCGAGGTGGTGGTGGACCGGCTGGTGGTGCGCCAGGGCATGGGCCGCCGCCTCACCGACTCCCTGGAGACCGCCATGCGCTTGTCCGGGGGACTGGTGTTGGTCAGCGTCATCGATGGGGATGACATGCTGTTTTCCCAGAACTACGCTTGCCCGGACTGTGGCATCTCTCTGGAAGAGCTCACCCCCCGCATGTTTTCCTTCAACAGTCCCTTTGGGGCGTGCCCTACCTGCTCCGGACTGGGCACCCTGCTGAAGGTAGATCCTGATCTGGTCATTCCCGACGACAGCCTATCCCTCAACCAGGGCGCTTTGCGGGTGAGCGGCTGGAACTCGGCGGAGGATGGGGGCAGCATGTCCAGGATGTATTTGGAAGCCCTGGCTGCTCACTATGGCTTTTCCCTGGACACCCCGGTGGGGGAACTGCCCAAGGAGGCTGTGGATGTCATCCTCTACGGCACCAAGGGCCAACGCATCAAGATCAACTACCAGCGGGAGCACGGCAGCGGAACCTTCCAGGCCCCCTTTGAGGGCATTATCACCAATCTGGAACGGCGCTACCGGGAGACCAGCTCCGACGCGGCCAAGGAGGAACTGGAAAGCTATATGGCCGCCATCCCCTGTCCCCAGTGCCAGGGCAAGCGGCTGCGCAAGGAATCCCTGGCGGTGACGGTGGGCGGCGCTTCCATCGCCCAGGTCAGCGATATGTCGGTGCGGGCCTGCCGGGAATTCTTTCGGCAGGTGGAGCTTTCCCCCAAGGAGCGGCTCATCGCCGGGCAGATCCTGCGGGAATTGGAGGCCCGGCTGGGCTTTCTGGTGGACGTGGGCCTGGATTACCTTACCCTGTCCCGAAGCGCCTGTACTTTGTCCGGAGGCGAGGCCCAGCGCATCCGCCTGGCCACCCAGATCGGTTCTTCTCTGGTAGGGGTATTGTACATCCTGGACGAGCCCAGCATTGGGCTGCACCAGCGGGACAACCAAAAATTGCTGGCTACCCTGAAGAGCCTGCGGGACCTGGGCAATACCCTCATCGTGGTGGAGCACGACGAGGAAACCATGCGGGCCGCCGACGTGGTGGTGGACATCGGGCCCGGCGCAGGCGCCGCAGGGGGGCGGCTGGTGGCCCAGGGCACCGCCCAGGAGCTGATGGCCAACCCGGCCTCCATCACCGGGCAATATTTGTCCGGCGCGCTGCGCATACCGGTGCCCGCCCAGCGCAGGCAGCCCACCGGCATCCTCACCGTTAAGGGCGCTCAGGCCCACAACTTAAAAAACGTAGATGTGGATTTCCCCCTGGGGGTGATCACATGCGTCACCGGGGTGTCCGGCTCGGGCAAGAGTTCGCTGGTAAATGAAATTCTATACAAGGCCCTGGCCCACACCTTGAACCGGGCCAAGACCCGGCCAGGGGCCCATCGGGCCATCCTGGGAACGGAGCAGCTGGATAAAGTTATCCAGATCGACCAGTCCCCCATCGGCCGTACCCCCCGTTCCAATCCGGCTACCTATACTGGGGTATTCAACCTAATCAGAGAGGTGTTCGCCCAGACCCCTGACGCCAAGGCCAGGGGTTACAAGGCCAACCGGTTCAGCTTTAACGTCAAGGGTGGCCGGTGCGAGGCTTGCAGCGGCGACGGCATCATCAAGATCGAGATGCACTTCCTGCCAGACGTATACGTGCCCTGCGAGGTGTGCAAGGGCCGGCGCTATAACCGGGAAACCTTGGAAGTCAAATACAAGGGCAAATCCATCTACGACGTGCTGGATATGACCGTGGATGAGGCGGTGGAATTCTTCCAAGCCATCCCCCGCATCGCGGCTAAGATCAAGACCATGCAGGACGTGGGACTGGGTTATGTAAAGCTGGGACAGCCCTCTACCACTTTGTCAGGGGGCGAGGCCCAACGCATCAAGCTGGCCACTGAGCTCAGCCGGAAGGCCACCGGCCGCACCCTCTATGTACTGGACGAGCCCACCACTGGGCTGCATATGGCCGACGTAGACAAGCTGAACCAGGTGTTGGCCCAGTTGGCCGACGCGGGCAATACCCTGATTATCATCGAGCATAATCTGGATGTGATTAAGACGGCGGATTACATCATCGACATGGGCCCTGAGGGGGGAGATGGTGGCGGTCAGGTAGTGGCTACCGGTACGCCTGAGGCGGTGGCCCAGTGCCCCGGCAGCTATACCGGCCAGTTCATAAAGGGAATACTGGAAGACGCCCGAAGCCATTGAGCGGGTGGGCGGGGGCCCCTCCCCGGGCCTGCGGCCCGGGGAGGGG
>DVHZ01000134.1 GCA_018711685.1 Candidatus Excrementavichristensenella intestinipullorum | reverse complement strand
GGCCCCCCGGCCCCCCGGGTCCCCCCGAATTGCGCCCGTGCCGGGCGCAATGATTCGCCGTCGTACATTTTAGTCGTCGTAGTCCCGGTCCCAGGAGAGGATCTTGCCGGTGTAGGCGTCGATCTCGTAGTCGTATTCGATCCGGCGGTTGTTGCGCAGGCGGAATTCCACCTCGTACACCCAGCGCCCGTCCTCCTTGTCCAGCTTGGCCTTTTTGAAGGTCACCTTGCTGGCGGCCAGTCCGGCATGGTTCAGGGCGATGGTCTTGGCCTTGGCTTTACCGATTTTTTCGCCGGTGGACTGGCTGGGGTAGTAGCCCTCGATGTCGGTATCGTGGGAGAGGATTTTGCCGGTCTTGGCGTCCACCTCATAATCGTGCTCCACGATGACGTTGCCCCGCACGTAGAACTCGATGTCGTAGCAGCCGTCGTCCCGGTCCAGCTTGGCCTTGAAGAACTTCACCTGGGAGGCGGTGTAGCCCGCGTCCTGCAGGGCGGCCTTCTTGGCGGCGGCCAGGCCGATGTTGGACACCGTATAGTTGCCTTCTACCTCCCGGTCCCAATCCAGGATGGCGCCGGTCTGGGCGTTGATCTCGTAGTCGTACTCCAGGATGGCGTTATCCCGCACAAAAAATTCCACCTCGTAAACCTGGATGCCGTCTTCCCGGTCCAGCTTCACCTTGATGAAGGTGGCCTGGGCGGCGGTATAGCCGGCGTGGTTCAGGGCGATGGTCTTGGCTTGAGCCTTGGTGATCTGAGCGGCGGCATGAGCGGCGGGCACGGCGGCCAGCAGCAGGGACAGGGCCAGGCACAGGGCCAACAGCGTGCGGATGGAGCGCTTCATAAATGAAAATCCCCCTTTGTTTGTGTTCAATGTGTTTCGCTAATACAATGCGCCGGGATGGGAAAATATTGCAAGGAAAATGGTAGGAAATAAAATATTTTTTCACCGCCCGCCGCCGGGTTATATGCAGGGGAATGGAAGGGCCCGCCGCCGGGCGCCATGCAGGGGAATGGAAGGACCCGAACACGGCCTTTACGAGGGGGAACGGAGGTTCCCGCCGCCGGGGCATGGGGCGGAGGCTCCGGGGGTCAGTCCTCCAGAATCCTGCCCTGATCGATGCGCAGCATCAGCCCGGCGCTGGCCCCGGCCAGGTCCTGGGGGTCGGTGCAGGTGACGATGGTTTGGACGCCCTCCATGGCCTGGAGCAGGTGCCGCCGCCGGTCCGGGTCCAATTCGCTCATCACGTCGTCCAGCATGAGCACCGGGTACTCGCCGGTAAGCTCCTTCATCACCAACAGCTCGGACAGCTTGAGGGAGAGGGCGCAGCAGCGCTGCTGGCCCTGGGAGCCGTAGACCCGGGCGTCGGCGCCGTTGAGGGCGATGCCCAGGTCGTCCCGGTGGGGGCCCACCGAGGTGACGCACCGGCGCAGGTCGGCCTCCCGGCCCCGCTCCAGGGCCTGGTACAGGGCGTTTTCCAGGGCTTGGCCCTCCTGCTGGCATTTGAGGGAGCACTGATAGGACAGGGTCAGCGCCTCGCTGCCGCCGCTGATCTGGCGGTGGGTGGCGGCGGCCTGGCGGCCCAGCTTGTCCACGAAATCCCGCCGGGCCTGGATGATCCGCGCCCCGGCCTGGGCCAGCTGGGCGTCCCAGTCGGGCAGGGCGGCGGCCAGATCGGGGCGCAGGGCGCATTCCCGCAGCAGCTTGCCCCGCTGGGCCAGGGCCCGGGCGTAGCGCTGGAGCTGGTAGTAATAGGCGGGACTCACCTGGGACAATTCCATATCCAGGAAGCGGCGGCGCTCTCCGGGGCCCTCCTTCACCATGCGCAGGTCCTCCGGGGCGAACAGCACGCCGGTGACGTGGCCCAGCAATTCGCCGCTGCGGCCGATGCGCTTGCCCCCCACCCATACTTCCTTGCGCTGGGCGACATGCAGGGCGATGGATACCTGATGGCTGCCGTCCAGGCGCTGGCTGCATACTGTCACCCGGGCGCCGGGCTGTTCCCAGCGGATCAGCTCTTTTTCCCGGGGGGTGCGGTGGGAACGGCCGGTGCAGCACAGGTAGACCGCCTCCAGCAGGGCGGTTTTGCCCTGGGCGTTGCCGCCGTGGAGCACGGTAATACCCGGGCAAGGCCGCAGGGCCGCCCGGGTATAGCAGCGAAAGTTGGTCAGTTCCAGGCTCTGTATGGTCATGGCGTTATTTGGCGCGGCTGGCCAGTTTTTTGCGCCGCTCGGTATCCAGCACCCGCTTGCGCATCCGGATGGACTTGGGGGTCACTTCCACCAGCTCGTCGTCGGCGATGAACTCCAGGGATTCCTCCAGGGTGGGCACCCGCAGGTTGGTCACCCGGTAGGTTTCCTCCGCCCCCGCCGAGTTGCGGATGGAGGTCAGGTGCTTCTTCTTGCATACGTTCACGTCGATATCGCCGGGACGGGAGCTCTTGCCCACGATCATGCCGGTATACACCTTTTCCCCCGGCCCCACGAACAGCTCGCCCCGGTCCTGGATGTAGAACATGGCATAGCTGGTGGTTTCCCCGGTCTCCGAGGCCACCAGGGAGCCGCACACCCGGGTGGGGATATCCCCCTTATAGGGCTCGTAGCCGTCGAAGATGGCGTTCATCACGCCCTCGCCCCGGGTGTCGGTGAGGAATTCGGGGCGGTAGCCGAACAGGCCCCGGGAGGGAATGGAGAACTCCAGGCGCACCCGGTCGTCACCGTGGAGGGCCAGCAGGGTGGCGTGGCGGCGGCCCAGCTTGTCGATCACCGCGCCCACGTATTCGGCGGGCACGTCGCACACCACCTTTTCCATGGGCTCGTGGAGCTCGCCGCCGATGTTCTTGTACAGCACCATGGGCTTGGTGACGGCGAACTCGTAGCCCTGGCGGCGCATGGTTTCGATGAGGATGGACAGGTGCAATTCTCCCCGGCCCGACACCCGGAAGGCGTCGGTGGCGCCGGTATCCTCCACCCGCAGGGACACGTCGGTCTGCATCTCCTTGAACAGCCGGGCGCGCAGGTGGCGGCTGGTGACGTACTGCCCCTCGGTGCCGGCGAAGGGGCTGTCGCTGACGCAGAAGGTCATGGACACGGTGGGCTCGTCGATCTTCAAAAAGGGCAGGGGCAGGGGCTCCCCGGGCTGGCACAGGGTGTCGCCGATGGCGATGTCCTCAAAGCCGGTCACCGCCACGATGTCCCCCACCTGAGCGCGTTCGCAGGGGGTGCGCTTCAGCCCGTCGAAGATGAACAGCCCGGTGAGCCGGGTGGGCATGGAGACGTCCTCCTGGCCGTAGGTGCATTTAATGGCCATCTGCCCCGCGCTCACCGCGCCCTGCTCGATGCGGCCGATGCCGATGCGGCCCACGTAGTCGTTGTAGTCCAGGGTGGAAATCAACAGCTGCAAGGGCCCTTCCGGGTCGCCCTGAGGGGCGGGAATGTGGGAGAGAATGGCGTCGAACAGGGGGCGCAGGTCGCTGCCGGGCTGCCGCCAGTCCAGGGTGGCGGTACCGGTGCGGCCCGAGGCGAACACCACCGGGCTGTCCAGCTGTTCGTTGGTGGCGTCCAGCTCCAGCAGCAGCTCCAGGGTCTCGTCCACCACCTCGTCGGGCCGGGCGTCGGGCCGGTCGATCTTGTTCACCACGATGATCACCGGCAGGGACAGCTCCAGGGCCTTCTTCAGCACGAACCGGGTCTGGGGCATGGGCCCCTCAAAGGCGTCCACCAGCAGCAGCACGCCCCCCACCATCTTCAGCACCCGCTCCACCTCGCCGGAAAAGTCGGCGTGGCCCGGGGTGTCCACGATGTTGATCTTGACCCCGTTATAGTGGACCGCCGTGTTCTTGGACAAAATGGTGATGCCCCGCTCCCGCTCCAGGTCCCCCGAGTCCATGACCCGGTCGGCCACCTGCTGGTTCTGGCGGAACACGCCGCCCTGCTTGAGCATCTCGTCCACCAGGGTGGTCTTGCCGTGATCCACGTGGGCGATGATGGCGATGTTGCGAATATCTTCCCGAATCATGTTCAACGCTTTCCAACTTCCTTTCCCGCAGCGGGCGGCCCGGCGGGGGCCAAGGGGCGCTGCGCGCCCCTTGGCCCAGAAAAGTGCCCGGCCCCGGCTTTTGGCCGGACCCCGGCGCAAAACATCTCGCCAGGCTTCCGGCGGGCGGTGCGGCCCACCCAGGCCTTTTCACCGGGATGGCTTGGCCGGTTTGGCTCCGGCGGCTGATCCATCCGGGAGCCTTTGCCCCCGGCGGCTTCGCCGCCTCGTCGGTTTATTCCCGGCGGCTGGTCCATCCGTGAGCTTTTGCCCCCGCGGCTTCGCCGCTTCGCCGGTTTGGCTCCGGCGGCTGATCCATCCGGGGGCCTTTGCCCCGGCGGCTCCACCGCTTGGCCGGTTTGTTCCCGGCGGCTGGGATAAGCCCGCCGGGCCTGGGGCGGCTAGAGCATTTCGTCGGCGCCGGCCCGGTCGGCGGTTTCCTTGAGTTCCAGCCCCTCGTTATTTTCCAGGGCCAGGCGGATGGACCATTCGTTTTCAAACAGCAGCACGTCCCGGCCCACCCGGTCCAGGGCGGGCACGGTGGTGGAGGTGAGGCGCAGCCGGTCCAAGGGCTTGGGGGTGCGCTCCACCCAGCGCACGAAGCGGTAGGGCAGGGTTTCCCGGGTGATTTCCACCCCGTACTCCACCTTGAGCCGGTACTCCAGCACGTCCATCTGCAGCACGCCCACCACCCCGGCGATCATCTCCTCCCGGCCGATGTGGGGGCGCTTGAAGGTCTGGATGGCCCCCTCCTGGCTCAGCTGGCTGACGCCCTTGAGGAACTGCTTGCGCTTCATGGAATCCACCGGGCTGACCCGGCAGAAGAACTCCGGGGCGAACAGGGGGATGCCGCCGTAGCGCACCGGCGCGCCCTGGCACAGGGTATCGCCCAGGCGGAAGATGCCCGGGTCGAACAGGCCGATGATATCCCCGGGATAGGCCTTGTCCACCGCCTCATGCTCCTGGGCCATGAACTGCTGGGGCTGCTTGAGGGCGATGCGGGTATCGGTGGAGGAGTGCCACACGGTCATGCCCTTTTCAAACACCCCGGAGCACACCCGCAAAAAGGCCAGCCGGTCCCGGTGGGCCGGGTTCATGTTGGCCTGAATCTTGAAGATGAAGCCGGTGAACTTGTCCTGGGCGGGGTCGATGAGGCCCTGGTCGGACAGGCGGGGAGTGGGGGACTTGGTGTAGCGCAGGAAGCGGCGCAGGAAGGGCTCCACGCCGAAATTGTTGCTGGCGGAGCCGAAGAACATGGGGGTGAGCTGGCCGGACAGGATCATGTCCAGGTCGAAGGGGTCCCCGGCCACGTCCAGCAGCTCCACGTCCTCCAGCAGCTTGTCGTAGTAGCTCTTGCCCAGGGCCTGGGGCAGCTGGGGATCGCTGAGGGCGATGGTCCGGGCCAGCACCCGGCTCTGGCCGTGGTCGCCGCCCTGGTACAGCTCCACCGACTGGGTGTCCCGGTGGTACACGCCTTTGAAGTCGCCGTGGATGCCGATGGGCCAGTTCACCGGACAGGAGCGGATGCCCAGCACGTTTTCCAGCTCCTCCATCAGCTCGAAGGGGTCCTTGCCCGCCCGGTCCAGCTTGTTGACGAAGGTGAAGATGGGGATGGAGCGCAGGCGGCACACCTTGAACAGCTTTACCGTCTGCTCCTCCACGCCCTTGGCGCAGTCGATGAGCATCACCGCCGAGTCGGCGGCCACCAAAGTGCGGTAGGTATCCTCGGAGAAATCCTGGTGGCCCGGGGTGTCCAGGATGTTGATGCGGTAGCCGTCAAAGTCGAACTGCATGGCCGAGGAGGTCACCGAAATGCCGCGCTGCTTCTCGATCTCCATCCAGTCGCTGGTGGCGTGGCGGGCGGCCTTGCGGGCCTTCACCGAGCCCGCCTGGCGGATGGCCCCGCCGTAGAGCAGCAGCTTCTCCGTCAGGGTGGTCTTGCCCGCGTCGGGGTGGGAGATGATGGCGAAGGTCCTGCGGCGCAAGGTCTCCTGGGCGAGTTCCGGATGCTCCATGGGCGGATGCCTCCCTGTTGCTGTAGGATGAATGGGTGCTTGGGCTGCTGATCCCGCGAGGGGAGGAACCTCCCGGCAAAAAATCCACCCCATATTGTAACCCGGCCTTGGACGCCATGTCAATCAGGCGTGGGAAAAGTTAGGTTAAAACACCGGGGAAAGCCGGGAGGGGCCGGAGGGGGAGACGTCGGGAGGGGGCGGAGGCTTTGTCCCCGGGCCGATTGTGCCCGGGGCGGGGATGTGGTATAATGGTATGAACAGGCCCGGACCCCAGGCCCGCTCAGGGAAGGGGGGCCGCCAGGGGGCCGGGCCTGGCGTGAGGATGGTGAAGTATGAGGGAATTTGTCCACCTGCACTTGCATACCCAGTACAGCCTGCTGGACGGGGCCTGTATGATCGACCGGCTGCTGGACCGGCTGGAGGAGATGGGCCAGGGGGCCTGCGCCATCACCGACCACGGGGTGATGTACGGGGTGGTGGAGTTTTACCAGAAGTGCCTGGCCCGGGGCATCCATCCGGTGATTGGCTGCGAGGTGTACGTGTGCCCGGACATGGAGGACAAGAGCCAGGCGGGCAAGGAGTACAGCCACCTGATCCTGCTGTGCGAGAACCAGCAGGGCTACCGCAACCTGTGCAAGCTGGTGAGCGAGGGCTTTGTGCGGGGCTTTTACTACAAGCCCCGGGTGGACTACGCCCTGCTACGCAAGTACGCCGGGGGGCTCATCGCCCTGTCGGCCTGCCTGTCCGGGGACCTGCCCAAGCTGGTGCTGGCGGGGCAGGAGGAACAGGCGGAAAAGATGGCCCTGACCTATCAGGACATCTACGGCAAGGGCAATTTCTTCATCGAGCTGCAGGACCACGGCATCCCCGAGGAAAAGCAGGCGGCCCCCGGCCTGGTGCGGCTGGCCCGGCGGCTGGACATCCCCCTGGTGGTCACCAACGACTGCCACTACATCCACAGGGAGGACGCCCAGGCCCAGGAGGTGCTCATGTGCATCCAGACCGGCAAGACGCTCTCCGACTCCAGCCGGATGCGCATGACCACCCAGGAGCTGTACGTCAAGAGCGGGGAGGAGATGGAGGCGCTGTTCCCCAACTTCCCCGAGGCCCTGGACAACACCGCCCGGATCGCCCGGCGCTGCCAGGTGGAGTTCGACTTTCACACCCGCCACCTGCCCCGCTTTCCCCTGGAGCCGGGGCAGCGGGCCCAGGACCTGCTGCGCAAGCTGTGCCTGGAGGGGCTGGAAAAGCGCTACGGCGGGGACCGGCAGGACGCCCGGCAGCGGCTGGAGTACGAGCTGGGGGTCATCGAGTCCATGGGCTTTGTGGATTACTTCCTCATCGTGTGGGATTTCATCAAGTACGCCCGGGACAACGGCATCCTGGTGGGGCCGGGGCGGGGCAGCGGCGCGGGGTCCATCGTGGCCTACTGCCTGTTCATCACCAAGATCGATCCCCTGCGCTATAACCTGATCTTTGAACGCTTTTTGAACCCGGAGCGGGTGTCCATGCCCGACCTGGATATCGACTTCGACTACGAGCGCCGGGGCGAGGTGATCGACTACGTGGCCCGGCGCTACGGCGCCGACCACGTGGCCCAGATCATCACCTTCGGCACCATGGCGGCCAAGGCGGTGGTGCGGGACGTGGGCCGGGTGATGGACATGAGCTACCAGGACGTGGACAAGGTGGCCCGCATGGTGCCCTTCGCCCTGGACATGACCTTGGACAAGGCCCTGGAGCAGAGCGGGGAGCTGCGCCAGGCCTATCAGGGGGATGGGCGGGTGCGCCAGCTCATCGACACCGCCAAGAAGATCGAGGGCATGCCCCGCCACGCCTCCACCCACGCCGCCGGGGTGCTCATCACCTCCAGCCCGGTGAGCGACTACGTGCCCCTGCAGACCAACGACGACGTGATCACCACCCAGTTCCCCATGGGCACCCTGGAGGCCCTGGGGCTGCTCAAAATGGACTTTCTGGGCCTGCGCACCCTGACGGTAATCGGGGACAGCCTGAAGATGGCCCAGGAGGGGGGCGCTGCCCCCATGACGCCGGAGGACATCCCCCTGGATGACCCGGCGGTGTACCAGATGATCGCCTCCGGCGACACCGACGGGGTGTTCCAGCTGGAATCGGCGGGAATGCGCAGCTTCCTCATGAACATGCGCCCGGAGAACTTCGAGGACATCATCGCCGCCATCTCCCTGTACCGGCCCGGGCCCATGGAGTCCATCCCCCGGTACATCCGGGGCAAGCGCAACCCGGCCTCGGTGAAGTACCTGGACGAAAAGCTGCGGCCCATCCTGTCGGTGACCTACGGGTGCATGGTGTACCAGGAGCAGGTGATGCAGATCGTGCGGGATTTGGCGGGCTATTCCCTGGGCCGCAGCGACCTGGTGCGCCGGGCCATGGCCAAGAAAAAACACGACGTGATGGAGCGGGAGCGGCAGTATTTCGTCCACGGCAAGCGGGACGAGGCGGGCAACGTGGAGGTGCCCGGCGCGGTGGCCATGGGGGTGAAGGAGGAGACGGCGGAAAAGCTGTTCGAGGAGATGAGCGCCTTCGCCAGCTATGCCTTCAACAAATCCCATGCCGCCGCCTACGCCCTGGTGGCCGTGCAGACCGCTTGGCTCAAGGTACACTATCCCGCCCAGTTCATGGCCGCCCTGATGAACTCGGTGGCCGGCAATACCGACAAGGTGGCCTACTACATCCAGTACTGCCGCAAGCGGGGGCTCAAGGTGCTGCCCCCCGACGTGAACCTGTCCCGGGAGAAGTTCTCGGTGGACCGGGAGCAAAAGGCCATCCGCTTCGGCCTCAACGCGGTGAAGAACGTGGGCTGGGGCGCTATCCGGGCCATCAAGGAGGAGATAGGCCGGAACGGCCCCTACCAGGACCTGTTCGACTTCGTGGAGCGGGTGGGGGAGCTGTCGGTGAACAAAAAGGCGGTGGAAAGCCTGATCCGCGCCGGCGCCCTGGACAGCCTGCCCGGCAACCGGGCCCAGAAGCTGCGGGCCTTCGAGAGCGCCATGGACGGGGCCGCCCGCGCCCGCAAGAAAAACGTGGAGGGCCAGCTCTCTTTGTTCGCCCTGGAGGGGGCCGCCCCCGCCGCGCCCAGGCCTCCCCTGCCCCCCGCGCCCCAGCTGAGCCCCCGGGCGCTGCTGGCCATGGAAAAGGAGGTCACCGGGGTGTATATCTCCGGCCACCCCCTGGACGAATACAAGGATACCCTGGACCAACTGCCGGTAAACGCCCGGACGCTGGCCGAATTGGCCGAGGAGAGCGACCAGGGCTTATCCATGAACGGCAGGCCGGTATGTATGGGAGGCATCATCGCCGAAAAGCGCATGAAGGCCACCCGCGCCGGGAGCATGATGTGCTTCCTCCAGCTGGAGGACCTGTACGGCGTCACCGAGGTGCTGGTGTTCCCCCGGGTGTACGAGCGCCTGAGTCAGGAACTGGAAGCGGACCGGGCGGTGCTGCTGGAGGGCAGGCTGTCGGTGCGGGAGGACGAAGCCCCCAAGCTGCTGCTGGAGGCGGCCGCCCCCCTGGAGGCCGGGCCCAACGCGCTGCCCTCCGGAACGGTCCGCGCCGCCGCCGGGCATTTTCCCGCCGCCAGGGATTATGTGCCCGATGAAGGGGATTATCCCCCTCCGGATAGGGATTATCTATCGAATGAGGGGGATTATCCCCCGCCGTATAGGGATGAACCCGCCGCCGGCAGTGCCGCCCCGGAGAGGCCGGGCCCGGCGGGACCCACCCAC
>DVHZ01000133.1 GCA_018711685.1 Candidatus Excrementavichristensenella intestinipullorum | reverse complement strand
ACGCACGGAACTGTTTTTCCTGGTGCTGGCGTTTGACCTCAAAAAGCTATGGATGAAGCGGGAACACAACCGGCTGAAAACGCGAGAGTCTCTCAAAATGGTTTCGTAGTTCTCGCAAAAATTGAAAAGCCATACACATGCGGGTCTGTTTTTCGACAGCCCTGGCTTCTTATACCTCTTTTCGCTTTGGCTGGTTGCTTTTTGACGCTATGCCACTGCTTTTCTCTTGATTCGTTTGCAAAAAGGGCGTGCCGCAGAAGTTGCTTTCTGCAACACGCCCCGGAATTAAGCCGTTTCCGGCCCGCAGGGACGGGAACGGGTTAATTCCCTAGCCAGCGAAGCTGGCGAAACATAATCTTCACATAAATTGGAAGAAAGAGCATTTACAAGCCGGGGCGCGTATGATAAAATAAGCGTTGGGTCATGCTAGACCTGTAAGACCCGCTTGCCCGGTTTGCCGATTCTCCGACGGCTTGCCTGGTTTGCGGTAATAAGGAAGGATGGAGAAACAAGATGAAGAGCAAGCAGGAAATCATCGCCGAGTACGGCCGTCACGAGGGGGATACCGGTTCTCCCGAGGTGCAGATCGCCCTTTTGACCGAGCGGATCAACCACCTGAACGAGCACCTGAAGCTGAACAAGAAGGATCACCATTCCCGCCGGGGCCTGCTGCTGATGGTGGGTCAGCGCCGGGGTTTGCTGGACTATCTCAAGTCCACCGATATCGAAGGCTATCGTGCCCTGATCGCGAAGCTGGGCCTGCGTAAGTAATAGTGTGTGCTGGACGCCAGCCCCGAAGAAGATGAACTCAAACGCCGTCCTTTGGGGGAAGAGCCCCCGAGGGACGGCGCTTATATGATAAGGTATCAATAAAATAAAGATATAAAAAGGAATGCCCACGAGGAGGGAAGCACATGTTCAAGTCCTACGAAACAGAACTGGGCGGCAGGAAACTGACGCTGGAGTTCGGCAAGTACTGCGAACAAGCGTCAGGGTCATGCTTTGTGCGCTACGGCGACACCTGCGTGCTGGTCAACGCCACGGTGGCGTCGGAGCCCCGGCCCAATATCGATTTTTTTCCGCTGAGCGTCGACTTTGAGGAGAAGCTGTACTCGGTGGGCCGCATTCCCGGCGGCTGGATTCGCCGGGAGGGGCGTCCGGCGGAGAAGGCCATTCTGGCCAGCCGCCTGATCGACCGGCCCCTGCGGCCGCTGTTCCCCAAGGGAATGCGCCATGACGTGAGCGTGGTGGCCACGGTGATGTCTGTGGACCACGACAATATTCCCGAGATTCCCGCCATGATCGGCTCCTCCGCGGCGCTGAGCATCTCCCAGATTCCCTTTGCCGGCCCCACCGGCGCGGTGAACGTGGGATACGTGAACGGGGAATACATCATCAATCCCACCCAGGCCCAGCGTGAGGAAAGCGTGCTGAACCTGACGGTGGCGGGCACCAAGGAAGCGGTGCTGATGGTGGAGGCGGGGGCCAAGGAAGTATCCGAGGAGGTCATGCTCAAGGGCATCCTGTTCGCCCACGAGGAGATCAAGAAGCTGGTGGCCTTCCAGGAGATGATCGTATCGGAGATCGGCAAGGAGAAGCAGGAGTTTCCCCTGTCCCTGCCCGGCCAGGACGTGATGGACGCGGTGCGGTCGTTCGCCCTGGACAAGGTGCGCTACTGCTTTGACACCTTCGACCGCCAGGAGCGCCAGGCCCGGGAGGACGCCCTGAAGCAGGAGACCATGGAGCACTTCGCCCAGCAGTTCGAGGGCCGGGAGGGCGAGATCGGCGACGCGCTGTACGCCCTGGACAAAGAGGTCATGCGCCGGCGCATTATCGACGAGGGCGTGCGCCCCGACGGCCGCCAGCTCACCCAGGTGCGGCCCATCTGGTGCGAGGTGGGCGTGCTGCCCCGTCCCCACGGCTCGGCGGTATTCACCCGTGGCCAGACCCAGGTGATGACGGTGACCACCCTGGCGCCGGTGAGCGAGCAGCAGATCCTGGACGGCATCGGGGTAGAGGACCACAAGCGCTACATGCACCAGTACAACTTCCCCAGCTATTCCACCGGGGAGACCAAGCCCATGCGCAGCCCGGGCCGGCGGGAGATCGGCCACGGCGCTTTGGCGGAGCGGGCGCTGGAGCCCATGATCCCCTCTACCGACGATTTCCCCTACTGCCTGCGGCTGGTGAGCGAGGTGCTCTCCTCCAACGGCTCCACCTCCCAGGCCAGCGTGTGCGGCTCCACCCTGTCCCTGATGGACGCAGGCGTGCCCATCAAGCGGCCGGTGGCCGGCGTGGCCATGGGCCTGATCAAGGACGTGGAGAACACCGGCAAGGTGGCGGTGCTCACCGACATCCAGGGCCTGGAGGACTTCCTGGGGGATATGGACTTTAAGGTGGCGGGTACCGCGTTGGGCATCACCGCCATCCAGATGGACATCAAGATCAAGGGCATCGACGAGGCCATCCTGCGCCAAGCCCTGGCCCAGGCCTTCGACGGGCGGATGCACATCCTGGGCGAAATGCTCAAGTGCCTACCCGCGCCCCGGCCCAGCCTGTCCAAGTACGCCCCCAAGATCATCACCTTCAAGATCAACCCGGAGAAGATCGGCGAGGTGGTGGGCCCCCGGGGCAAGACCATCAACAAGATCATCGAGCAGACCGGCGTCAAGATCGATATCGAGGACGACGGCACGGTGTACATCGCCACCAACGACGAGGAGGCGGCGGGCAAGGCCAAGCGCATCGTGGAGGGCATCGCCAAGGACCTGCAGGTGGGCGACGTGTTCACCGGCACGGTGGTGCGCATCATGCCCTTCGGCGCCTTCGTGGAGTATGCGCCGGGCAAGGACGGCATGATCCACATCTCCAAGCTGGAAAACGGTCGGGTGGAGAAGGTGGAGGACGTGGTGGCCATCGGCGATACCCTGGAGTGCCGGGTGGCTGAAATCGATTCCCAGGGCCGCATCAACCTGGTGCGCAACGATATCCACTACGACAACGAGGCCATGCCGGTGCGCAGGCCCCCCCGCCGGGACGGCGACCGGGGCGGCCGGGGCGGCATGCGCCGGTAAGGGGTCCAGCCCGGGCCGGTCCCGGCATAGACATGCCCGGCTGGCGGGCGCGAATCAAAATTTTCCGCTGGAGCGTACCGATGAAGAATTGAGGGCATTAGCCGCCTTCAATTCTTCGTCTTATCCGGCGGGGGAAAGCGGGAGTGAATCCATGTTTGACCAGATTACGCTGCCCAACGGCCTTCGGGTCGTCGGCCAGCGCCTGTCCCAATTCCGCTCGGTTTCGGTAGGGCTGTGGCTGGGCGTGGGCAGCCAGTACGAACAGCCCCAACAGGGCGGGGTAAGCCACTTTATCGAGCACATGCTGTTCAAGGGCACCACAAAGCGCAGCGCCCGGCAGATCGCCCAGGTGATGGACGCAGTAGGGGGCCAGCTCAACGCCTTTACCGCCAAGGAATGCACCTGCTTTTACGCCAAGGTGGTGGACCAGCACCTGCCCTTGGCCATGGACGTGCTCAGCGATCTGGTGCTGAACGCCACCTTCGACCAGAAAGAACTGGACAAGGAAAAGGGCGTGGTGCTAGAGGAGATCAACATGGCCGAGGACGCCCCGGAGGACGTGGTCAGCGAGCTCATCATGCTGGCCCGGTACGGGGATCAGCCCCTGGCCCGGCCCATTCTGGGCACCCAGGAAACCCTTACCGCCATGACCAGGGACCAAGTGCTGGACTACTACCGGAGCATGTACCGCTCGGATAACTGCGTGCTGGCGGTGGCGGGGAACTACCAATGGGACCAGGTGGTGGAGCTGGCCCAGGCCTTGTTGGGCCATTGGATGCCCAGCGGCCATCCCCTGCCCAAATACCGTTCCGCGCCGGCCTGTCCCCGCACCCTGTGCCGGGAAAAGGAGATCGAGCAGGTGCATTTGAGCCTGGGCTATCCCGGGGTGGCCCAGGGCAGCGACGGGCTGTACGCCCTGGCTGTGGTGAACAGCGTATTTGGCGGAGCCATGAGCTCCAGGCTATTCCAAACCATTCGGGAGGAAAAGGGCCTGGCTTACTCGGTATATTCTTATCCCTCCAGCTATCAGGACACGGGGGTCCTGGTGGTATACGCCGGGGCCAGCCCCCAGAACGGAGAGCAGGTGCTGGACCTCATCCGCCAAGAGGCGGACAAGCTGGCCCGGGAGGGCATGAGCCAAGAGGAGTTTCAGCAGGCCCGGGAGCAGCTCAAGGGCGGGTACGTGCTGGGACTGGAATCCACCTCCAGCCGGATGAACGCCATGGGCAGGCGGCTGCTGCTCATGGGGGATACCCAGAGCGAGGACGAGGTGATCCGCCGCATCGATTCCCTGACCTACGAGCAGGTGTTTGAGGCCGGGCGGCAGGCGCTGTCCGCCCAGCCCGCTTTGGCCATGGTGGGCCGGGGCGTGGAACAAAAGGAGGGGTGAGCGTGGACAAGCTGGATCACATCTTCGCCCTGCAAAAGGCGTTTAACGACGAACTCATTGAGCGGCGGCATTTGCAGGATATCCCCGACGACAAATGGATTCAGATGCAGACCTTGGCCATGGTGTCGGAGCTGGCCGAGCTCATCGACGAGGTCAACTTCAAGTGGTGGAAAAACCCCAAGCCCGTCAATCCGGACAACGTGAAGGAGGAATTGGTGGACATTCTCCATTTCTTCGTGAGCATGTGCCTGCGGGCGGGAATGGACGCCCAGGAGCTGCACCGGCGCTACCTGGCCAAGAATCAGGAGAACTTCGACCGCCAGCACGGCCGCTCCCCAAAGCCGGGGTACGCCCTGGAAGAATAAAGCGGGGGCAAAAAGCCCGCCCATGACTTAGCCATGGGCGGGCTTTTTGCCCCCGCCGTCCCGGTTGGAACGCCTTGCCCCCGCCCCAAATAGAGGGAGAAAATGCCATACTTTTGCGCAAATGCCGCACTTGACAGGGAAAATGGTTCGTGATAGAGTAAATGTATATGATTGGATTGCGGGAAAAAGGAGGCTTCATGTATGGAGAATGTCACCCAGTTCTGGGGGGATGCCATGGCGAACGCGTCCGGCGCGGTAAACGGTTTTCTGGCCTATGTGCAGCCCTGGCAGCTGTTGCTGGCGGCGTCCATTTTGCTGGTGCTGGCCATTATTTTGATCTGCGTGGCGTCCGCTCGGGGCCGCCGGTGCGATGAATTGACCGAAGCCCAGGAGAGCGCCCAGCAAGAGACGCGCCGGGCTCAGGACGAGGGACGGCGAATGGTGGAGGCGAAGGAAAAGGAGATGCGCCGCGTCCTGGACCAGAAGCAGGAGGAAATGCTCAAGGCCCTTGCCGAAAAGGAAAAGCGCCTCACCGAGAGCCGGGAGGAGGCCCGCCAGCTTCGGGAAAACGTGGAGGAACTCACCCGGTTCCGGGATGAATACATCCAAATTCCCAACGCCAAGGCGGAGGCCACCCGCATCATCCGGGAGGCCAAGGACCACGCCTACGTGGTGAACAACCGCACGGAGATGGAGTACGCCGAAATCATCGAGCACGCCAATCAGGAGGCGGAATCCATCCGCTCCCTGGCCCAGCAGCGGCTGGCCCGCTCCCACGAGGCGCTGAAGGCTGCCCTGGCCCGGGCCAACGAGATCGTGGAGGAAGCCCACGCCGAGGCGGCCCGCATCGCCAAGATCTCCTACACGCCCGGCCCCGGCCTGATCGAGGCTCCGGCGGAGGGCGCCAAGCCCGCCGGGCCGGAAGCGCCCGTCCAGGAAGAGCAGCCCGCCCAGGAGCCCGGCGAGGGCGCCCCGGAGGCGGCGGAAGCGCCCCAGCCGGAGGCGGCCAGCGGGGAAGGGGAGCTGCCCGAGGCAGAGGGCGAATAAAGCCTTTGCGGGGAAAAAGGGCCGCCCGATGGATGAACCACGGGCGGCCCCGGTTATCAGAAAATTGTTCCAAGGTATGCCACGCTTTCGCCCAATCTGCATGATATGCTTTATCCATTACGCGCGGGGAATATGAAGGAGGTTCCGGTATGGACGAATACCGCAGCGGATACCGCATTTTGATCGCCGATGATGACGTGAACGTACACCAGTCTTTGGGCACCTATTTCCGGCGGGAGGGATATCAGCTCCTGTCCGCCTACGACGGGGAGGAGGCCATTCGCCATGTGCGCCAGTCCCGCCCCGACATGATGCTGCTGGACATCATGATGCCCAAGATGGACGGGCTGGTGGTATGCCGGGAGATCCGCAAGAGCAGCAATATTCCCATCATCATGCTCACCGCCAAGGGCGAGGAGTTCGACAAACTGCTGGGGCTGGAATTGGGGGCCGACGACTACATCTCCAAGCCCTTCAGCCCCCGGGAGGTATTGGCCCGGGTCAAAGCGGTGCTGCGGCGCATGTACGAGCTCAAGGAGGACAACAAGGGCACCCGGCTGGTGGTAAGCAACCTGGACATCGATATGGGCGCCTTCATCGTCAAGCTCAACGGCCAGAACGTGCCCTGCACCCCCAAGGAGATCGAAATATTGTGGACGTTGGCCAGCAATCCGGGTATGGTGTTCAGCCGGGAGCACCTGCTGCAAAGCATCTGGGGCTACGACTTCCTGGGGGATACCCGGGCGGTGGACAGCCATATCAAGCGCATCCGGGCTAAGCTGTGCCAGCCGGGAAACACCTGGGACATCAAGACGGTGTGGGGCGTAGGGTACCGGTTCGAGGTCAACGAATAGCATGAGCAATCAAAGCGGCGGGGCCCCCAAGGGCCCCCAATCCATCTTTGCCAGAATATTGGCCGGTTATGTGGCGGTCACTTTGTTGGCTATGCTGCTGACCGGCCTGGTCAGTTTTTGGCTGGTGCGCCAGAGCGTCATCCAGACCAATTTGAGCGACTTGCTCAACAAAGCCGGGGCAGTGGCTGAAATGCTTTCCCGCTCCGACGGCAGGGTACGGGTGCTCACCCTGAGGGGATTGCAGGAGATCGAAGCGCTGACCGACGCGCAGCTCATCTATGTGGATTCGGATATGGTGGCCCGGCAAATGCCCACCAAGGACTTTCAAAAGCCCCACGTAGAACGGGAAGAGAACGAAGAAGAGCGCGGCCAGGGCGGCAATTGGCCCGAAGGCGTACCCTATCCGCCCCAAGGCTTTTCCCTCTTTGACAACACCGCCGCCTCAACGGCTGAGGATCAGCTAAAGGAATTCATCAGATCCAAGAACAACGGCGCGGAGCAGAGCGACGCGAACCAGGAAAAGCAAGGCGGCCAGTCGAAAGCCCTGAACGCAGAGGAAGAGGAAAAAAGCCAGAGCGGGGGACAAGGCCTGGAGGAAGACCAGGACGCGCTGCTGCGGTTCAACCTGGCCGGATCGGTGGACGAGCAGCTGATGCGTTCCATCCTGGAGGGGCATTCGGCCACCGACGTGCGGGAACTGCAATTTGTGGAGGGCCACGTGATGTTCGCCGGAACGCCCATCGTGGATTCGGAGAGCGGCGACGTGCTGGCGGCCATCATTCTGTGCCGTCCGATTACCGATGTGAGCCAGGCCACCGGCCGGGTGCTGTGGATGATGGCGCTGGCCTGCGCCGCAGCGCTGGCCTGCGCCGCGGTACTGGCCTGGTTTATGGGGCGGCGCATTGCGCGGCCCGTGACCGCCCTGTCCAATATCGCGGGCCGCATGGCGGAGGGGCACTACGGGGAGCGCTTCCAGGTGACCTCCGCCGACGAGATCGGCCGGCTGGGCGGCACGCTGAACTTGCTGTCGGCCCGGCTCAGCGAGACCATCGGCACCCTGAGCGATGAAAAGACCAAGCTGGAAAAGATCCTGTCCGCCATCGGGGAGGGCATCATCGCCATCGACCGGGAAGGCCGGGTGATCCACCACAACGGCGCGGCGCTGAACCTGTTGGAGCTCAAGGCCTGGGAGGTGCGCCCCGACGATCCCCACGCCTTGGAGCACCAGCGCCAGCTCATCGACATGCTCCACGCCTCCATGCTGGGGAGCGAACGCATCGTGACCAATTGGCAGACGGTGACCGGGCGCACCATCGAGGCCATTGCCTCTCCGGTGATCAGCAGCCAAGGCGAAGCGACGGGAGCGGTATGCCTGGTGCGGGATATCTCCGAGGCCCAGCGGCTGGAGCAGATGCGCCGGGATTACATCGCCAATATTTCCCACGAGTTGCGCACGCCCCTTACCGGGATTCGGGGCATGGTGGAGCCGCTACTGGACGGGCTCATGGAAACCGAGCAGGAACGGCAAAACTGCTACCAGGTGATATACCAGGAGACCATCCGCCTGGAAAAGCTGATCGGAGAAATGCTGGATATGAGCCGGCTCCAAGCCGGGCGCATCCAACTGGAGCTGGAGCCCATGGAGCCCCAGGGCCTGCTGGAAGCTGCGGCCCGCAGAATGCAGGGCCGGGCCCAGGAGGGCGGCGTGGAACTGGCGGTAGAGGCCGAACCGAACCTGATGGTCATGGGGGACGAGGACCGCATCCTCCAGGTGCTCATCATTCTGGCCGACAACGCCCTCTCCTTCACGCCTCCCGGCGGCAAGGTGACCCTATTCGCCCGCAAGGCGGGCGAGGGGCGGGTGGCCCTGGGGGTCAGCGATACCGGCGCGGGCATCGACCCGGTGGACCTGCCCTATATATGGGAGCGCTTTTACAAGGCGGACCGGTCCCGAATGCGCACCAGCGGCACCGGGCTGGGCCTGTCCATCGCCAAACTGGTGGTGGAGCTGATGCAGGGCAAGATCGACGTGCAGACCCAGGTGGGCAAGGGCTCCACCTTTACCTTCATCCTTCAGGAGGCGAAAGCCAGCTGAAGCGGGGAACCGGAAAGCCCAGCTGCCTTCGGCGGCTGGGCTTTGGGGGCCGGGGGGCTCCGCCCCCCGGGCCCCCCGGCCCCCGGTCCCCCAGCTTCAGGCGTTGTTCCGGGGGCGGGAGGCCGGCCTGGGACGGACAAAAGGGGGGGAAGCCCAATGGGCTCCCCCCCTGAAAAATACCGGTTTATTCCACCAGGATGGCCGGGTGTTTGTCTTTCAGCACCACGTCGTGGGCGCCACCTTCTACGATGCTCACCGAGCTTACCAACGTCAGCCGGGCTTTCTGCTGTAACTCCGCAATGGTGAGGGCGCCGCAGTTGCACATGGTGGATTTGACCTTACTCAGGGTGAGCGCCACATTGTCCTGAAGCCGGCCGGCGTAGGGCACATAGCTGTCCACCCCTTCCTCGAAGGAGAGCTTGGCGTCGCCGCCCATGTCGTAGCGCTGCCAGTTCCGCGCCCGGGCGCTGCCCTCGCCCCAGTATTCCTTCATGTAGCTGCCCCCCACCATGACCTTGTTGGAGGGGCTCTCGTCGAACCGGGCGAAATACCGGCCCAGCATACAGAAATCGCACCCCATAGCCAGGGCCAGGGTGACGTGGTAGTCCTGCACGATGCCGCCGTCGGAGCAGATGGGGATATAGATACCGGTTTCCTGGTAGTATTCATCCCGGGCCTTGGCGACCTCGATCACCGCTGTCGCCTGGCCCCGCCCGATCCCTTTCGTCTCCCGGGTGATGCAGATCGCGCCGCCGCCAATGCCGATTTTGATGAAATCCGCCCCCGCCTCCGCCAGAAAGCGGAAGCCGTCCCGGTCCACCACGTTGCCCGCGCCTACCTTGACGCTGTCGCCATAGCGCCCCCGTATCCAGGACAAGGTGCGCTTTTGCCACTCGGTGAACCCCTCCGACGAATCGATGCACAAAACGTCCGCCCCGGCTTCCACCAGCGCGGGGACGCGCTCCTCGTAGTCCCGGGTATTGATGCCCGCGCCCACCACGTACCGCTTGTGGCCGTCCAGCAGTTCGTTGGGGTTTTCCTTGTGGCTGTCGTAGTCCTTGCGGAACACGAAGGCCACCAGGCGCTGGTTGGCGTCCACGATGGGCAGGGCGTTGATCTTATGGGCCCAGATGATGTCGTTGGCTTCGCTCAGCGTTACGCCTTCCCGGGCGTATACGATGCGTTCCAGGGGCGTCATGAACTGGCTCACGGGTACGGACTTGTCCATCCGGCTGACCCGGTAATCCCGGCTGGTCACGATGCCCAGAAATTTTCCCGACGCCGTGCCGTCGTCGGTGACCGCCACGGTGGAATGGCCGGTTTTTGCTTTCAGCGCCAGGATGTCCGCCAGCGTTTGATCCGGCCGCACGTTGGAATCGCTGGCCACGAAGCCGGCCTTATAGCTCTTGACGCGCTTCACCATCTCTGCCTGCCGGGCGATGGGCTGAGAGCCGAAAATAAACGAAATGCCGCCCTCTTTGGCCAAGGCGATGGCCATTTTATCGTCCGATACCGACTGCATGATGGCCGACACCAGGGGAATGTTCATGGACAGAGCCGGCGTCTCGCCTTTGCGGTACTTGGTCACCGGTGTGCGCAGGGACACGTTGGCGGGAATGCACTCCGCCGAGGAATAACCGGGAACCAGCAGGTATTCGCTAAAGGTATGGGACGGCTCCTCGTAATAGTAGGCCATGATATTCCCCTCCTATTTTTTATGCCCTTTTGTTTTTTCGCGTCCTTTATGTGCCGATTAGTATACCCCATTTGCATCGGCAAATCAACGCTTTCCCCGTAAATTGCATTTTGCGCTCAATTGCGAGCAGAATATTAAATTTTGAATATGACTATGCGCAGGAGGCTGGACGTTGTATCATATAGATAACAAAGTAACAAAGGAGGACGCTTGCCATGTCTCTGTCTGGAAGAGGGCCCAAGGCGTTGGCCTGTTTGGCGGTAGTATTGGCCATGGTTCTGGGCGCCATACCGGCTATGGCCAAGGTGGGGCAGGCTTACTACTGCGCGGTGGAACAGCTGTCCGTGCATAAGCGGGCCAACGTGAATTCGGTAGCTGTGGATACGCTGAAGCGGGGGGACAAGGTTGTTCATCTGAGCACCAAAAACGGCTTGTGGCGCGTTCAGATCGCAAGCGGGGAGGGCTTTGTCAAGCCCAAGAACAAAAAGGGCGACCGCAACTTAGTGGAGAAGCCTTACAAAAAGGACGGCATTTACGTGGTCAAGGGGACGAAGCGGGCCATATTGCGGGAATCCCCCAGCACGGCTGCCGCCGCGCTGAACGCCTTAAAGCGCTACACGGCTGTGAAGCTCACCAAGCTGGACGGGTATTGGGGCTATGTGACCACCCAGAACGGCACGAAGGGCTGGATTCGCCTGAAGTTCATAAGTCCCGTATAGGGGGCTGGGTTACGGGCCTTTTGCAAAAGGACGGCGCGCCGGGGATACCGGTGCGCCGCGTTCGTTTTGCCCTGCCGTCATCGTGCCATCCAGGGGAGAGCCGGGGGATGGCTGACGCCGGGGTTCTCCGGGAATGGGCGGGGGAGGTTTCCCCCAGGGGAAGCCGGGGTTCTGGGCGCCTGTTACATGACGTCCATTGCGTGGCGCCCGTTACATGATGCCCAGAAATTCCAGGGCCAGTTTTGCGATGAGCAGGGCCAGCACCCCAAGCATCACCCAGCGGATGAGCTGAGCGCCCTTTTTGAGGGCCAGGTTCGCGCCCAAGTAGCCGCCCAGCAGGGAGCAAGCGGTAGCGGGCAGGGCCAGGGGCAGCAGCACATAGCCGCCCATGAAGAAGGAAGCGAGGGCGGCGGCGTTGCTGGCCAGGTTCACCAGCTTTGCGCAGCCCGAGGCCGACACCGCCTCCATGCCGCCCACCCAGGTAAACAATACGATCAGGATGGTGCCCATGCCCGGGCCGAAAAAGCCGTCGTAGAACCCGCAGCCCAAGCCGATGAAAAAGCAGATGGTCAGCCGTTTGCGGTCCATGGCCTTGGGCTTGCCGGACAAATCCCGCTTGAGCAGCAGCAGTACCGCCACCAAGGGGATGGCCACCAGCATAAAGGCCCGCACCGTGCTTTCCGGCAGCAGCTGCTGCACCTGGGAGCCCAGGAAGGAGCCGGGGATGGCCCCCACCACCGCCAACAGAGCCGGTTTATACAGGATTTTGCCCGACCGGCCATAGCGGATGGTAGCCAGCAGCGTACCGAAGCAGGCGGAGCATTTATTGGTTCCTGAGGCCATTTGGGCCGGAAGTCCGGCTACCAGGTAGGCCGGCAGAGAGATGAGTCCGCCCCCGCCGCCGATGGCGTCCACCAGCGACGCCAGAAAAACCAAAGGGCACACCGTCAGGAGCATGGCTGCGGTGACCTCCAAGGCTGTTCCCCCCTCGCTTTTCCTTTGTTTCTCACAATTGCGCGGCCTTGCGGCCCCATTACCCATTCGCCGCTGCAGGCGTCTTTCCTCCCCCAACGTGAAATTTTAATGGGCCTGACGGGAATATTTTTCTCAGCGCCTCCCAATCCCTTGCGCTGCGGGCTCCGGACGTGTACAATAGAGAGGCAATGGCGCGGGCCCCTGCACGGTGTGTAATTTTTTGGCGAACGGTTGTCAAAACGCCGCGCATATGGTATAATCAAACTTACTGTGTGAATTAGCCTTATGCTGTAAGGAGGTTTCCTCAATATGGTCACTGTCATCAATATTCTGCTCATCCTTGTCGCCTTGGTGCTTATCGTCTGCGTCCTCATGCAGGAGGGCAACCGGGCTGGCCTGGGCGCCATTGGCGGCGGCGCGGAAACCTTCTTCGGAAAATCGAAAGCCAAGGGCATGGAAGAAAAATTGGCCCTGATTACCAAAATCGGCGTATTGGTCTTCATTGTGCTGGCCATCACCTGCACCATCCTCAGCGCCCAGCAGATGAAGCAGGAGGAGAGCGCCGCCGGCGATTCCATCGCCTTGGAAGACGTGGTTACCGCCGAGGATTCTGCTGCCGGCGAGGCGGATACCGCCGGGGAAACCACCGCTGAAGATACTGCTGCCGGCGAGGCGGATACTGCCGGGGAAACCACCGCTGAAGATCCTGCTGCCGGCGAGGCGGATACTACTGGGGAAACCACTGCTGGGGATGCCGTGGCGGAGGATGCCGCTGCCTAATTGCGCGAAGGATTGTTTAGGGCTGTCCGAGGGACGGCCCTTTTTGTTGTTTTATGGAGTCATGGTGGGTATTCCGGTTGACGTGGGGGGAGGAGAAGCCGGGGGTAG
>DVHZ01000132.1 GCA_018711685.1 Candidatus Excrementavichristensenella intestinipullorum | reverse complement strand
GGTGACGGGGATTACGGGGAGACGGGGGACCGGGGTGGCCGGGGATGTGGGGATGCGGTGGGGCTCGATAACGCGCCGGATAGGGCGGCTGACTCGGCGCCGGGGGCGCTGCCCCCGGGCCCCCGCCAGGGGGACGCCCCCTTGGAACCGCCAGGCGCGGTGGCGTGTAGTTTGGCAACCGCCCTGATGGCGTAGGCGTTGCGGCGATGGAAATGACCGGGGACGGCGCGGCGGGGTCGTCGCTGCGCCGTCCTCGGTTGTCTTTGGTTATTCTTCTATCAGAAAAGGATCGTTTTCCGGATGGGCGGGGGGCATATGCTGGCATACCATAATCAGCGCGTCTTCCCCCGTGTCTTCATAGTAGCGCTTGCGAAAGCCTACTGCCTCAAACCCCAGCTTGCGGTAGAGCCCTTGAGCCGCTACGTTGCTGCGGCGTACCTCTAGGGTCAGATAGGCGATCCCCGTGTCCGCGCATAGCTGCATCAGCGCCCGGGTCACCTGCTCCCCGTAGCCCAGCCGCCTGCGGTCCGGACGCACCGCGATGTTGGTGATGTGGCCCTCGTCCAGCACCAGCCAGACCCCTGCGTAGGCCACCGGCGTTCCGTTCTCCCGCAATACCATGTACCGGGCGCACTGGTTTTCCGTCACTTCCCGCTCAAAGGCGTCTCGGGACCAGGGAATGGGAAAGCATTGGGTTTCAATCCGGTGTACCGCCTCCACGTCCGCCAGGGTCATGAGCCCCACCTGAACCTCAGCCACGGCCCGCACCCCCCAGCCGCGCCTCCCGTTCCCGCTGGGCCTGGGGCTTGCGCAGGTAGATGGGGGACAGCTCCATGGCCCTGGTGGCCGGCTTGAGGGGCGCTAGATAACAGGCCGCCCCTGCCCGCAGTTGGCCGCGGTAATCGGGACACAATAGGGCGCGTTCGCCGGCAGCCGCCCGCACCTGGCCGCCCAGGGCAGTTACCCCGTCTCCCACAAACAACAGCCTCTCGTCTTTGGGCAGTTGGGCCAGATAGTCGTCCAGGGCCAGCGCCTGGTCCTCCATCAGCCGCTGAGGCGCTTCCCCCTGGCTAAAGCGGAAGGCGGCGGCGTATACCTGGCCGCGCCGGGCGTCCAGCATGGGACAGATGACTCCCTCAAAGCCAAACTGCCCCGCCGCCAGCACCTCCAGGGCGTCCAGCGCCACGCAGGGCTTGTCCAGGGCCTGGGCCATGGCCTTCACCGCGCATACCCCGATGCGCACCCCCGTGAAGGAGCCGGGCCCCGCCACGCAGGCCAGCAGGTCCAAGGACCGAGGGGAAAGCCCTGTCGCCGCCATGGCGTTTTCGATCATGGGCTGCAAGGTCTGGGAATGGGTGAGCCCTACAGCCGCCGAGGATTCATAGAGAATTTTGCCCGACTGGGACACCGCCGTGGATGCCACCGGGCCCGAACTGTCTACCGCCAATACGATCATGCCTTTGCCTCCCATGGCGACAGCGCCGCCAATAGCCCTTCCGCCCTGGCGCCTAGCCCTTCATGGGCCAGGGTGATCACCCGGGCTTGGCTGTCCTCGCCCCGGTCTATCGACGCTATGATCCGCGGACTGGGAAATTCCACCCCTTCCATGGGCCATTCCACCAGGCACAGCGCCCGGCCCAGGGGTTCGTCCAGCCCGGCGGCGTAGAATTCTTCCGGGTCTTCCAGCCGGTACAGGTCGTAATGGCACAGGGCGCAGCGGCCCGCATAGGGCTGCATCAGGGTAAAGGTGGGGCTGGGCATGGGCCCCGCCACCCCTTGCGCCCTGGCAATGGCCCGGGCCAGCACGGATTTGCCCATGCCAAGGCCACCGGACAACAACACCGTGTCGCCGGCGGCCAATTGTTCCCCCAACGCCCGGCCCAGCGCTTGGGTCTGAGCCGGACCATTTACCCGATAGACCATGGAAACCCCGTTTCGCTTATTTTTTCTCATGCAGCAGCCCGGAAAGCCGCTTGTACATCAGCAGCGTCAGCACGCACAGCACCACGCCCTTGAGCAGGTTGAAGGGAATCGTCACCAGCAGCACCACCTTAAGTACGCTGTCCACCGCCGGAATGACCGCCGACATCATGCCGATGACCGCTTCCTCCGGGAAACCCATTTGGCCGATGTAGAAGGGAATCATGATGTAGTAGTTGGCCAGGCCGCCTATCAGGGCCATCACCACCACGCCTACCCCCATGCCGGCCAGTGCGCCCTTAAAGGTCTTATGCCGCAGGTAGATCAGCGAGGCGACCAATACGATGGAAGCCGAACACAGGAAGTCCGCCAATTCGCCCACCATGGCGCTGCTGGAGTGCAGCAGGCCGAACAGGTCCTTGATCAGCACGATGGCCAGCCCCGCCCACGGCCCCATGGCGAACCCGCCCAGCAGTGCCGGCAAGGTGGAGAAGTCCAGCTTGTAAAAGCCGATCACCGGAACTTCCGGGAAATAAAACAGGATCGCGGCGATGGCGCCCAATACGCCAATTCGAGCCAACCTACCTGCGGAAATCCTGCTCTGCCTCTGGGTACCCATCATAACAAATCCCCCTTTGCCTCTCTTCCGGGCAGCTAAGCCCGTTTTCCGTTGATTACGGCCCCTGAAGCGCGCGCAACAGGGGCCGGACGGCGGCAAATGGGAAAAGCGTTCATCTTCTTCCATCCAGACTATACTGTCGGCTCCGGAGTCACACCGGATCAACCTTTCGGCTCGCGGGCTTTACCGCCGGTGGGGATTTGCACCCCGCCCTGAAGACGTCTTTCAGTTGTCGCCTGCATTATAGCGCACCGCCGCGCCCCTGTCAAGGGGATAACCAAACTTTTCCGCTCCCCGGGCCGCCCCCCGCCCCAGCCGGGCCCGGCCCTTGGGCCGGGCCCGG
>DVHZ01000131.1 GCA_018711685.1 Candidatus Excrementavichristensenella intestinipullorum | reverse complement strand
GCCGCCCAGAAGCTGAAGCTGCCCATGCGGGGCGGCGCAGAATCCCTCAACGCGGCGGTGGCCGCCGGCATCCTGATGTACGAGCTGACCCGGCCCCTGTAGGCCGGACGCCGCTTTTTGCGCCGGCGGGCGGGCGGGGCGCGAAGCGCCCCGCCCCCGTTCTGTCGGCGGAGAAGCTCCGGCCTAGAGGCTTCCCATCGCCAGGCGTTTTCCGCTCTGGGGATCGAACAGCAGCATATTCTCGCCGGTAAAGCCCAGGTTCACCGGGCTATCCACCGGGTAATCGATGCCGCCGAACACCACGCTGGTGACCATGGAATCCGCCACGCTGACCCGCACCGTGGTTTCCATACCGGCGGGCAGGGTGGAGTAGACCTTGCCGGGCAGGCCGCCGCCCTGGTTCAGGGTGATGAACTCGGGGCGCACGCCCACCACTACCTCTTGGGGCAGGCTGGGCAGCGCCTCCCGGGCCTGGAAGGAGAGCTGGGCGCCCAGCATATGGAGGGCAACCTTTTTCCCCTCCACCGCCGCCACCCGGCCGGGGATGAAGTTCATGGTGGGGCTGCCCATGAAATCGGCCACGAACAGATTTTCCGGCTCCAGGTACATGGTCAGAGGGGGCGCGTACTGCTGGAGCACGCCCTTTTCCATGAGGCACACCTTGGAGGACAGGGTCATGGCCTCCAGCTGGTCGTGGGTGACGTAGACGAAGGTGGAATCGGTATCCACGTGGAGGCGCTTGAGCTCGGCGCGCATTTCCGTGCGCAGCTTGGCGTCCAGGTTGGACAGGGGCTCGTCCATGAACAGCACCTTGGGCCCTGGGGCCAGGGTACGGGCGATGGCCACCCGCTGCTGCTGTCCGCCGGACAGCTCGCTGGGGTAGCGCTCCAGGTACTCCTGGATCTTGAGCATCTTGGTGAGCTCCTCCACCCGGGCGGCGATACGGGCCTTGTCCCATTTCAGGTTTTCCAGGCCGAAGGCGATGTTCTGCCGCACGGTCATATGGGGCCACAAGGCGTAGTTCTGGAACAGGAAGCCCACGTCCCGCTTGTTGGGGGGCACGTTGGTATTGTCCTGGGAGGAGAACACCTTTTCCCCTCCGATCCAGATTTCCCCCTCGGTGGGGGTTTCCAGCCCGGCGATCATGCGCAGGGTGGTGGTTTTGCCGCAGCCCGAGGGGCCCAGCAGCGTGATAAAGGCGTTGTCCTCGATGACCATATTCAGGTCGTCCACCGCGGCGGTCTTGCCAAACCGCTTGGTGACGTGGCGTAAAATAATCTCCGGCATCCCGCTATCCTCCAATTCCTTTGTCGATGGACGCCCCGGTGAGCTTATTCACCAGCAGGTTGATCAGCAGCACCACCGCGATAATCAGCAGGTTGATGGCGTTGCCGAACTGGGCCCAGCCCTTTTCGCTGTACTGCATCAGCATGGTGGTGAGGATGGTGTTGCTGGTGGGCACCAGCAGCACGAACAGGGACAGCTCCCGCATACAGGACACCATGGGCAGCAGGTACCCGGAGAGGAAGGAAGATTTCTGGATGGGGAACAGAATCCGCGCCATCCGCTTCCACCAGGGCACGCCCACGATGACCGCCGCCTCCTCGATCTCCCCGGACAGCTGGAGCATGGCGCCCACGCCGGAGCGGGACGCGAAGGGCAGGTACTTCACCGAGCCGATGAGCGCCAGCAGCACGAAGCCGTGGAGCAGGGGAATGCGGGTGCTCATGGCCAGGTAGATGGCGCCAAAGGCCAGGGAGGGCATCAGGTAGGGGAAGAAGGACAGGGCGTTCACCGCGTTGGCCAGGCGGCTGCCCCGCCTGCGGGCGATGCCATAGCCTACCAGCACCCCGCAGGTGCCCGCCACCAGGGAGCAGGTGACCGCCAGCAGCAGGCTATAGCCCAGGGCGCGCCAGATCTTGGGGCTGAGCAGTATGCCGTTGCTGTCGCCCTGGTCCAGGTAGTCCAAATCCCGGCCAATCCAGAACTCCAGGGTCATGTTGTCCAGGCTGTAATTCCCCGCCTTGATGGTGACCGATTCCAGGGCGAAGGAGAGCAGGGGCAGCACCGCCACCAGCAGCATCAGCACCAGCAGCGCCACGGCGATGGGCCGGTTGGCCTTTTTCAGCTTAATCAGGGAGACCTGGCCGCTCTTGCCGGTCACGGTGGTATAGCTCTTGCGGCTGCCCGTCACCTTTTGGTTGAAGGCCAGGATAGCCACCCCGAACAGGATCATCACCGCCGCGATGATGTAGCCCTGGCCCGGATAGGTATTCATCAGGGACATCATCTTGGTGGACAGCACGTAATAGCGCACCGGGGAGCCCAGGAACACCGGCACCGCGTAGGCGCTCATGCTGCTGGCGAACACCAGCAGAAGGGTGGACAGCATGGCCGGGCGCACGATGGGCAGGGTGATGCGCCGCAGGATGCGGGAACGGGGCGTCTTGAGGATGGTGGCCGCTTCCTCCAGGTTGGCGTCCATGTTGCGCAGGATGCCGCCGATGAGGATATAGGCGAAGGGGGCGTAGTGCAGCCCCAGCACCATGGAGATGGGGAAGTAGCCGTACACGAACCACTCGGGCATGTACACCCCGAACACCGCCGCCAGTATGCCGTTGGCCGTCCCCGTGCCCACCAGGGTATTGCGGAAGAAGGTCTGCCAGAACAGCGCCAGGGTCCAGGAAGGCATGATATAGGGGAACACGAACACCGCAGACACGAATTTTTTGTACTTCATGTCGGTGCGGGTGACCAGCCAGGCCACGGTTCCGCCGAAGAGGATGGCGATAAAGCTGGCGGTGACCGACACGGCCAGGGTATTCATCAGGGGCTCATAGAACTGAATCCAGCTATTGGACAGGGTAAACCCCTGAGGGCCTCCGTCGTTGAGGGTAAACAGCAGCTTGTCGAAGTGGTAGGTGGTAAAGGCGCCTACCAGCTGATCGGTGGCCCGGGCTTCCCGTCCGGCGTGGACGGTAAAGGTCTCCCCTACCAGCAGGATCAGGGGATACAGGGTAAGAAAGCACAGCGCCACCAAGAAGACGATCAGGATTACGTTGGCGGGCTTGGAAAAAAAGCCCTTTAAAGCGCCCAGCGTCCGCTTGGCCGGGCTTGCCTTGGCCCTTTGCATGGCCGCATCACCTCGCGCCCCGCGCCGGGGCGCGGGAGAATGGGGTACCCCGCCCCCCGGCCCCGCAGGGCCGGGGGGCGGCAAAGGCGCTTATTGCAGGTATTTGAGCACGAAGGAGTACACGTCCTCATAGGCGTCCAGGATGTAGTCCGGGTCCTCCATCACCAGGGTCTGCTTCCACACGTCGATGCCCAGATCCCCCTCGTTGGGGACCACCTGGGTGTTGGTGGAGTAGGCGCCTATGGACTTGCCCCAGGGGGCGAAGCCCTCGGAGGTCATCAGGTACTCGATGAACAGCATGGCGGTGTAGGGCCGGGAAGCGTTGCTGGTCACCATGGCGTACATGGGGTACATGAAGCCGGAGAAGGGCTCAATGGCGGTTCCCTCCTCGGTGGCCTTGTACTGGCCCACGGTGAGGTTGTCGGTGTACACGCTGGAGGAGCGCAGCTTGGACAGGACGAACAGGCCGATCTTGCCCTGGGCGCTCTCCTGGGAGATGTCCTCGGCGATGGTGGTGTCCGAATTGCCGAAGGTGCAGTTGCTCAGGAACTCGGCGATCCACTTATACCCGGCGTTCTCGTATCCGCTCAGGTCGATGGGCGTTCCGTAGAGGGACTCGTAGGCCTGGGCCAGCTTGTCCGACCATTCCGGGCTGGTGAGCATCACCAGGAAGTTCATGTTCACCTGCTCGCTCTCCGGGTTCTTGAAGATCACGTTGCCCTTCATCTGGGGCTCGGTGAGCTGCCACACGTTGGTGATGGCGGGCGCGTTGTCCCCCAGGTTGTTCCAGATGAACACCTTGTTGATGTACTGCTGCACCAGGGGATTTAAGTCCTCTTCGCCCACGCTGTCCTTGACGGAGGCGGGCACGAAGTTTACCAGATAGCCCATCTCCAGGGCCTGGCTCTTCAGGGAAGCGCCGTCCTGGATCATCACCATGTCGGCGCCCTTGGCCCCGCCGCTCATTTCGGTTTCCAGCTTGATGTAGATTTCGGCGTCCTTCAGGTTGTTGGCCTCGCCGGCGATGCCGTACAGGGCGGTGAACTCCTCCAGGGCGGTGGCGATGCGGCTGGTATTGCCGTAGACCACGAAGGAGCCTTCCTCGGCCAGGGCTTTTTCCAGCAGCTCCTCGTGGGTCATGGCCTCGCCCAGGGCCACCTCGTCGGCCACATTGGCCAGGGCCGCGCTCCCGGACAGCATAAGCAGGGCGGCCAACAGCAGAGCAACCAATTTCTTCATGGGACATACTCCTTTACCGATTTATTTGTGCGCCCGGGCCTTCCCCGGCGCTGGGTGACGATAAGCAGCCGGGGCCTTCCCCGGCGCAGGGCGACGCCCTTCCTTCCGGCCCCTCTTTTTTCTTGAGCCTCAGCCGCCGCTCTGGCGGCCGGCCCACTGGATGCGGGCGGTCAAGCCCCGATAGCACCGGTTCAGATAGTCCTGCATGGACAAGCCGGCGAAGCGGGGCGACAGATAGCTTTCCAAATTATAGCTCTCCGGGTTCATCCGAGCCAAGCGCCTGAACAGCGCGTCGAAATCCACCGTTCCTTCCCCCATCGGGTAGTGCTGGTCCCCTGCCCGGGGGCCGTAATTGTCGTGCAGGTGCATGGTGCACAGCTTATCCCCAAAGAGGGCCAGAGGGTCCTCCTGGGGCGTATAGCAGTTGGCATGGCCGCTGTCGAAGCAGAACTTCAGCCGGGGCGAATTCAACCGCTGGTATAGGTACTGGTTATAGCGCAAAAAGCGGGTGTTTTCCAGGGCGATGTTTACCCCTTGGGCCTGGGCCTCCTCCAGCGCCCTGCCCATCCGCTCCACCCCCAGGGCATTGGGGGGCGGGGTAATGAGCTGGCGGGTGGTATGCACAACCAGGTGCTCGATCTTCAGCTCCCCGCAGTCCCGCAGCGCCTGAATCAGCGCCGCCTGGTAGCGCTGGCCCGGCTCCCCCTCCAGCCACAGCCAGTGGGCGTTGGTGGAGGGAAAATGGGCGGTGCGCACCGCCAGGCCCTGCTCCCGGGCCATGCGCCACAGCTGCTCGGGCTCCCCGTCCTGCTTGGCATACTCCTGGCCCCACCACAGCATCACGTCGTCAAACCCCGCCCGGCGGATGGCCTTCATCCGCTCCAGGGGCGGCGACTGCCAGTATCCAAAACGGAAATTCTGCCCTAACGTCATCGTTCTACGACCCTTCATCCAAGCCCCTATCACAGCTAGGATTATACCACAAAAATTTACCTTTGACAAGTTTATGTTGCGTCCAGGTTCAAGAAATCCTCTGTTTTCACAGTTTTGTGCCGCCGCCCCTTTACGAACTGGGGGAAAATTGGTACAATAAGGGCAAAACCATACGCAGTCTGCAAGGAGGGATTCGCCATGGGCTATGTGTTGGGCTTGGACAACGGAGGCACCAGCACCAAAGCGGTGCTGTTCGACACGTCGGGGCGGCAGGTGGCGTCGGCAAAGCGCCAGACGGCCATGTCCACCCCCCGGCCGGGGTTTACCGAGCGGGATATGGAAGAGCTGTGGGCCATGAACTGCCAGGTCATCCGGGAGACGGTGGCTTCCTCGGGGGTGGACCCGGCGGACATCCTGGGGGTCTCCTTTTCGGGCCACGGCAAGGGGCTGTATCTGTGGGGCAAGGACGGAAAGCCCGCCCGGCCGGGCATCGTGTCCACCGACAGCCGCGCCCAGCAGGTGGTGGAGGACTGGCAGCGCCAGGGCGTAACCGAAAAGGCCTTTGCCCGCACCTGCCAGAGCGTTCTCCCCTCCCAGCCGGTGGCGCTGCTCAAGTGGATTAAGGAAAACGAGCCCCAGGTGCTGGACAATACCCGGTGGGTGTTCGGCGTAAAGGATTATATCCGCTTCCGCATGACCGGGGAGGCCCGGGGGGAGATCACCGACCTGTCCGGCTCCAGCCTGGTGAACCTGCGCACGGCGGCTTACGACCCGGCGCTGCTCACCCTGTTCGGCCTGGAGGAAATCCAGGATAAGCTGCCGCCGCTGTGCTATTCCTCGGAATTCTGCGGCCAGGTGACGGCGGAATGCGCCCAACTCACCGGGCTCAAGGCGGGCACGCCGGTGGCGGCGGGGCTGTTCGACATCGACGCCTGCGCCATCGGCATGGACGTGGAGGACGAAAGCTGCCTGGCGGTGATCGCCGGAACCTGGAGCATCAACGAATACATCGCCCGCCAGCCGGTGCTGGACGGCACGGTGAAGATGAATTCCCTGTATTGCCTGCGGGACTATTATCTGGTGGAGGAATGCTCCCCCACCTCGGCGTCCAACCAGGAATGGTTTGTCAACGCCTTCCTGCGGGAGTACGCCCAGGCCCAGGGCCAGGGGCTGTATGAAGCGGCCAACGCCCTGATGGCCCAGGTAGGCCCCCAGGGCCAGCGCCTGGTGTACCTGCCCTACCTGTACGGCAGCCGGGACGACGGCCGGGCCCGGGGCGCCTTCGTGGGCATGGACGCCTCCACCACCCGGGAGCAGATGCTGCGGGCGGTGTACGAATCGGTGGTTTTCGGCCACAAGCTCCATGTAGACAAGCTGCTGGCCAGCCGCGCCCAGCCGCCCCAGGCGGTGCGCCTGGCGGGAGGCGTGGTGAACTGCCCCCTGTGGGTGCAGATGTTCGCCGACATCCTGGAATTGCCCGTGGTGACCATCGACGTCAAGGAGCTGGGCGCGTTGGGCGCGGCCATGACCGCAGCGGTGGCCGCCGGGGCCTATTCGGACCTGCGCCAGGCCGCCCAAGCCATGGTGCTGCCCGACCGGACCTATCAGCCCGACCCCAGGCACCGCCAGCTGTACCGGGACAAATACGCCCAATTCTTAGCGGTAGATAAGGCCCTCAGCGGCGTGTGGGCTCAATTGGGAGGAGAATGATATGGCCACCAGCGAAAAAACCTGCAACCTGGGCCTGTACGAAAAGGCCATGCCCGGGGATTTGTCCTTTGTTCAAATGCTGCAAGCCGCCGGCCAGGCCGGCTTTGACCACGTAGAACTGAGCATCGACGAGAGCGACCGCCGCCTGGCCCGGCTGGACTGGGACAGGGACCAATGGCGGCAGATCGCCGCGGCGCAAAACCAGGTAGGGCTGGCCTTTCGCACCATGTGCTTAAGCGGCCACCGCAAGTATCCCTTGGGCCACCCCGACCCGGCGGTGCGCCGGCGCTCCCTGGACATCATGGAAAAAGCGCTGGCCCTGGCCGATTTTCTGGGCATTCGCATCATCCAGCTGGCGGGATACGACGTCTATTATGAAAAGGGCGACGCCCAAACCCGGGCCTTGTTCCAGGAAAATCTGGCCCGGTGCGCGGACATGGCGGCCCGGTACGGGGTGCTCATGGGCTTTGAGACCATGGAAACCCCCTTTATGGATACCGTGGGCAAGGCCATGGGCTTCGTCGCCGCCATCCATTCCCCATACCTGGGGGTGTATCCGGACCTGGGCAACCTGACCAATGCGGCGGTCAAATACCAAGGCGACCTGTACGCGGACCTGGGCTGCGGCCGGGGCCATCTGCTGGCCATGCATCTAAAAGAAACCCGGCCCGGGCAATACCGGGACATGGAATTCGGCAGCGGCCACGTGGATTTTCCCCAGGGCGTGGAAACCGCCCGCGCCCTGGGCGTCAACCTCTTCGTCACCGAATTCTGGCACGACGGCCGGCCCGACTGGCAGGACCGCCTGGCCTCTGTTCGGGCATTCATTCGCCGGCAAACCGGCATTTGAACGCCGGGCGCCGCCAATGGAGCCGCCCCTACAATGGGACCTTTTAGGGGCGGCTTCTCTTTTGATTCCGGGCATCCCGCTATCCTGCGGCCTTTTCCCTCCAGGGCCTGGGGCTGCTTGGTTTTTCCGGGAGCCCGGCCGCCGGCCATGGCAGTTTCCGGCTACGGCGTTTTCAGCGCTTCTCTATGGAAGGGGACCGGCTCCGTCTTTCGCCTGGTTCGGGAAAGAGGGCAGGCGTCAAGGCGCGGGCCTTTCCCAGGCGCTGGTAGGCGAAGGCCCCGGCGGAAGCCACGAGGCGGACGGAAAACGGCTTTGCGGCGGGCTTTTTCAGCAAAAAGCGGCATGGGAGGCGCAAGGATGGATCAAAACGAGGCATGGATGCGCCAATGGATCCGGCAAACCTGGGACCAGCCCCTGGAGAGCATGGCGGGCTTTTTTGACGCCCGGGCGGAGCAGTACGAGGCCCACATGTCCCCCTGGCGGGAGCATTACCTTTGGCTGGCCCGGCTGTTGCCCGACGGCCTTGAAACCCTGCTGGATATCGGCTGCGGCAGCGGCCTGGAACTGGACCCGATCTTCGCCCGTTTCCCCCGCCTGGCGGTTACCGGCGTGGACCTGGCCGGGGGCCTGTTGGCGCTGCTGCGCCGCAAGCATGGGGACAAAAACCTGACCTTGGTGCGCCAGGATTACTTTACCTATCCCATGGGCGAGGCCCGCTTCCAGGCGGCGGTGGCCTTTCAGACCTTGCACCACTTTACCGCCCGGCGCAAGCAGGCGCTGTTTGAAAAGCTGTGCCGCTGCCTGGAGCCCGGGGGCCTGTTCCTGGAATGCGACTACATCGCCACCACCCAGGCCATGGAGGACATGGCCATGGCCGAGTGTGCAAGAAGGCGCCGCCGGGACGGCATCCCCCAGGGCGCCTTCGTACATTTCGATACCCCATTGACCCTGGAACACGAGATGGCGGCCATGGAGCGGGCAGGCTTTCGCCAGGTGGAGCTGGTGGGCTTCTTGCCCCAGGACAACCATACCCCCGTCATCCGCGCCCTGAAATAGCCGGTCCCAGGGCCCGTTTTCCAGGGCCGGCCCTCCGGGATCCCTCACGGAAAAAGGGCCTGGAAACGCACGCCGTCCCGGATATTCTGGATCTGATAGGAGGCCCTGTGCAGCGATAAAATGCTTCCCACCAAATACAGCCCCAGTCCGCTGCCGCCGGATTGCCGGTTCCTGGACGGCTCTACCCGGTAAAAGGGGGTGAAGAGCTGGGGCAGCGCCTGGGGCGGAATGTATGCGCCGGTGTTTTCGATGGTCAGCCTGCGCCCTTCCAGCGTCACCCGGACGCACCCCCCCGGAGGGGAATACAGGATGGCGTTCATGAGCAGGTTGTCCATGGCGTTGGCCAGCAGGCCCGGGTGTCCCCGAACCATGGTCGGAAGGGCGATGCGCTGTTCAAGGGACAGGCGCTTTTGCTCCAGCAATTCCCGGTCCATTTCCAGCTGCCTGTGCAGCAGCGCCCCCAGGTCGATTTCCCCGGCCTCCAGGGAGAAACTCCCGGACTGGATGCGGCTGATGGTGAGAATTTCCTGAATCAGGCTCTCCATCCGCCCGGTCACTTCCAGGGCACGGGCCAGGTATTTTTCCCGGTCCCGGTACACGCCGATTTGCGCCAGCATACCGCTGAGCTGGCCTTTCAGGATGGTGACCGGGGTTTTTAGTTCGTGGGAAGCGGCGGAGAAAAAGGCGGAGCGCTGCCGTTCCGTCTCCCGTTCCCGCTCCACATCCTGCCGCAGGGCGGCATTGGCCTCTTGCAGCCGGGTCAAGGCCCCCGACAGATTGTCGGACAGGGCGTTGAGGCTTTCGCCAAGCCTGCCGATTTCGTCGCTGCGCTGATCCGTCCATCGGGCGTCAAAATCCTGGCCGGCGATGCGGGCGGCGATGGCGCTGATGGTCACGATGGGCTTGGTAATCAAGCCCGCGTAGAAAAAGGCGCTCAGCACCGACGCGCCCAGGATGGCCAGCGTCAGGAAGGGCAGGATTTGCTTCATGGCCTCCGCCGCCTGGTTCACCGCCTTGCGTCCGCCCCACACCCCCAAGTAGGCCTTCCTGCCGTCCTCAAAGGAAAAGGCCTGCCACGGCTTCCCCATCTCCACAGCCCCGTCCGCCCAGCCGGCGGCGGTAATATCCCCTTCTTCCGCCGCAAAACCGGTTTCCCGCGCCCCTTGGGCGGCCTGCTCCAGGGCGCTGTCCCCCGCCGTCAAGACATAGGCGGATTCCGGCCCGGTTTCCCCGCCCTCCTCAAGCGCCGCCCCCGCCGTACCGGCCGTCAGCAGCGCCCTGTTGGGAGCGGCATCGTACAGCACCTGTCCCCATTGGTCGATCACCTGGATTTCCGCCCCGGTCTTGTGGAAAAACGCCGTCAGCGCCTCCTGGCACCGGCCGGCGTCGCTCTGCTCCAGCTGCGCCAGCAGGGCGCCGGTCTCCCGGCGCAGCTCGTCCTCCAGCAAACTGGTATAGGAAATGGGGGTGAGATAGGCGATGGCGCCATAGGTAGCCAGGCAGGCCGCCATCAGCAGCAGACAGGTGACCAGAAAGATGCGCAGCGTCAAGCTTCCCTTAATCCTTGTCCACACGGTACCCCACTCCCCTCACCGTTTGAATGTAATCGCCGCCCAGCTTTTTGCGCAAATTCTTGATGTGGCTGTAGATCACCCGCTCGTCGCCCAGGTAATCGTAATTCCACACCCGGTTGATCAGCATCTGGTAGGTCATCACCCGGCCCTGGTTTTTCAGCAGCTCCCGCAGGCACTCGAATTCCCGGTGAGTCAATTCCAGCTTTTGCCCGCCTCGCCGGGCGGTGTAGGCATCCAGGTCCAGGGTCAAGTCCCGGTAGCGAAGAAGGTTGGGCGCTTCGTCTCCCCGGCCGCTGCAGCGGCGCAGCACGGCGGCGATTTTACGCAGCAGCACGGGCATGGAAAAGGGCTTGGTCACATAATCGTCTATTTTTAAATCGTAGCCCCTTAGCTGTTCGGCCTCTGCGTCCAGGGCGGTGAGCATGATAATGGGAACGCCGCACCGCTGGCGAATCCATTCGCACACCTCAAAGCCATCCAGCCTGGGCAGCATCAGGTCCAGCAGTACCAGGTCGAATCCCCCGGCGGAAAAGGCGTCCAGCGCTTCCAGGCCGTCGTGAACCTCCACGGTTTCATACCCTGCCTCGGTTAGCCAGGCGCTTAACAGCTCAGATATGTCCAAATCGTCCTCTACGATGAGAATCCGGCGCATGGGATTAACCTCCCTTCCGCCGGATAGTATAGCATATTCATTTGGATTTTTGCTGAATTTTAGGGGGGAGGAGAACTTCTCCTCCCCCCTACGGCGCCTTATTCCACCGGCGTGACAATCAGACCGGCGAGCGCACCGTCGCCTCGGGCGTCGGGGGCTGTGAAATCTCGAATGATCTCCACATCCACTTCGCCCTCATCTGCATTGATATAAAGTGCGCTGACCGTAACGCTGCCATCCGCTCCTTCCCCCATGGGCTGGCGGATATCCGCGAAGCGGCGCACCGGCCTGCCCTGGTAATACAGCCGGTCGCTGGCGGCGTCATAGGTAATATCCACGGCGGCATAGGCGGAGAAAAGGGCCGCTTTCTCGGCGCAGCTCGGTTCAGCGCCGCTCTCCTGAGCCTGCTCCCCAGGCGTCAAGCCGGGCATTGAGGCGGATAGGACATCCTCCCCCGCGGTCTCCCCCATCGTCCCCCGGCGCAGCACCTCTCCGGTCTGATCCCCCGCTTCCTCTACGGCGGTTAGAGAAGATCCGGTTACCCGCCGGGATTCCCCCGTCTCCACATCTCCCGCAATGGGCTCCAAGGCTAATACCCGATCGGGCATACCCGATTGCCGGATGGTTACGCTGTCCTCTCCGATGATGAAGGTTTTGCCGCCGGCAACGTAACTGCCCTGTGTTCCAGAAAAAACGTAGATCTTTCCATCCACCGCCACGCCCGTAGTTACAGCCAGTCCAGGCGCACAAAGCAGCGGCACCAACAAGATAGCCAACAAACCTGTCCAAAGCGTTTTTTTCATGATACCATCCATCCTTTCTTTCCCTTCAAGGGATAGCCTCAGGATAGTTCTTTGCTTTGGAGTTAAGCTGGATAATGCCTGAAGATTTGCTGAAAAATGCGCCCCTTCTCCTGCGTCTTCCCCCATCATAGCCACCGGCTAAGTAGGCGGCTCGACTCCGCCCCATAAGGCATGATACCGGCAGCGCTT